>JAUYIZ010000283.1 GCA_030688615.1 Desulfobacterales bacterium | reverse complement strand
TGACGCCTGGGAAACGCTTGTCTCGGCCCTGATCCGGGCGGGTTTTATCGTGGAAGGCAGTTGGCCGATCCAGACGGAAATGAGCACCCGGATGCGTGCTAAAACGTCGGCGGCGCTTGCCTCCTCCGTCTGGCTCGTCTGCAGGAAACGCCCAGAGTGGGCCAAGCCCGGCTGGGACAATCAGGTTTTGGATGAGATGCGCCGGAAGATCCGGGAACAGCTCCGGGAGTTTTGGGACGCCGGCATCCGGGGTCCCGACTTCGTCTGGGCGGCAACGGGCCCGGCGCTGGAGGCCTACAGCAGGCATCCCGTCGTCCGAAAGGCCAACGAGCCGGGGCCAATGGCGGTCAGCGAGTTCCTCACCCATGTCCGCCGCATGGTTGTGGATTTCGTGGTCGGCCGCGTCCTAACTGGTGAAAGTGGGACAGGGAGTGGGACAGTGAGTAGGACAGGGAGTGGGACAGGCGTCCCTGCCTGTCATCCTATGCCAGGCACAGAGGCCTGGCCTGACCGCCTGGATGAGCCGACGGCCTACTACCTGCTCCACCGTCATGACTTCGGCATGGAGGAAGCCCCGGCCGGGGCGTGCATTCTATATGCCGTCTCCTGCGGGGTTTCGGATAAGGAACTTGCAGACACATGGGATCTCATTGGCTTCACCAGGGGAAAATCGGCAGAAGAATCGGACGAAGCGGTCAATGCCGATGCGGCGGCGGACCCGGAGGCAGTCGAGGAATCGGGCAGTAAAGTGAAACTCAAAACCTGGGCGCAGAGGAAAGGACGCTCCCTGGGATTCGAGGCGCCCGGGGGCAAGCCCGTCCCGCTTATCGACCGCGTCCACCGCATGATGCACCTCTGGAAGGCGGGCGACCTTCACAAGGTAGACGAGTATCTCGACGAAAATGGCCTGCGGCGTCAGGAACTTTTCAGACGGCTACTGCAGTCGCTCATCGAGCTGTCGCCCGCCGGCAGCGAGGAAAGATCGCTGCTTGAATCCATCAGCAACCACATCCAGGCCAAAGGCGCCGTCAAGGATGATCGTCAGGCGGCCCTGGCCTTTGACGGAGATGGATCATGACAATGGATTTTTTGTTTGAATAACCTGTGGAGGAAAAGACCGATGACTAAGCTCCCCTGGAAGCCCTGGCATGAAGTGGTGAAGCTCCGCGACGATCTCCGCTCCGGCGATCTGCCGCTGCACCTGTTCGCCGCCGATCTCTACGACGTCGTGATGCAGCGCGGAAAACGGAAGGTTTACGAAGATCCGGAACAGTTCTTCGCCCTCACGTTTCCCACCTTCAACCTCCGGCGCCTGGTCCGGGACGTGGTGCTGCGCCTTGCCGGCAAGAACGACAAGGCTGTCCGCCAATTGGAGCTGACCTACGGCGGGGGAAAGACCCACACCCTGATCACACTCCGGCATCTCGTCCATGACCCGCAGAAGCTGCCGAAAATGCCCGCGGTGGAGGAGTTCATCCAGGACATCGGCCAAAGGCCTCCCCGGTGCCGTGTGGCTGCCCTATGCTTCGACAAACTGGACGTGGAAAAGGGAATGGAGATCTTCTCGCCCGACGGTAAAGCGCGAACGCTGAAACAGCCCTGGAGCGTCCTGGCCTGGCAACTGGCGGGTGAGGCGGGTCTGAAGGTTCTGCATGCCGAAGGCCTGGCGGAGGAGCGAGAGACGGCGCCGGCAGAAAATCTGCTCACCGAGCTGTTGGAGATTCCCGGCAAGGATGGACTTGGGACCCTCGTGCTGATCGACGAAGTGCTGATGTATGCCCGTGAGAAGGTCGCTCAGAACCGCGAATGGCGGGTCCGACTCCAGAACTTCTTCCAGTACCTGACCCAGGCGGCGGTCAAGGTAGATCGCTGCTGCCTCGTGGCATCGCTGTTGGCAACGGACCCGCGCAAGAGCGATACCCTGGGACGAGAGATCCAGGCTGAGCTTTATGACATTTTCCAGCGTCAGCGGGAGGAGGCCGTGGAGCCGGTAGTCAAGGAGGATGTGGCCGAGGTCCTGCGTCGGCGTTTCTTCAAACCAGAATCCCTCAAGGATCGCGCGGTCTTCCGCCAGCATGTCGTCGCGGCCCTCAAAGGCATCACGGCCGTCGACGAGCAGACCGCCAAACAAGGGGCGAATGCAGAACAGCGATTCCTGGACAGTTACCCCTTCCATCCTGATCTCACTGAAGTCCTCTACTCCAAATGGACGCAGTTGGCCCGTTTTCAGCGGACCCGGGGTGTATTGCGGACCTTTGCCCTGGCGTTGCGGGAGGCGGAAAAGTGGGACAAATCCCCCCTCATCGGGCCGGCCGTGTTTCTCAACGCTCAGGAAAACGAGGGATTGTCGGAGGCCCTCCGGGAAATGGTCACCGTTGCCGACACCGAGGAAACCGAGGGGAAGAAACAGGCATGGACCGGCATCCTGGACAACGAATTCGAGCAGGCCAAACGGATTCAGCTCGAGTCAGTGGGCTTGAAGTTTCGTGAAGTCGAGCAGGCAGTCGTGGCAACCTTTCTTCATTCCCAGCCCATCGGCCAGACGGCCAGAACAAGAGAACTTCTGGTACTGCTGGGATCGACCCGCCCGGATAAAATCGAGCTGGAAAAGGGGCTCGCCCGTTGGGCGCAGACGAGCTACTGGCTTGATGACCTCCATACAACCACGACCGAGGGACAGCTTCCCGGAACATGGCGGCTCGGCAACCGCCCCAACCTCAATCAGATGCACGTCGTCGCGGCGAAAAACATCCATGATGACACTGTCCGTGCCCGGCTGCTGGACGACATCGGCAAACTTAAATCCCTAACGGCAAATGCATCTGCCGCGGGGGTTCATCCCCATACGCTCCCGATACGTTCCAAGGATGTTGAAGACAACGGCGCCTTCCATTACGCCGTCTTAGGACCCGGGGCGGCATCCGAGTCGGGCAAACCGAGCCCGGAGGCCAAGCGGTTCCTGGACGAGACGACGGGACCGGATAAGCCCCGCGTATTCCGCAATGCGGTCGTTCTGGTCGCACCTTCCAGGGATGGATTGGAACTGGCCTCGGCTCGCGTACGCGACTATCTGGGATGGGAAGGAGTGCGGGAAGAGATCAAGCGGCAGCAGAAAGACGGTCACGTCGATCCGGCCAGGGCGCAGACGCTGTCCATCAACATCGACAAGGCCAAGGGCCGCATCCCGGATGCGATCCGTCAGTCATGGTGCATCGTCATAACGGTTTCGGAGAAAGATGAAGCGCAGGCCTTCAAAATCACCGTCACGGATGAACCGCACTTCAACATCATCAAGGCAGACCAGCGAAGCCGTATGCAGGACACGCCCGTCACCGCCGAGGCCCTCTTGCCCGACGGACCTTACAATCTTTGGCGGCCGAAAGAGACATCCCGGCGGGTCAAGGATCTTTCAGGGGCGTTTGCCCAGCTTCCGCACCTGCCAAAGATGATCAAGGCCAGCGCCATCCTCAGCACCCTGGCGGAAGGTTGCGGGAAAGGGATCTTTGTCCTGCGACTTGTCCGTCCGGACGGCACATCCCGTACCTGGTGGATGACCAAGCCCGATGAAATTGTCCTGAATGATCCGGCGCTTGAACTTGTGCTGCCCAAGGGAGCGGAATTGGGCGAGATCCCGCCATCGCTTCTGGCCCCCAACACCTTGCCCGGTTTGTGGACATCAGATGAAATCACGGTTAAGGCCGTGTGTGACTACTTCAGCGGTGAGAACGTTGTTAAGATCGACCGGGATGGATACCTGGAATCTCTCCCTGTTCCGAAGGCCGGCGAGGGAATCGTGGAAAAGGCCGTCGCCTCGGCGGTGGAAAGCGGAATTTTGTGGCTCCTGTCCGGACCGGCCAGCATCCTCGGCGAACCCATACCGCCCGGCGTATTGAACGCCGATGCCAAGCTATCTCATCCGCCGGCGATCATCGCTGCTGCGGAGATCCTGCCGGAGAACCTGCCGGGCGCCTGGAAGGGCGGTTACGCCTCGGGATTATCAGTCTCTTCGGCGCTATCCGTCAGGGGGAACAAGACGCTGCCCTGGAAAACGATCAGGGAAGTCATCGGCGGCGCCTTGCAGGCGCGCTTTATCAAACTATCGGAAAGCTCAGCCGCTTGGCCTTGTGATTTTCCATCCGCGCAGTCCATCATCCTGAAACCGCAGGATGTCCCTCCTCCGCCCCCGCCGCCTACGGGCATGATGCTTTGTGCGGAAGCTGATCTCGAACCATCACAGATTCAAGATCTGGGAGACATCGTTCCTAAGCTTCTGGAAATCAAGAAAACTGGCTTACCGATTCGGTTTCGTCTGCGTGTTGAGATTGGCGACGGCAAAACAGCACCTTCAGAAAATATGGTTAAGGAAATTAACACTTTGCTGAAGGATGTGAAAGAAGAACTACAATTAAAATAGACGGCCCAGGATAATCACCCTTTCCCGGCCGTGGGGAAAAGGCTCAACGCATTGCGGCTGATGATGGCCCGGGTGGCCTCTTGCCCCAGGTCGGCTTTTCGGACCTGCTCCAGGTGCCACTGCGCTCCCATGCGGACCGAGGTGATGGGAAAGTCGGTGGAAAAAAGAATGTGATCGGCCCCGATGGTATCGGCCGCGCACCGTATGGCCGCCGCATCCATGGAGTGGATGTCCACGAAAAATCGTCCGGCATAGTCCCGCAGCCTGACGAGCTTTATGTCCGGGGAAGCCGCGTTCCGAATCGGGATGTCGCGCTGCATGTCCCAGCCCAGGTCGGAGCGCCCCAGGGCAACGGGGAAAAAGCCACCAAGTTGACAAAATATAAAAGACAATTTCGGAAAGGCATCGAATACGCCGGCGCCGGCCATGAGGTTGATTGCCAGCAGGTTGCCGAGAAGAAACCCCCAGTCCGATCCCATAAAATGAACCTCGGCGGGCAGATCCGGCCAGTAGGGCGGGGGCATGGGGTGAACAAAAACAGGCAGCCCCAGCTGTTCGGCTTTGGCATAAAGGGGCCAGAAGGATTTATCATGGGGAAAGACCGTCCGTCCGTTTTTGACAAAGCAGGCCTGCATCCCCAGGGCGGCGGCGCCAAAATCCCCGACTGCGCCTTCAAGCCCGGACACTGCCCGCTCACCGGCCAGAGCGTCAACGGCAGCGCAGAACAGAAAACGGCCGGGGTGGGTCCGGGTGAGTTCGGCCGCGCGTTCGTTGAGCACCCGGCAACCCTCGCTGCGACCGGCGGGATACGCGTCCAGTAAAAAGTCCAGGTGAGCGCCCCAGTCCACCAGGGCGGTCCGGATGCCGTGGGCATCCATGTACCGCAAGCCGGCTTCGGTATCCTCAAAGGGAAGACGCAGGAAATGGTGCTGGGGGTAGGCCTTGCGCGCAAGTTCCAAAAGATCCTTCGGGTACCAGTGGAAGTGAACGTCGAACATTTGACCCTCCATAAAAAATCAAGATGAGAGCTTTGCCTATCACGAAACTTTCAATGCTGTCAATTCATAAAAATTGTGCATGAAGTTGATGCACTGACCGGGCCAAAAACCTTGACACCCATGCCGACCGGTGATATGCAGTGCCGGTTGGATCGGCTGTTGTAACGAACGAAAATAATTTACAGGGGGACGACAAACCATGCCATTTGATGATCTGAGAGCATACCTCAAGAAACTGGATGAAACGGGCGATCTGGTTCATGTTGCCCAGGAAGTGGACTGGAACGAGGAAATGGGCGCCATCGGTCGACGCATCAACGAACAGGGTTTTCCGGCCGTGCTGTTTAACAACGTTAAAGATTATCCGAACTGGCGGGTGGCCGGAGGCCTGATGAGCGCTATCCGGCGGGTGGCCGTGGGCATGGATCTGCCTTCGGACGCTTCCCTGCAGACCCTGAAGGCGGAGTTTCTCAAGCGGGCGCAGAACCCGATCAAGCCCATAATCGTCAAAAGCGGCCCCTGCAAGGAAAACATTATCCTGGGGGACCAGGTGGACCTGTTCTCGCTGCCCGCACCGTTTATCCATGCCGGAGACGGCGGAAGATACCTGTGCACCTGGCATATCAACGTCACCAAGGACCCGGACAGCGACTGGGTCAACTGGGGAATGTATCGCGGCATGATCCAGGACAGGAATAAAATCGGCATCCTGATCAACCTGAACCAGCATATCGGGCAGATGTACTATCAGAAATATGAAGCCCGCAACCAGCCTATGGAGATCGCCATCGCCGTCGGACCGGAGCCCATGTGCACCTTTGCCGCCACCACCTTTTTCCCGCCTTATGTCAACGAGGCGGACATGGCCGGGGCCATGCGGGGAAAGCCCATTGAACTGGTCCGCTGCGAAACCGTTGATCTGTATGTTCCGGCCACCTCCGAGCTGGTCATCGAGGGGAAAGTGTATCCCAAGGAACGGATGGAAGAGGGGCCCTTCGGGGAGTACACCGGCTACCGGGCGTCGGATCGCGCGCTTCGGCCGGTGGTGACCGTCACGGCCATTACCCATCGCAACGACCCGATCTTTACCATGTCCTGCGAGGGCGTGCCGGTGACCGAGACCCATGCCAACATGTGCATCAGCAAGAGCGCCCAGATGGAGCGGGAGCTGCGCAGCAGGGGGTTGCCCATTACCGGCGTGTGGTTCTACCCGGAATCGGCCGGCGCATTGGCCGTGGTGGCCACCCGGGTGCCGTACGCCAATGTGGCGGCCACGATCGCGCATAACGTTTTCGGGTCGCCGGCCGGTTTTGTGCTGCCGCTGCTCATCGTGGTGCCGGATGATGTGGACCCTCACTCCTGGAAGGAAGTGATGCACACCCTGAGCACCCGCTGCCACCCGTACAAGGGCATTATCCGGCTGGAGCATGAAACCACCAACCCGCTGGACCCGCATTTTCCGCTGGCCGAAAGGCGGCTGGGCATGGGCGCCAAAGCGTACTTTGACTGCACCTGGCCGGTCAACTGGGACAAGGAGGAGATCCCGGCGCTGACGTCCTTTGCCACGGCATACTCTAAGGAAACGCAGGAGAAGGTCCTGAAGAACTGGGCCGCTTACGGGTTTCCGGAAAAATAGGGCCGGTTTACTCTTTCCGGTTTTTAGAGTTCAGCTCCTTGTCGATCATGGCCCGGAATCCGGCCATGGATCGATTTTTTAACAGGCGCCCGTTGATAAATACGCTGGGCGTTCCCCTGACCCCGGATTTGACGCCTTCGGTAAAATCCTGACGGATCAGATCGGATATCCGGGGGTCTTTCATTTTCTCCTGCCAGGCGCTCTGATCCAGATTCAGGGCGCCGGCGATTTCCGTAAACTTCCGGTCGTTTAATTTGTCGAAGTCTTTGAAAAGCAGGTCATGAAATTCCCAGAATTTCCCCTGGCTTTCCGCGGCCATGGCGGCCACGGCCGCCATGAAAGCAAACTGATGGTTTCTCAAGGGAAAATTTTTAAAAGCAAGTTTTACCGTTTTCGGATACTGCTCAAGCACCTGCTTGAGTAAGGGCACAAGCCCTGCACAATAAGGTCATTCAAAATCGTTAAAAACAGCGACGACCACCGGCGCATCGGCCGGCCCCTGGAATGGCGAGCTGTCCGTATTGATTCTCCGGATGAAGTCAAGCTCGGCGATCTCGATGGTCTGCCGCTCGCGACTGCTCAGATACAAGAGGTTTTCCTGCGGGCCGACCTTGATGTGATCGATGTGTTTGCCGACTGTGATCCGGCCTTCCAGTGCGCCGTCTTTTGCGTAAACCAGCACCTCGCCGTTACCGTTAAGGATAAACACCCATTGGTCATCAAGGGAAACGGCGACATCAAGGGGGGGCGCATTCAGTTTTATCCTGGCTTTAAGGTTCCACTCTACGGCCCCGAAAAGCGGCACAGCCCATATAAATATGAGGATCAGCGATAAAAGAGGCCCAGTGCGTTTAAATTTCATTGATTGTTCTCCCTTCTTTATGGATAATTTCACTTAAAGGATCGTATATCAGAAAATCCGGCTCATTCAAAGCAGTTTTTATGCAATTTTTATGTTGACCAACAGCTTGACGCTTGCTATAAGTTCCTGAAAAAAAAGGAGGAAGCAAATGGCATATTACCGGGATCTCAGAGAACACATTGCCGCCCTGGAGGCCAACAACAAGCTGGTCCGGGTCGGCAGACCGATCAACAAGGACACCGAACTGATGCCCCTGGTGCGATGGCAGTTCCGGGGACTTGCCGAGGATGACCGGAAAGCCTTTCTTTTCGAAAACGTTACCGACGCGAAAGGCCGCAAATATACCGTTCCCGCCCTGGTCGCCTCCCATGCCGCTTCCCGGCAGATCTATGCCATCGGCATGATGTGCGGGCCGTCCGAGATTATGGAGCGCTGGACCAAGGCCCAGCTTAATCCCATCCCGCCCAAAAGGGTCGAAAGCGGCCCCTGCCAGGAGGAGGTGCACCTGAGGGCTTCCTTGTGCGAGCACGGCGGCCTGGAGGAGTTTCCCATACCCATCTCCACGCCGGGACTGGATAATGCGCCGTATCTGACCTGTGCCAACTGGGTCACCAAAGACCCGGATACGGGGCGGGTCAATGTCGGCAACTACCGGGCCATGGTCAAGAGCCCGACCCGGCTGGGCATCTGCAGCCAGGTCGGGCAGCATATCCGTAAACACTGGGACAAATGCCGCGAAAAAGGCATTCCGCTGCAGGCGGCCATCGTCATCGGCGCCAGCCCGAATATCGGTTATACCTCCGCAGCCAAGCTGCCTTATGACCTGGATGAATACTCGGTTTCCGGCGGTCTGGCCGGTCAACCCGTGGAACTGGTCAAATGCAAAACCGTTGACATCGAGGTTCCGGCCACGGCGGAGATTGTCATCGAAGGCCTGCTGCCCACCGATTCCATGGAACGGGAAGCCCCTTTCGGAGAGTTCAGCGGCTACATGGGATCGGAGCTTATCAGCCCTTATTTCGTTGTTACCGCCATCACCCATCGCAAAGACGCCATTTACAACGCCTTTATCAGCCAGTTTCCCCCCAGCGAGAGCAGCAAACTGAGGCAGGTCGGCTACGAAGCCACCTTGTTCAAGTATCTCAGATACGATTCAAACCTCCCGTCCGTGCTGGATGTGGGCTTTCATGAGACCGCCGGTTCGGCGCTCTATGCCGTGATTCAGATGGGCAAAAGCCATCAGAGTGAAACATGGCAGGCGCTGTACGGGTCGGTGACCCTGGCGGCCAACACGCCCAAATTTTCCATCGTGGTGGATGACGACATCGACCCGCGGGATGCGGACTCGGTCAACTGGGCCCTCAGTTTCCGCGTGCAGCCCCACCGGGACATCCGCATTGTCGAGGGCAGAACCACGGCCCTTGATCCGTCCGGCGCGCCCGGCGATGCTTCGGATGACGAACGCAGATATCCCGGCCCCGGCGGCGCTTCGGCCATCCTGATCAATGCGACCCGGAACTGGGACTATCCGCCGGTGTCTTTGCCCAGGAAAGAATATATGGAAAAGGCAAAAAAAATATGGGAAGAAATGGGATTGCCCAGGCTGAAACCCAAGGCCCCGTGGTTCGGATATGAGCTGGGAGACTGGAGTCCGGAGAACCGTGAGGAAGCTGACCTTGCGGTGCAAGGGGACTATTTCGTGACCGGAGAAAAGCTGGCCGGACAACGGATCATCCTGCCGCCTGCGGCCGGCAGCAAAGACAAATGAAAGGGCTGAAAGCAGGGCCTTTGCAAATCTTGGGACAGGGAGACGAATAATGGAAGACCTCAGGGCGTGGATGCGCAAGGTGGAAACCATGGGAGAGTTGAGAAAGATCGACGGCGCCGACTGGGACCTGGAAATCGGGGCGATTTTGAGCCCCAGGGTCTGCGGCAAAGACTCGTCGGCCTTCCTTTTCAATCACATCAAAGATTATCCGGAAGGCTTTCGAATTCTCACCAGGCCGCTCAAATCCGCCAGCCGGGTGGCCCTGTCATTTCATCTGCCGCAAGTGGGCGAAAACGAGCTGGTGAAAATCCTGCGCCATAAAATCCCCCAATGGGAAGCCGAACTTTCCAATTTCCCCCCCCGCATCGTCGGCAGCGGGCCGGTGCTGGAAAACATCCGGTCCGGCCGGGAGGTCAACCTTTTTGAATTTCCGGTTCCCAAGTGGCACGAGCACGACGGGGGAAGGTACTTCGGGACGGCCGACGCGGTGATCACCAGGGACCCGGATACGGGCGAAATCAACCTCGGCACCTACCGGATCGCCGTGCACGATGAAAAAACCGCCGGACTCTTCTGTGTGCCGGGCCATCACGGAATGCTCCACTATCAAAAATACCACGACCGGGGCCAGGCCTGCCCGGTGGCGGTGGTCTGCGGGGACCACCCGCTTTTTTTCGGGATCGGCAGCCTGCCGGTGAACGGTCCCGAATACAACTGGATCGGCGCCATTGACGGCCACCCCGTCGATGTGATCGAAGAAGAGGTCACCGGGCTTCCGATTCCGACCAACAGCGAGATCGTGATTGTCGGCTGGTGTCCTCCCGGAAAAACCAGGGTCGAAGGGCCCTTCGGGGAGTGGACCGGTCACTACGGCGGCAGTGAAATGCCTGCGCCCATCATAGAGATCGAGCGCGTCTATTTCCGCAACAAGCCGATCATGCTGGGCTCCTGTCCCGGGAGACCGCCCAGTGACCACGCCTGCATGCGGGGGGCTTTCCGGAGCGCCGAGCTGCACAACGAGCTGGAAAAAGCCGGCATTTCGGACATTCAGGGGGTATGGCTGAGCGATGCGGCCGAAAGGATGTTTATCATCATTTCCCTGAAACAGAGATATCCCGGCCACGCCAGGCGGGCGGGCCTCATGGCCGCACAGACCGAGGTGGCCGCCTTTATGGGCCGATACGTGGTGGTGGTGGACGAGGACATCGACCCTACGAACATGGACGATGTCGTGTGGGCCATGGCGTTCCGGTCGGACCCTGAAAAAGACATCGACATCATTCGCGGAACGGCCGGTTCGAGGCTGGACCCCATCATACGAAAAACCGCAAGCTCTTTTACCACATCCAGGGCCATCATTGATGCCTGCAAACCGTTTGACTGGATCGACGAGTTTCCGAAGGTGGTTGATTTAAGTCCCGGGCTTTTGGAAAAGGCCAGGAAAAAATGGTCAACATGATTTTTTTAAAGGCTGTGCGCCGCAATCCATCGGCACCTGTGGAAACAACGACATAGCGGAAAGAGAGTAGACCTATGGCCAAGCCCACCCGTTATACGCCGGAACTGATAGAAAAATACTATAAAGAAGGCTGGTGGGATCCCAGGACGAGCGGTGACATCTGGGATGAGAACGCGCGGAATTTTCCGGAAGAAGAATGTCTCGTGGATTCCAGGGTCCGGCTGACCTGGTCCCGGGCGAAACAGTGGATCGACCGGTTGGCCCTGGGCTTTCTCAGGATGGGCCTTGAAAAAGACGAAATGCTGGTGGTTCAGCTGCCCAACAGCGCCGAGCTTTTCACCCTGCGGGTCGCCTGCGAGAAAGCCGGCATTCTTTGCCTGCCGGTATTGGCCGCTTTCCGCCACAAGGAGATGGAATACCTTCTCCGGCAGATGGGTGCCGCCGGTGTCGTGATCCCCGGGCAGTTCCGCAATTTCGACCACTTTGAAATGATCCATGAAATCCGCTCGACCCTGCCGTCTCTGCGGCATGTATTCGTGACCGGTGATGATGTGCCGGCCGGATCGGTTGCGCTGGCAGGGATGCTTGAGCATCCCCTGGAAGATCAATACCCTTCCGGTTACCTGGATGGGAAAAAGTGTCCCCCCACGGATTTTTCCCTGGTGCTGAGCACCTCCGGGAGCACGGGATTTCCGAAATTTGTCGAGTATCCATCCTGCTCGCAGCTCAGGGCCGGCAGGAACAAGATCGAGCTGCTCAATTTTACGCAGGCGGATGTGTTCGGGGCCTTTGCGCCCGGGATCGGGCCCAACATTCCCGTTATTTACGGCGCCCCCCAGGTGGCCGCCAAGGTCGTCATGATGGAAAAATTCGATGCTGAAGGGGCCTTCCACCTGATAGACAGGGAAAAGATCACCGTCGCTTTTGTCGTTCCGGCCATGCTGGCCAAGATGTTGATACATCCCGGGATTAAAAGGTCCGATCTTGGGTCCCTGCGCCTGATTTATTGCACCGGCGCGGCCTTGAACTATGAACTGGGACTGGAAGTTGAAGAAAAGATGGGATGTTCCGTCGTGCAGTTCTACGGGTCCGTGGACGGGGGCGCTGCCACGGGCCACCGCTGGAACGAACCGCTGAAGGTGCGCCTGTCGTCGGTTGGAAAACCTGTCGGCGGCAACGAAGTCATGCTGGCCGATGAAAACGGGCGCCAGGTGCCGGAAGGCAAGGACGGAGAGGTCTTCATGAGAGGGCCCAGTTTCGTTTCCGGCTATTACAGGGACCCGGAGGCCACTCGCAAAGTATGGACCGAAGACGGCTGGTACAAAACCGGCGATTTGGGCCGCTTTGACGGGCAGGGCAATCTGGTCATTGTGGGCCGGAAGACCGATTGCATTATCCGCGGGGGGCAGAACATCTATCCGGCCGAGGTTGAAAAAATACTTGCGACCCATCCGGTTGTCTCCGAGGTGGCCATCATAGGGATGCCGGATCCGGTCATGGGCGAGCGTGCCTGCGCCTATGTGGTGCCTGTCCGGGGAAAACACCTGACTTTTGAGGAAATGGTCTCCTTCCTGAAGCGCAATAATATTGCGTCATTCAAGCTTCCGGAGAGATTGGAGCTGATTGAAAAGCTTCCCATGGTCTCGGAAGGACAGAAGCTCGACAGGGTCGCATTGCAAAAGGACATTATCCGGAAGCTTAAAGAAAGGGTTCAAGGGGTCAAGGATTCAAGGGGTCGAGCGGACAGCGAACGAACTACCAATACTTGACTCCTTGAATCCTTGGACACTTTGCTCCGGATCATTCGGAGAGGGGTCAAAAAATGATCTTATGATCTAAGTTGTTTGATTGAAAATGGAGGTTGACGATATGGCATACCGGGACTTGAGGGAATGGATTGCAAAGCTTGAATCGGAAGGGGAATTGATACGGATCACGGCCCGGGTGGATTGGGATCTGGAGCTGGCGGAAATCTCCCGCAGGGTCCTGACCCGGCGCGGACCGGCGCTGCTGTTCGAGAACATAAAGGATTACGGGCAGACACGCTGCCGTAAAATCATGGTCAACGGCATTGCCAAGCGCTCCCGCGTGGCGCTGATGCTGGGGCAACCTAAAAACACGCCGCCCCAGGAGTTGATTCAGATCGTCAGGGAAAGATTCAAGCACCCCGTGGAACCCCGGCGGGTGGATACCGGGCCGGTAAAGGAAAATGTCGTCCAGGGGGATGACATCGACCTGTTCCAGTTTCCGGCCCCCAAATGGCACCCACTGGACGGCGGCCGATACAGCGACACCTTCTGCGGGGTCGTGGTGCGGGACCCGGACACGAAAGAATTGAATGTCGGGCTTTACCGCGGGATGATCAGCAGCAAAAATAAGCTGGCCAAGTACCTGATCCCGCACCAGCATTGGGGGCAGGTTTATCAAAAGTACCAGCAGGTCGGCAGGCCCATGCCGGTGGCCGTTGTTTACGGCTGGGACGACGTGCTGCCTTTTATCGCCAGCGCTCCCCTGGCGCATCCTCCCGGTGAGTATGCCTACATGGGCGGCATGCGCCGGGAGGCGGTGGAACTGGTCCGGTGTGAAACTTCCGATCTGGAGGTGCCGGCTTCGGCCGAGATCGTGTTTGAGGGTTTCGTGTCGCCGGACCCGGCCACCTACGTGGACGAAGGGCCATTCGGCGAGTGGTTCGGCTACTACGGGGCCAGGCGCAAACGTCCGGTGGTCCAGGTGGAATGCATCACCCACCGCAATGACCCCATTTTCCGCGGCCAGGTCGAAGGAACCAAGCCGGGGGTGATCAGCGAGGGCGGATTTGCCGGCATCTATTCCTTGACGCCCCTGATCTGGGATTACCTGGAAAAAGCGGGGGTCCCGGGTGTGCTGGATGTGATACCGGCGCCGGTTTATGTCATCAAGATACGCAAGATGTACGAAGGTCATGCCAGGCAGGTGGCCGCCGCCCTGTTCGGTTCATCACTGACCCTGCAGACCGCCAAAGTGGTCGTGGTGGTGGACGAGGACGTTGATATCCGGAGCCCCAGGGCGCTGGAGCTGGCCCTGCGGGACCGGGTGGACCCGAAAGACGACGTGATCGTTTTCCCCGGGTTCCCGGGTTCACCGCTGGATCCCAGCCTTCCCCTGGATTATCGGGACGAGCTGAAATACGGCGCGGCGCCCCACAACAAGCTGCTCGTGGACGGGACCATCGACTGGGTCAAGCACCCGATCCGGCAGGATTGGGGCAACCGGAGATATCCGCCCAGATGCACTGAGGAGACCTTGCCCGAGATAGAAGATCTGGTGACCCGGCGATGGGAAGAATACGGACTGGGGGGTGACCTGTGAACTGGACCATGGTTGTGGACCTGAAACTGTGTGTCGGCTGCAATGCCTGCGTCATTGCCTGCAAGGCGGCCAACGGCACGCCGCCGGGGATTTTCTGGAACAGGGTTTTGGAGCAGGAGGTGGGGACTTTTCCCTCGGCGCGCCGCATCTTCTGGCCCATGCGCTGCATGCATTGTGAAAATCCGGCCTGTGTGCATGTCTGTCCGACCAAGGCCACTTACCTGCGTGAGGACAGGCTGGTGGTCATCGATCCGGATAAATGCATCGGCTGCAAGGCCTGCATCCTGGCCTGCCCTTACAATGCCCGTTATCTCTGGGACGGGAAGAAAGGGTATTTTGAAAGCGGTCTGACGCCCTACGAAGAAAAGGTTTATGCCGCCCACACTGCCGGTGCGGTCCAGAAATGTGATTTCTGTTCCAGGCGCCTGGACCAGGGACTGCGGCCCCACTGTGTCGAAACCTGCCTGACCAGCTGCCTGATTTTCGGCGACCTGGCTGACCCCGACAGTGAGGTCAGCCGCTTGTTGCGTGGGCCCCGGGGTCATTTTCGCCTGAAAGAGGAGATGGGCACCGGACCATCCATATACTACCTGTCTTAAGGCTCGCACAAAAATAAATTCACATAATTGGCGCTCAGATTTAGGTCAGATTTGGTTGCTTTGATTGACCGTAAAGGTCATTCGAATGTGGACTCATTACGAATAGCTTTTAATGAAAGTTTCTCATATTTTTACCATAGAAAGGTTCGAGGTCGGGAGGTGAATTCTAATATGCTGTCTAAGTGCGGGACCCTTCTTATGTCCCTTATGCTGGGCTCATGCCTGTGGTCTTCCTCTATTCAGGCCGACTCATCCTTGGTTGGAATGTACCGATGCCGGAGTTACAATGTAAGCGGCGGGGGAGGCTCCTGCCGGCTTGCCCCTCCGATGGTCCTGAATTCGGATGGCACTTACAACATGTCGAGCGAGCACGGGACGTACGAGATAAAGGATGATCAGATTTTCCTGTCGAAGTCAAAAATTCGTGGCCCTGGGAAAATAAAGGCCGGCCACCAGATCGTGTTTGAGTACAGCTACCGCGGCTTGCAGCATACCGTTACCTACGGCTGTCAAGACTGCCAGGTAACCGATCCATCACCGTCTTCTCCAGTTCCTTAGCTAATTATCCAATCGTTGAAAATTTTCAGGTTTATTTATTTAAGGATTCCAATATATACATCAACAGGAAATCAATCCCCAAATCGTGGGTTCGGATATCCCCGAATTAAAAAACAGGAAGATGGAGTTCTGGTTTATGAAAATCAGCAAGAGAACCGGATATAGATGTTCTTCTTTCACATAACAGCTTTCTGCTGTTCGATTTTTTCTTGCCGGGCGCCGCTTTTCCGGTCCTGGACTGCCGACATCCGATGCCTGCTTGGGAATTGGGAGTTCCAGGCAAATCCTGCGGGGAGTTTGAAAAGCCAATGCCGACAATAGGTTGTAAAGTTGGCACGGAAATTGCTTATATTTAAACGTATAATAGACTTCCAATATCGATTGTTGACGCGTTTTTGCGTATAACCGAGGCTTAATGCTGACTGCGCTCAAGGAGGCGTATGCTTGGGATTGATAATTTTTGGGAGGACGTATTAATTTTAGGGCTGATTGCCGTATTTATCGGGTTGGCATTTATTCCGACCAAAAGGAAGACAAAGAAGTCTGTCGATGGCAAAGGGGCATAGTTGCCGGAAAGCAGCCGCCCATATCCCTTCTTGGAGATCCATGTAACTCTTCCCTGTAAGTAACAGCGGCGATAATCGGTTGGAAAGGTCTTTTGCCGAATCCATTACCGGTGTCACGGGCATTGCAGGTGCAAACATGAGCAACTGTCTGCTTTCCGGAGAAAATCCAAACCGGGTTATGATGTTTCTGGAAGCCTTGCGATCCCTCATGATCCGCGCTGGGCTTATCGCGCTTTCTTTTGCAGTCGCAGGCTTCTTTTTGGCCGGATCGGTGATTCAATATCTGCATCGGACAACCGGAATCACCCTTGTAGCCTTTAGCCTGCCGGAGGCGTTTTTGGCATATCTGACCCTTGCTCTCAGTATCGGTGTAATTTGCAGCCTGCCCTATATTCTATATGAAACTTTTTCTGTTCTGGCCCGGATATATCTTTTTGTTTCCATACGGGAAATGCTTGTATTTTGGCTCGCATCGGTGCTGTTGTTCTATGCCGGTGCATTCTTCAGCTTTTTGGTTACGCTGCCGTATGGGATTGAATTTCTGCTGAGCTATGAAACCGAAACCCTTCAGGCCCTCATCTCGGTAAAAAAGTTTGTCTCCTTTTGCGTGATATTCGTCTTCGGGTTCGGCCTGATTTTCGAACTGCCGCTGGTCATGATCCTGCTCGGCTGGATCGGGCTGGTCGATGCCGGCCTGCTCGGCAGGTACCGCCGGTATGCCGTCCTTGCGATCAGCATTGTATCGGCCGTCCTGACCCCCACACCGGATCTCTTCAACATGATGTTGATGGCCGTGCCCCTGTATCTGTTGTTTGAAATCGGCCTGATCGGCATGCGTGTTTTTAAAAAGAAACAGACGACCGATGTCGCCGTTAGCCCCGCCCAATTGGGGGAAACAAACTTTATTTAATCCTAAATTAAAGGATGAGATATATGTTAGAAGCCATGTGGGAAGGATTTAGATTATTACTGGACTGGCAGATCGTCTGGTTGATAGTGCTGGCTACCGCAATCGGGAATTTTTTCGGTGCGGTTCCCGGCTTGGGCGGTAACCTGGCGCTGGCCCTGCTGATTCCGTTTGTTTTCGGCATGCAGCCCTTTGCAGGCCTTGCGTTTCTTCTGGCCATGCATTCAGTGGTTCAGACTGGCGGCGCTATTCCGAGTATCCTCTTCGGCATTCCCGGCACCGGGCCGTGTACCGCCACCATTATCGACGGCCTTCCCATGACGAAAAAAGGCGAGGGGGGCGTGGCCATGGGCGCCCAACTGGCAGCATCCGGCGTCGGAGGCGTGATCGGCGGATTTGTTCTGGCGCTGCTGATACCGGTGTTAAGGCCGATTATCATGGCCTTTGGGTCCCCCGAAATATTTATGCTGATTGTTTTCGGCCTGACCATGATCGTTGTTGTTAGCCGGGAGTCGATAGCCAAGGGATTCATCGCAACCTTAATCGGTTTGATGCTGGGCATGGTCGGCTTGAGCCCCCATACCGGTATCGGAAGGTTTACCTTTGATCAGCTGTGGTTATGGGACGGCATTCATGTAGTCTGTATCGTGCTGGGAATATTTGCCTATGCAGAAATGATGGAACTGGGCGCCCGTGGCCATACTGCCAAGATGTCACAGGTTGACATCAAAATGTCCTGGCAGCAGTTATGGAAAGGAACCACAATCGTTTTCAAAGAATGGTGGCTCACACTCCGAACCTCGATTATCGGCGTTATCATCGGAATAATCCCCGGATTAGGCGGGGATGCCGCCAGCTGGATCTGCTACGCCCATGCCGCCCAGACCTGTAAAAACAACGAGAACTTCGGCAAGGGGGACATCCGGGGTGTCATCGCGGTAGAGACGGCAAACAATTCCAAGGAAGGCGGGGCGCTGTTGCCGACACTGGGGTTCGGCATTCCCGGGAGCAGCGGCATGGCGATTTTACTGGGTGCTTTTCTTATTCTCGGCATAACACCCGGCCCGAAAATGCTGGTCGATCATCTGGACATTGTCTGGGGAATGGTATGGGTGCTGATCATTGCCAATATCTTTGGCGCGGTGAGTCTCTATCCGCTTACCCGATACATGGGCATGCTGGCTTTTCTACGCAGCAGCCTGCTGATACCGCCGATTATGTTCCTGGCGGCGATGGGCGCTTTCCTGATCAGAGGGTTCTGGCAGGACGTCGTCCTGGCAGTCATGTTTGGATTTTTTGGTTATGCCATGAAACGGTTCAACTACCCGCGGGCCACGCTTGTCCTTGGTTTTATAATGGGACCGCTGGCTGAAGACTATTTTTATAAATCCATGTCGGCTTGGGGCTTCAGTTTCCTTCTGCGGCCGGTCACAGTGGCGCTCTTGATATTAGCGGTACTGTCGCTGGTTTATTCAGTCTGGAAGGTCGTCCGCGATAGATCTAAAAAGAAACCGGATACGACGAAAATAGGAAGCGATATGCTTTTTAGTCTGTTCCTTCTGATGGTTTTTATCGGCGCTTGTTATATGGCGAGCACCTGGCCAAGGAAGACATATCCTTTGCTGGTTATAATTCCGGCCATAATGTTTTCAGTCTGGCATATCTTGCTGCAGGTCTACCGGTTGCGAACCAGCATTCCAGCAGAAACGGGTCTTCCTTCTGAAAAAACAGTTTCGGCACCCGTTGAGATAACAAAAGAATCAATCGAAGAGATAACGAAAGAAAGAATCGAAGAAACAATCGAACTGCGCAACGAACGGATAATCTTTCTCTGGTTATTAGGCTTCCTGACTATAATTATGATTGCCGGGTTCTGGGTGGCGATGTTAGTGTTTATCCCTCTTTTCATGTTTAAATTCGGCCATGAAAAACGCAAGTTGGTGGTCGTCTATACGGCCTGCTTCTGGGTTTCAATATATGTTGTTTTTCAGGCACTCATGAAATCATCTTTATTCGGAGGTGTTTTCGACATTTCCTGGTGAAATGGTTTTTATATATGGTTTTGATTGAAGGTTGGGATTTAAAAAGTTTCGGCCCGTGAAACCGGGTAATGTTAAGGATACCAAAAATATACGTCAATGAAATAGTGGCGGCAGATACTTGAGACCTTAACACCTTGCCCGAAATGTTGGGACCACCACCCTTCAGAGGAAATGCGGCTTGGGGCTTGTTTGCTATGCTTTGCGGACCTTGACTTTCACACAGGCATCCATGCCCGTGGAAACCGGGTCCATTTTATAGGGCAGCAGGCTGTGCAGGTTGGCGCCTTTGCCGCAGGCGATGGGCTTGCCCTTGGCCAGGGACCCGAAGTGGCTGGACATGCCCACGGTGCCCGGGTGGATGCACTCGGTCACTTTGACCTCTCCGGAGACTTCTCCCGCGCAGGAGGTCACAACGATTCTGTCCTTGTCTTTGATCCCCTTTTGGGCCGCCGTGGCGGCATTGAGCAGGATTTTCTGGGCATAGGGGTTCATTTCAGCCACTTCGGCCAGCCAGGCGTTCTGGGCGGTAAATGAGTGGGAATGAGTGGGAACCCTGAAGTTGACGGCCGTCAGATCGAATTCACCCCCGTCCTGAAAGGCAGCGCACGGCTTCCATTCCGGCAGGGGATCATAATCGGAAAGGTCCCAGTTCTGGAGTCCCATATTCTGCGCGACCTGCGCTACCGTCTGTTTTGCGACCAGGAAGTTCTCGAAATATATGGGAAAGCGAACCTTCAGCCAGGGCAGGGGATATTGTTCGTCCACCTTCCTTTTGATTTTCAGATAGCCGTTTTGCCGGAACCAGTCCAGCCCCATTTCCTCCCCGAACTTGGTCTTGAGCTTCCGGTCGGCGATATCTTCATTACTGTATTTACGTGAAGGGTCCAGTTTGTAAGGGTCTTTGATGCCGTGATCGTTGGTAAGGCGGTTTAAAATTTTATAGATGTCGCCCAGAAATCCCAGCCGCTCGGCCAGTTCCAGGAGGACGTCCGCCCAGTCCCGCGCCCCGTTGACCGGCGGGGAAACCGGCTGCCGGATCCCCCAGAACCAGTAGCCCGACTGGGCGGTATTGCTGCCGGACAGGGATTGGGGCAGTATTTGGAGCTTTTCCAGAAAGGTCGCTTCCGGCAGGACCAGATCGGCGAAATCGGCATTTTCATCCAGCAGAATGGAAAAGTAGGCGATAAATTTATACGCTTTCAAAGCCTGGGCGGTTGTTTTTTGATTGATCCCGCCCAAAAAATGGTTCCGCCGGCAGAGGAAAAGAACTTCCGGCTGATAGGGCAGCCGGTAGGGTTCCGGTTCCAGCAGAGTGGACAGTGTGGCCCCGGATCGGTTGGTGGTCAGCGGGAAAAGTTCATCCAGCGTCTGGGCCTGGGGCGTATCGGCCTTGAACTCGTAAAACTCCGTTCCCATGTCCAGGATGGGAGCCGTCTTGATGATTCCGTCAACCTCCCGGGGCGCCCAGCTCCAGGAGGGACCCACGATGTTTGTGCCGCGGTGGGCCCCGGGGACATAAAAAGCGCCGACCACCATGTTCAAAAGCTGTATGGACAGGGATACGGCCACCCCGTGCTCATGGGCCCCTGCGCCCCGGCGGAGCGTGGCGGTCACCGGGCGGTGGGGGAAGTCTTGGCCGTCTATCCGGATGGTGGAGCCGATCCGGGCGGCCGTGCCGAATTCTCCGGCAACCCGGCGGATCGTGGCGGCCGGAATCGTTGTGATCCCGGCCGCCATCTCCGGGGTGTATTTTTTAACATGTTCCCGGAGCAGGGAGAATGCGGGTCGGCAGGACTGGCCGTCCACCGTGTAACTGCCCTCGATGGCATAATCGGACACGTCCTGATCGTAGGGCCTGGCACTGTTTTGAGCGGCGTCCCAGACCAGCGGTTTTCCGTCCATGCGGGCGTAGCGGCCATCCGGCCGGACCAGGTAGGGGCCGTTGGTGTGTTTTTTGATAAACTCCCGGTCGTAGAGGCCCCGCTCGTTGAGCAGCACGTTGATCATGGACAGAATCAAGGCGGCGTCGGTGCCGGGCCGGATGGGGAGCCACTGGTCGGCTTTGGCGCCGGCATTGTTGCAGATGGGGTCCACGGATATGACTTTCATGCCCCGTTTTCTGGCGGCAGCCACGTTCTGGGTGGTGATGTTGGTATTCACCCCCGCACCGAAGCCCATCTGATGGCCGAACAGTATCAGGTAGTCGCAGTACTCGGTATCAAAGTCCACATGAAAGGTGCCGGTGGTCAGGAAGATGGCCGTGTGCAGGTGATTGCCGCAAAAATAACCGTGAAAAGACCGGTTGGGGGTTCCAAAGGCCGTTAACCATGGCGTTATCACGCCCTGGGAGCCGTGATCGAAGTGGCTCATGGTCAGTTTACGGGGGTCCTCCTTTCTGACCTTGTCCAGCTTTTCCTCCAGGATGTCCAGGGCTTCTTCCCAGGATATGGGGACCCAGCCCGGGTCCACCCGGATTCCCTTTTCAGGGTTGGTGCGTTTCAGGGGCGTCCGGATCCGGTTCGGGTCATACAGCGCCATGATGGAGCCGATCCCCCGGGAGCAGAGCTTGCCCCTGCTGTTGGGACAGTCGGGATCTCCCTTGATGTTGACGATGACACCGTCCACCCGGTTCACGAGCATGCCGCAAAACGCCAGGCACGTATCGCAGATCGTATGTATCCAGACGTCTTCTTTTTGCATTCTGACCTCCGAAGCGGAATTAGGTTCGGAACCTATAGAAAATTTCCCGGCCCAAGTCAATAATTTAATCATTCATCACATCTACATGGATAAAATAAGTTCATGTCAAGGGGCAAGTTGTCAACTGAAAATTTGACGGCTTTTTAGGCTTGACACCCTGCCTCGGTCTGGCATACTCTGTGCGATAAACGAAAACAATACCCCGAAAAAAACTGTCAGTAACGGATTTCGTTAGGGTTCACGCAAAAATTAATTCACAATTTTAGGCGTTGAGGCGCCCGGATGGCAAGGCGTGAAAACGCAGGAATATCTGGATATTCCG
>JAUYIZ010000273.1 GCA_030688615.1 Desulfobacterales bacterium | reverse complement strand
CAACAGGCGGCCGCGGAATGCGACCCGGACAGCGATGTGCGGGCCACGCGGCAGTACCGGCTGGAACTTGTGAGAAACCTGGTGCAATGGAACCTTCTGAATGCCGTCAAGGAGAGGTAGGGAGCATGGCGAAAAGACAAGCGATCAAGGTGCGGGTTAACGGTGCGGAATACACCAGGGAAGTGGACAGCCGCAAACTTTTAAGTGATTTTATCCGGGAGGACCTGGAGCTGACCGGTCTGCATGTGGGGTGCGAGCACGGGCAGTGCGGCGCCTGTACGATTCTGTTCAACGGGGTGAGCGTAAAATCATGCCTGATGTTTGCGGTGCAGGCCCATGGCGCCCGGATCGAAACGATCGAGGGGCTGGCCCATGGCGGCAAGATGAATCCTTTGCAGGAGGCGTTTCGGGACAATCACGGGTTGCAGTGCGGATATTGCACGCCGGGGCAATTGATGAGCGCAATGTATCTTTTAAAAAACAACCCGGACCCGACCGAAGAAGAGATCCGCAAGGGCATGTCGGGCAACCTGTGCCGCTGTACCGGTTACATCAATATCGTCAAGTCGATCAAGTCCGCCGCCGCCGCCATGAAGGCGCAGCAGGCTCAGGCTTAGGCGCAACTGTTCACGGTTAAAAGAAAACAGACAGTGAGCTGTGAACTGATAACCGTGAACGGTGTTGAACCGTGACAGCGCGCGCATTCCCCCGCTGCTTACAGCGGGCAGCTTCAATAGAAGGAGGTGGCAACATTGGCCAAAGATATGCATTCCCATTTGAGGCAGATGGCAGAACGCTTTCCGGAGCAGGTCGTCACCGTTTCGGAGATTGTCGATTCCAACCTGGAAGCAACCGCCCTTTTGCAAAGGCTGGAGAACGAAAACAGGTTCCCGACGGTGATCTTCCGCAATGTCAAGTGCCCGGGAAGCGGCAAGGTGTCGGAATTTCCACTGGTGTTCAATATGTTTGCCCGCCGCTCCTACCTGGCCGTGGCGCTGGATATGGCGCCCGAAAAGTTCCGGGAGGAGCTTACCCTGGAAGGCTTGCGCAGGGCGGGCAACCGGATTGCGCCGGTGGTGGTGGCAAGAGAAGAAGCGCCGGTGAAACAGGTTGTCAAGACGGGTCCGGAGGTGGACCTGTTTGATCTTCCGATCGCGGTGCACCATCCACGGGACGTGAAGCCTTTTATCCTGGGGGGCGCCGTCGTGCAAAAAGATCCGGAGTTGAATACTTACAACGTAGCGCTTACCCGCATCCAGCTGAATGAACCCAGGCAAACCGGGATCAAGGTGGAAGTCGTCCACCATAACGGAGCCATTCATGCCAAGAACGAAGAGCAGGGGCGGCCAACCCCGGCGGCCGTAGTGATCGGCCACCACCCGGCCTTTTACCTGGGGGGGCAGTGGGAAGGCCACGGCAGCATCAACGGCCTGGACGAATACGAGATCATCGGGGGGATGCTGGACGAGCCCCTGCGCCTGGTCCCTTCAGAGACCTTCGGCCATAACCTGCTGGTGCCGGCCGACGCGGAAATCATCATCGAAGGAAACATTCTCCCCGGGGTCAGGCAGGCCGAAGGGCCGATTGCCGAGCATACCCGCTATTACAAGAACATTCTGGGCAAGGAAATCGTCCCCCACGAAGCGCCGGTTTTTGAAGTGACCGCCATGACCTGCCGGACCGAGGCTTTCTACCTGGACACGTTTATCGGCCACCCGGACGAGCAGATGCTCTGCGCCATACCCAAGGAAGCTAAAATCAGGCAGGCTGTTCTGCTGCCGGCGCCGGGCGTGAAAGCCGTGCATCTTCCTCCTTCAGGCTGCGGCCGGTACATCGGTTACATGTCCATTCGGGCCAACGTGGAGGGCGCGGTGCGCAACGCCATCCTGGCGGCCTTTGGGTGCGACCCCCACCTGAAATACGTTATTGCGGTTGACGAGGACATTGACGTGTTCCAGGAGGATCAGGTTCTTTGGGCGCTGGCGCTCCGAACCATACCGAGCAATGACTGTTTCGTTATTCCGGGCGCCCGGTCCATCTGGCTGGATCCCATGACCCCCATGGACGGCAGGAGACCGGTTTCGGCCAAGATGGGGATTGACGCCACCAAACCCTTCGGCAAACCTTTCTCGGCGACGGCCTATTTTTCCCCGGATCTTGTCGAGAGAATGGATCCGGCCAAGTACCTTGATGCCAAGGCGGATCTGAAAAAAATTTTGTGACTCTCCTGCGCCAATGGGCGCGTCCGGGTTTTCCGGCGAATTTAGATTACCATACCAAAAAAAATATCTGAGAGAAAGCTTCTTATCCGTATTCAAACTGCTGGTGTCCGCCCGGGCTGACGGGATGGAAAGGGAGGCTGTCCATGAAAATATCACTTGTCGAAACAGGAAAAGACCTGGAAAAAAATTGGCCCTATACGCCGGGAAGGAAAACACTGCCTTATGCCCAGGGGATGAAACTGGAAGGACCGGGCACCCTCCTGATTCTGGCAGGACAACCTGCCTACGGAGATAAGGGAGAGATCGTCGGGGTCGGAGATATGGAGAAGCAGGCCCGGCAGGCCTACCAAAACATTGCGGACCTGTTGAAGGTGGCCGGCGCAAAACCGACGGACATCGTTAAGGAAACAGTGTACACGACCGACGTAGACGCCTACCTGCGCAAGGCAAGCAAAACGCGCCTGGCGTTCTATGGTGATTATGTGCCGGTCAATACCCTGATTGGCGTCAGCCGTCTGGCCCAGGAGGAGCTGATGATCGAAATAGAGGTTATGGCAGTTCTCGAATAGCTGGACTGTATTCTTTTGGCGCCAAGGGAGGTTTGGAAAATTTGAAGAATTCGGGCTACGAAATTATAGGCAAGAGTATTCCCCGGGTTGAAGGCCCGGCCAAGGCGACCGGTGAGGCCTTGTATACGGCCGATATCCGGCTGCCGGGTATGCTGGTGGGCAGGATCCTGCACAGCCCCTACCCCCATGCCCGGATCCTGAATGTAAATACTGACCGGGCGAGGCGGGTTCCGGGAGTCAGGGCGGTCGTGGCGGGAAGAGACACTCTGGGGGTGAAAGTGGGCCAGCTGGGGGCGGACGAACCGGCAATGGCCGTGGACAAGGTGCGTTACCTCGGGGAGGCCGTGGCCGCGGTGGCGGCCAGGGATGAAGATGCCGCCGAAGAAGCCCTCGAACTGCTGCAAGTAGATTATGAACCGCTCCCGGCGGTCTTTGACGTTGACTCGGCCCTGAAGTCCGGCGCGCCGGTGGTGCATGACGACACCCCGGGCAATGTCAGCGTGCAGATCAAACGGCAGTGGGGGAACCTGGAAGAAGGTTTTGCCCAGTCCGACCTGGTGATGGAAGACACGTTTACCACCCAGTCGGTGGTGCACTGCTCCCTGGAACCGCACGCTGCCCTGGCCGAATATGCAGGGGGTCAGCTCACGCTGTGGTCCACCACCCAGGGGCCGTTCTACATCCGCAAAGACCTTGCCCAGGCGCTGGGAATGCCGGAAGGCGATCTGAGGGTGATCAAACCTCACCTGGGGGGAGGTTTCGGCGGGAAAAGGGAATTGACGGCTACCGATTTTGCGGCCGCGTTGCTGGCAATACACAGCGGCCGGCCGGTGCGGGTGCTTTTTGACCGGGAAGAGGAGTTTTATGCCGGCCGCCAGCGCCATCCCATGAAAATTAAACTGAAAATCGGTATGAACCGCGACGGACTTCTGAAGGCCAAAGATTGCCTGGCAATGGTTGACGGGGGCGCCTACAAAAGCAGGGGGGTCGGCGTGGTGATGGCGGCCGCGGACACCCTGGTCACACTGCTTAAAGCGCCCAACGTGCAATATTTGGGTGTGCGGGCCTATACCAACAACCCGGTGAGCGGCGCTTTCCGGGGGTTCGGTCTGCTGCAGATCCGTTATGCCGAGGAATGCCTGCTGGATATGATGGCTGTAGAACTGGGCCTGGACCGGGCAGAGGTCCGGCTGAAAAACGCGGTCCAGGTGGGGGATAAACTGCCCAACGGTATCACGGTGAACAGCTGCGGTTTAAGCGAATGCATCCGGAAAGCCACGGCCAGCGCCGGCTACAAGGCGCATACGGAAAATAAAATGCGCAATACGGGGATGGGCCTGGCTTGTGAAGACTATGTCAGCGGCTTCCGGCTATTTCCGGAACCCGACACGTCGGCGGCCAAAATCGAGGTTGAGCCGGACGGGCTGGTCAAGCTGTTCACCGGATCTTCCGATATCGGACAAGGTTCCGATACCACCCTGGCCCAGATTGCCGCCGAAGTGCTGGGCGTATCGATGAAAAACATCAAGGTGATCGCAGCCGATACCCAGGTTACACCGCTGGATCTGGGAACCTATGCCAGCCGGTTAACGTTTATCGCGGGCAACGCCGTAAAAAAAGCCGCTGAAGGGGCACGGAACCAGCTGGCGGAGTTTTTGGCCAAAAAATGGGCCTGCCGCCCGGAGCAGCTGCTTTTCCGGCAGGACGAAATCAGCCTGCCTGAAACCGAGCATAAAATACCCCTTGCCCAGGCCGCCGCCATGTTTCTTTACGAAGAAAGAAAACACGTGGTGGCCCTGGAGGAATACGATTCCGGCATGGAGCGGCCGGATTTTATGACCGGCTATGGCCAGGGTGCTTTGGCCTACAGCTACGGCGCACAGGTGGCGCATGTCCGGGTGGAACCGGAAACCGGCCGGGTAAAGGTGCTCAGCGTGTCCTCGGCGGAGGATTGCGGCCGCGCTATCAATCCCATGTCGCTGGAAGGTCAGGCCGAAGGATCCATCGCCTGCGGGACCGGCATGACCCTTTTGGAAGAAAGGTTCCTGGACCGGGGGATAACGTTAAATCCATCTTTGCTGGAATACAAGATCCCGACCATCTGGGAAGCGCCCCCGGTAATTTCGGAAGTGGTGGAAACCATTGATCCCAACGGGCCTTTCGGGGCCAAGGGGGTATCTGAAGGATACCAGGTCCCGACCGCACCGGCCATTACCAACGCTGTAACGGATGCCATCGGTGTTCGGATCAAGGAACTGCCCTTGAGCCCGGAGAAAATCTGGAAAATTATGGGAGGAAAAAGATCCCCCAACAGGAGGTGAACAAACCGTGCGGCTGCCTAAATTTGAAATCAAAAGACCTCGTAGCATGGATGAAGCAGTGAGTTTGGCTGCTCAGTATGATCAGGAATGCAGGATATTAGGGGGAGGGACAGATCTTTTGGTGGGCCTCAAAAAACGTCTGGCCAAACCACGGGTGCTGTTGTCCTTAAAGAACATTCCGGAATTTAAAAGTATCCGGCAGGAGGGCGCCAAGGTCCGCATCGGCCCCATGGTGTCGCTGACCACGTTGGCCGGGGCGACTGAGCTTCCGTCAGAGTTTGTCGCCTTGCAAGAGGCGGCGGATGCGGCCGCCACACCCCAAATCCGTAATCAGGCCACCATCGGCGGCAACGTCTGCCTGGATACCCGGTGCCTGTACTACAACCAGAGCCTGCAATGGGTAGCCTCCCTGCCGCTTTGTATCAAGCGCGGGGGAACGACCTGCCATGTCGTGAACCGCGCCGACAGGTGTTATGCTTCGTTCTGCGCCGACGCGGTGGCCGCCCTGGTGGCCCTGGGAGCCCAGGCGACCCTTTCCGGCAATGGGGGCGGCAGGGTTATGGACGTGGAAGCCCTTTATTCCGGCAAGGGTGAATCCCCGCATGTCCTGGGAAACGGAGAGCTGCTTTCGGAAGTAACGCTTCCGGTTTCCGCCGGGAAAAAAGGCAGCGCTTACATCAAGTTTGCCTACCGCGGCGCCATAGATTTTCCCCTGGTCGGGGTAGCGGCATGCCTGACCCTGTCGGGAAGCGGAAAGTGCACCGGTGCGCGTCTGGCGGCAGTGGGCGTTACCAGCAGGCCCGAGCGCCTGCAGGAGGCGGAAAGGACGCTGGTGGATCAGGAAATGTCGCCAGCGCTCATCGCCGATTCCTGCGCGAAAGCAGGAAAAGGGCTGACCATAGTTGCCCAGCAGCGGATTTCCACATCATATCGCCGGGCGATGCTGGAGACCATGGCGGGTAAAGCGATCACCAAGGCCTGGGAAAGGGCCCAATCAGCAAGCAGCTGATTGTTAACAACGGAGGTTTGACCAGGTGAAAAAACCAATTGCGCTCACAGTCAACGGGGTGTCAGAGGAAGTATATGTCGAGGAACACTGGACCCTGCTGGAGGTATTGCGGGATCAGCTGGGGCTGACCGGAGCAAAAGACGGGTGTTCCGCCGGTGAATGCGGATCCTGTACGGTGTTGATCGACGGCCAGACGCAGCTGGCCTGCCTGACCCTGGCCGTCGAATGCATCGGTCAGTCGATCACGACCATCGAGGGCTTGGCCGTCAAGGGGGAAATGATCCCGCTGCAACGGGCCTTTGTGGAACACGGGGCGATCCAGTGCGGTTTTTGCACTCCCGGCATGATCCTGTCGGCCCATGCCCTGCTTGAAAAAAATCCCCGACCTTCCGAGGAGCAAATCAAGAAGGCCCTTGCGGGTAACCTGTGCCGTTGTACGGGTTATGTGAAAATTCTGGAAGCTGTTCAGGCCACGGCAGGCGGTTCGGGGGATTAAAAGGTGTGGTGTCGCTATGATTATTGATTTTCATTGCCACCTGTTGCCAAACGAAGCCGGTCAAAACAGGCCGGTATCGTTCATGCAGGTTGAGGATTACATATCCTGCCAGGCGGAAAACGGCGTAGATCTCACGGTCATGAGCAATGCCATGATCGGCAGCCTGCCCAAGGTAGATATCAGGACCCTGGACAGCATCAAGCGTTATCACGCCTTTGCCGCCGAATGGGTCAACCGCTATCCCCAAAACCTTGTTGCGGTAGCCTGCGGGGTTCCCTTTCAGGGAGAAGAGTTTCTGGATGAGGTCTACACGGCTGTCAAGGATTATGGGTTCCGGGGCGTAATGATCAACTCCAGCTTTGACGGCCAGTACCTGGACTCGCCGGCGTGTTACCCCTTTTATGATTTGATGTCCGAGCTGGATCTTCCTGTTTTGCTCCATCCTCCGGGCATAACACTGGGAACAGAGCACATGTGCCAGTACCGGCTGATAGAAATGGTCGGCAGGCCCTGGGATACCACCCTTTCCCTGGCCCGCATGATTTGTTCGGGGGTGCTGGAGAAATACCCGCGCTTGAAGATTGTCTGCGCCCACCTGGGCGGCGCCATCACCATGCTGGCCGGGCGTCTTGATTACGGCTATCGGCTGCGAGCGGCCAAGGGATTTGAGCCCTGGGGAAAGGATGTTTTAACCCGCGCTCCCAGCGAGTACATCAAGATGCTCTATGTGGATACGGTTTCTTTTCACCTGCCTGCATTGCAGTGCGCACTGGATACGGTCGGGCCGGAACACGTGGTCTTCGGGACGGATTTCCCGCCGGTGAATATGCCCTTGCAGGAGTCCATCGATTTAATTGAGCGGCTGCCGGTTGGTGAAGACATAAAAAAACGCATTTTCTGCGAAAATGCACAGAATTTACTACACCTGCAATGATCCCGGACTTTAGACTTTCAGATTCGGAGAGGAGGAGGGATGAGAGATGGCTGACAACTTCCAGGTAATCGGGCGGCGCTTACCCCGCCTGGACGCTCGGATCAAGGCCTGCGGCGAAGCCAAATATACGGCGGACATTCAGCTGGCCGGCATGCTGGTGGGAGCGGTGGTCCACAGCCCCTATCCACACGCTCGAATCCGGGGGATCGATGTCACCCGGGCCGGCCGTGTGAAAGGTGTGCGGTCGATTATTACCGGCCAGGACACGATCAAGGCCAAGTTCGGCCCCATGGGTCCGGATGAGGAAGGCCTCGCGGTGGACAAGGTGCGGTATATCGGGGAGCCCGTGGCCGCCATTGCGGCCGTGGACGAGGATTCCCTTTGGGAGGCCATGGAAGCCATAGCAGTGGACTATGAAGTTCTGCCGCCGGTATTTACCCCGGAACAGGCCCTGGCAGAAGGCGCCCCGGTCCTGCATGAAGCGACGCCGAACAACTTGAGCGCCCGCATCGGCCGGGAATGGGGGGATATTGCCAAGGGCTTTGCCCAATCAGATCTCATCATGGAAAACACCTTCCACACCAAGCCCCAGGTGCACTGCAGCCTGGAACCCCATGCCGCCGTTGCCGATTATAAGGATGGAACACTTATTCTCTGGTCTACGACCCAGGGGCCCTTTTCCCTGCGGATCGACCTGTCCCAGGCGCTCGGGCTGCCCGAGAGCCGTATCCGGGTCATCAAGCCCCCGGTGGGCGGCGGGTTCGGGGGCAAAAGGGAGCTGACAGGCACTGACTTTGCGGCATCCGTCATCGCCATGCGGACCGGAAGACCGGTGCGCATGGTTTATGACCGTGAAGAAGAGTTTTATGCCACCAGGCAGCGGCATGCCGTGGAAATCAAGTTGAAGCTGGGTATGGCAAAGGATGGGCGCTTGCTGGCCAAAGATTGTTTCTGCATGTTTGACGGCGGGGCTTACCGGACCAATGGACCGGGGGTGGTCGCTGCCGCCGCCCGGGTTCTGATGACCGTATTTCCCTCCCCCCACGGCAAATTTTTGGGCTTGAGGCCCTATACCAACAATCCGGTGAGCAGCGCCTTTAGGGGTTTCGGCGGGCTGCAGGTTCGTTTTGCTGAGGAGTCCCTGATGGACATGATGTGCCGTAAGCTGGGGCTGGATCCGGTAGCTGTACGACTTTTGAATGCCGTCCGGGTGGGTCAATTGCTGCCCAACGGCTTTACCCCCATCAGCTGCGGGCTGGATGAATGTATCCGCCAGGCCAGCCAGCTTGCCAATTATAGCTTTATGGACAACAAGCTGCCGCAGAACCAGGGAATCGGGTTTGCCTGCGAGGATTATATCAGTTCCGCCAGGAGCTATGCCCCCCCCGACTGTTCGGGTGCCGTGGTGGAAATGAACCTGGACGGCACGGTAAAACTTTTTACCGGTTCAGCCGATATCGGCCAGGGGTCCGAAACCACACTGGCGCAGATTGCGGCCGAAGTTCTGGGCGTGACGCTGGACAAGATCAAGATCACGGCGGCCGACACGATGCTGACGCCGGTGGATGAAATGGGGACCTATGCCAGCCGTGTGACCTTTGTGGCCGGAAACGCCGTAAAAGATGCGGCCGAAAAGGCCAGGGATCAGCTGGCCTGCTTCCAGGCGGAAAAATGGGAGTGTGCTCCCGGAGACCTGATTTTTAAAAATAACAAGATCAGCCACATCGAAAACGCCAAGGAAATACCGCTGGCGGAAGCTTTGAATGCGTATCTCTACCAAAAGAGACGCCACGTAATGGCCCTGGGGGATTACGATCCGGGTACGGTACGACCTGATTTTGTTACCGGTCAGGGGTATTACTCGCCCACGTACAGTTACGGGGCCCAGGGGGCGACCGTTCAGTTGGATCCGGAAACCGGGCGGGTCAAGGTGACCCAGGTGGTGTCGGTGGAGGATTGCGGCCGGGCGATTAACCCCATGGCGCTGGAAGGACAGGCGGAAGGTTCCATTGTCTGCGGGATCGGCATGGGCCTGCTGGAGGAAAGACTCCTGGACCGGGGGGTCACCTTGAACCCGTCTTTGCTGGAGTATAAGATACCTACAATTTTAGAAGCCCCCGAGGTGATCTCCGAGGTGGTGGAAACCATCGATCCGTTGGGTCCCTTTGGGGCCAAAGGCGTTTCCGAAGGCTACCAGGTGCCCACCGCGCCGGCAGTGCTTAACGCCCTGGAGGCGGCCAGCGGCCTGCGTATCATGGATCTGCCGGGAAACCCGGAAAAGGTCTGGCAGGCGATTCATTCCAGGCGCAAGGAGCAGTAATTCCGGCCTAGAGGACCCGGATTTGGCTATCCTCAGAGAGAATGAGGGATTTGTGATTGGCGATTGACGATTGAAGGAATTCTATCAATTAAAATAAGATAGAGCGAAGCGATTCAACAAATCGACAATCAGCAATCAACAATCGACAATCAATGAACGGATGCTGTCTTGTCCGGTAAGGTTTTGTTCATTGCATATTGGAATTTGGAATTTCATTTGATTGGGAGGTGCTGATGTGAGCAAAGATATGCGAACGTGGATAACACAACTGGAAAAAGCCGGGGAAATGATTACCATCCGGCAGAGTGTCGACCCTCTGAGGCAGATGGGCGCCTTGCTGAGCCAATCCGGAGAAAAGGCGCTTTTCTTTCAGGACCTGAAGGGTTTCCCGGGTTGGCGCAGCCTGGGGCAGGGGGTAGCCAATCTGCGGCATGCGGCCCTGGCTTTCGACACCAGTTTAGAGCGCCTCACCGCTGATTTTGCCCAGCGTCTGCATGAAAGGGTGCCTTGCCGGAAGGTGACCGGAGGGCCTGTCAAGGAGATTGTGCAAAAGGGCGATCAAGTTGACCTGGGGTCCCTGCCCTTTCATGTGAATGGGGCGCATGACGCCGCTCCCTACATCACCTCCGGCATGGTCGTTACCAAGGACCCGGGTTCCGGCGTGCAGAACACGGCCATGTACCGGATGCAGGTCAGGGACCGCAGCCATACCGGGATAATGTCATCGCCCAATCACCACGCCTCCCATCACCTGCGCAAGTACGAGGAGCGCAATGAACCGATGCCGGTAGCTGTTGTCATCGGCCATCATCCGGCCTACTATTTTGCCGCCACGGCCATCCTGCCCTACGACCAGGACGAAATGGAACTGGCCGGCGCATTGCTGGGAGAGCCTGTCCGGAGGGTGGCCTGTGAAACCATCCCCCTGGAAGTACCCTGCGATGCCGAGATTGTCATAGAGGGCCTGGTTCACCCGGGGGTGCGGGAGGACGAAGGCCCGTTCGTGGAGTTCCAGGACTATGCGGGGGGGGAAGCCGGGAAAAAGCCTGTCATCGAGGTGCAGGCCATAACCATGCGCAAAGACGCCATTTACAAACATGTGCAGAACGGCGCCGGTGTGGAGGGCGCGATTTACGCTTTTCTGCCGGCGGCGGCGGAAGCCATGGACAGTATCCGGAAACAGGCCAATTACCTGAACGTGCACAATGTGGTCCTGCTGCGGGGTGGGTTCGGGGCGGTCGTGCAGATGACGCCGCGTTTCCCGGGCGAGGCCAAGGTGGCCATGATGATAGCCGCAGCCGGGACTTTGCCCAAGGTCGTCGTGGCGGTGGATGAGGACGTAAATATTTTTAATACCGATGATGTTTTTTGGGCCATTAATACCCGGGTTAATCCCGAGAAAGACATCACGGTCATTCCTAACATGTACCTCAATCACCTGGATCTGAGCGCCGAGATGCGCGAGTTTCCGGGCAGCGCGGCCAAACCGCGGGTCGGGGGAAAAGTTCTGATCGATGCCACCAAGCCTGCCGCCTGCGATGTGGAAGGGCGCCGGAAGTTCGAGCGTATTCTTCCCATGGGGACAGGCCGGGTACGGCTGGAAGACTTTTTAGGTTAAAAACAGGGGTCATCCCCAGAGCAAGGAGGAAAATAAAATGGCTTTTCAAGACCTGCGGGAGTATCTCGCTGTACTGGATCGAACAGGCAAGCTGAAAAGGATTCGGAAAGAGGTGGATAAAGACTGGGAGATCGCCGCGGTTGCCCGCAGCGTTTTCCAGCGCTTTGCCGAGGCGGATCGTCCGGGCCTGGTCTTCGAAAAGGTCAAAGGATATGACATTCCGGTGGCGGTGGGGGTTCTGGGGGCTTCGCGCCAGATTTATGCCGCGGCGCTGGAAACCACCCCCGGGCAGGTGCTGGATAAATGGTACCATGCCCAGAAAAACCCGATTGCACCGGTGTCTGTTCCCCGCGGTCCCTGTAAGGAAAATATCGTGTCCGGCGCGCAGGTGGACGTCCTGAAATTCCCGATCCCTGTCTGGACCGCAGGCAGTGACCTGAGCCCTTATATAACGGCGCCCCAGGTCTGTACCCGGGATCCTGAAACCGGAGTCCGGAACGTGGGAACGTACCGTACGCAGGTCCACGCCAAGGACAGGCTGGGCATCAATTGCGGCGCCATTCACCATCTGGCGCGTCACGTGGCCAAGAATGAGGCGCAAGGTCGCCCCACCGCCGTGGCCATCGTGATTGGAACCGATCCGGCGGTGGCCATAACTTCCGTAACCAGCATGGCCGAAGAATTGGACGAATTCGCGGTTGCGGGCGCGTTGCGGGGTCAGCCTGTCGAACTGGTGCGCTGCGAAACCTGTGACCTGGAGGTTCCGGCCACTGCGGAAATCGTCATTGAAGGGCAGATGCTTCCCGGAGAGCGCGCGCCGGAAGGGCCGTTTGGAGAATATCCCGGATACGTCAGCTCCCGGAGCCCCAAATTCGTCGTCCACGTCAAATGCATCACTTATCGCAATAACCCGGTTTATCAGGCGTTCCTGAGCCAGATGCCCCCCAGCGAGAGTACGATCATCCGGGGTATCGGGCACGAAGCGCCCCTTTACCAGGCGCTGAAAGACCGTCATCTGCCCGTCAAGGACGTTCATTTTACGGTGGGGGGCAGCGGCGCCGGATGGCTCTTTATCTCCCTGAAAAAGCATCGGCCCGAGCAGGTGCAGGAAGTGGTGGCTGCCGCATGGGAAACTTTAAAGCCCATGGGGAAATTTACGGTTGTTTTTGATGACGACATTGATATTTTTGACCCGGTCAACACCCAGTGGGCCATGACCTTCCGGGTGCAGCCCCAGCGGGACATCAAAATAGTGCCCAACACGCCCATACTGCCGCACGACCCGTCAGGCCTCGCACTTCCCGACACCATGAAACCCTCCAAGGTAATTATCGACGCCACCATGAAACACGAATTTCCTGCATTGGCCCTGCCGCCTCAGGAACACCTGGACCTGGTTGCCGGGAGGTGGGCTGAATACGGGTTTTAGCAAAAATTACAGCAGGAAAAGAGACCTTTGAAAAATGCCCAGGGGATTTTGCAAAGGTCTCAAGCTCTGATCATAGGAGAGAAAGAATCCATGACCACACAAGGCGTGAGCCTGCAATTGAACGGCCAGACCATTACTGCCCCGGGGGCCCCCAAGATGACCTTGCTCCATTTTTTGCGGGAAGAACTGCGGCTTACCGGCACCAAGTGCGGCTGTTCGCAAGGTGACTGCGGCGCGTGCACGGTGCTGGTCAATGGTGAGCCCACCAAATCCTGCCTGGTGAAGGTCGGCCAGCTGGAGGGCAAGCGCGTGGAAACGGTGGAAGGCCTGTCCCAAAAGGGGAGGCTGCACCTTTTGCAGCAGGCATTTCTGGATTACGGCGCGGTGCAATGCGGGTTCTGCACCCCGGGCATGCTGATGTCCGTCAAAGCCCTTCTGGATCGTAATCCCCATCCTTCGACGCAGGACGTTAAAGAAGCCTTGCAGGGCAACCTTTGCCGTTGCACCGGCTATATCAGCATCATCGAGGCGGTCCTTGCCGCCGCTTCCCGGCTGCGGGGCGAAGATGTCCGGGAGAAACCGCCGGACGCCGGTTGCGGGCCGGGACTGCTGGGAATATCCCTGCCGGACAAGGACGGGTGGGCCCGGGTCACCGGCCAGTTCCACTTTGCCGACGACCTGTTTATGGAAGGCATGCTTTACGGCAAATTGCTGCTGGCCCCGGCGCCCCATGCCCAAATTTTATCTCTGGACACCTCCCTGGCCGAGGCCATGCCAGGAGTGGCGGCGGTGCTGACCGCCCGCGATGTGCCCGGGGTGAACATTTTCGGGCAGCTGAAGCCGGAACGCCCGGTTCTGGCCGGGGAGAGGGTGCGCTTTCTGGGAGAAGCCCTGGCCGTGGTTTACGCGGAAAGCCTTGAGATCGCTGCGGCAGCGGTCCGGAAAATTCGGGTGAAGTTCCGCAAGCTGCCGGTGGTGAGTTCTCCGGATGAGGCCCTGGCTCCGGGGGCGCCGGTCCTCTATGATTCAGGAACCAACCTCATCAAGCATACCGTCTACAGCAAGGGAGATGCGGACCAGGGGTTTGCGCAGGCCGATCTGGTGCTGGAAGGCAGTTATTCCACCCCCTGGATCGAGCATGCTTATTTGGAGCCGGAGGCCGGGCTGGCGAGGCCTACGGACGACGGCGGCGTGGAAATCTGGTATTGCACCCACCTTCCCTTCAGTTCCAGGGAACAGGCGGCCAGGTGCCTGGGCCTGCCGGTTGAGAAGGTCCGCATGATGGCCAATCCTGTGGGCGGGTCTTTCGGCAGCAAGACCGAGCCTGTGCTGGAGCTTTTCCTGGCACTGGGGGCCTGGAAAACCGGCCGGCCGGTCAAGCTGACCCTCAGCCGGAGCGAGTCTCTGCGCATGAGCTTGAAAAGACACCCCTATCGTATGGAATACAAGCTGGGCGCAACCAAAGAGGGAAAGTTTATTGCCTTGCGGGCCAGGCTGGTGGCCGATGCCGGGGCTTACTCGGGTATCAGCCCGGCTATTTTGGAGCAGGCCATGATTTTTTCCGGCGGGCCTTACCTCTGGCCCCATGCGCGGGTGGAAGGACACCTTGCCAGAACCAACAATGTTTTAGGCGGGCCGTGCCGGGGGTTCGGTATTCCCCAGGTCGCCTTTGCCCTGGAATCGCTGCTGGACGATCTGGCGCGCCGTCTGGGCATGGATCCATTCGAACTGCGGCTTAAGAACGCCCTGGAAATCGGTTCCGAAACTCTGGGGGGAGAAAAACTGCGCGCGGCGGTGGGCATCAAGGAAACCCTGCGCCGGGCGCAATCCGCCTTGCGGGAAATGGAGCTGCCCTTACCGGAAGGCCCCTGGAAGGTGGGCGTCGGGGTGGCGGCCGGCATGAAAAACATCGGCACCGGAAGAGGGGGGCAGGATATCGCCGGTTCTGTTTTTCATTTGCAGCAAGACGGCCAAGTGCGTCTTTATGTCTCGGCCCTGGATATGGGTCAGGGAACGCGGACCGTGCTGTCTCAAATGGCGGCCGAGGTTACCGGCTGTGATTATCAGGCCGTCAATATCGTGACGGGCGATACCGCCGTCACGCCTCCCGGGGCGGGAGCGCTGGGCTCGCGGCAGACCTTCCTGGCGGGAAACGCCGTGGTGGGGGGGGGCAAGCTGTTCCGGCAGACCGTGCTGGACTTTGCCGGCCGGCAGAAGGGCGTTGACCCGGCGACCCTGAAAATCCAGGGCGAAAATGTGGTGCACGCCGCAGAAGGCAGGATCATTATTTCCCTGGAAGATCTGGCCGCCCTTGCCCTGGTCCGGGGGCAGCCGCTGGAAGCCAGATACGACTACCGGGCCCCGAAGACCTATCCCTTGAGCAGCCAGATGTCCGAGGAAGAAAAGCGGACAGTCAACTGGGAGGAGTACCGCAACTACATCTCCTACAGTTATGTGGCGCAGGTTGCCATCGTAAAGGTTAACCCGGAAACCGGGCAGGTGCGGCTGGTCCGTCTCATCTCGGCCCATGACGTGGGCCGGCTGCTCAACCCCCTGAAGGTCAAAGGGCAGCTGGAAGGCAGCGCCGTGATGGGCATGGGGTTTGCCCTGAGCGAGCAGTTCGTAATGGACAGGGGAGTCAACCGAACCAAAACATTGCGCCAATGCGGTGTTCCGACCATAGACCGCACGCCTGAGGTCCGGTATTTGATTGTGGAAGACCCGGACCCCGAGGGGCCTTTCGGGGCCAAGGGCATTTCCGAGATGGCCCTGGTGCCCACGGCGCCGGCAATTCTGAATGCCATCTACGATGCCGTGGGCGTCCGCATACGGGACCTGCCGGCCACCCCGGAAAAGGTTCTCAAAGCGGCCGCAGGGGGATTATAAGGTATTATGGCAGGTATACCACTAATGCTGGCGGTGCCGGATGACGAAAGAGCCGGGGCGCTCATAGACGGAACAATTCGGCCGGAGGGGTTCGATCTGACCGTCATCCATGATTTTAAAACCGTTCACCAGCGGCAC
>JAUYIZ010000270.1 GCA_030688615.1 Desulfobacterales bacterium | reverse complement strand
GGGATCTACGGGAACACGGTTGTTATTGATCACGGCTTCGGGCTGCTGAGCATGTATGCCCATTTGAGCAGTTACAGCGTTAAAGCGCAGCAGATGGTGGAAAAGGGCGCCATCATCGGCCGGACCGGAACCTCGGGGCTTGCCGGCGGCGATCATTTACATTATTCAATGATCGTGCACAATATCTTTGTAAACCCCTTGGAATGGTTGGATGCCGGCTGGGTACAGAACAACATTTTAAACAAAATCGAACAGGTAAAATCCAGACTGGGATAACCGGCAGGCATCTGTATCCATGGAAGCAACCCTGCGCGCTTTTATTGCCATTGAACTTCCCGAAAAGATCATCCTGTCCCTTGGCAGGTTGCAGGAAAGCCTGAAGGCCGAAGGCTTGAATATCCGGTGGGTGCGTCCTGAAAACATCCACCTGACTCTCAAATTTTTAGGGGGCATTCCTTTCCCGCACATTGAAAAAATAAGGGATGCCGTCTGCAGGCAAGCAGACGGATTTGCCCCCATGACCCTTTCGGCAAAGGGGGTCGGTGTATTCCCGGATCCGAGAAGGCCCCGGGTGATGTGGGTCGGCCTTGCGGGTCAGACAGGGTTTTTGACCCGATTGCAAAAACTTCTGGATGAAGAATTGGCAGCAATTCATTACCCCAGGGAAAACAGAGCCTTTACAGGACATCTTACCCTCGGGAGGGTAAAAGGCCCCATGGATCCGCTAAAGCTCACGGCGGCCATGGAAAATCATGGCGGGTTTGAATCAGGATCATTTGTCGCAGATCATATTGTTTTATTTAACAGCGAATTAAGACCTTCCGGGGCTGTTTATTCAAAGCTGCTTCAGGTGAAGCTGCAGTCCCGGACACAAACGGATTGAGACCTTTGAAAAATGCTCAATTTTTTGCAGGTTCAAGGTTTCAGGACAGGAGGAGCCCGATGAACACACCGGACAAGGACAAAGCGTTGGAGAACGCGATGTTTCAGATCGAAAGACAGTTCGGCAAAGGTGCCATAATGAAACTGGGGAGCCGGCCCGTTTTGGATATTCCGGCCATATCGACCGCTTCCCTGGCGCTGGACAAAGCCCTGGGCGTCGGGGGCCTTCCCAGGGGCAGGGTCACCGAAATTTTCGGACCGGAGTCTTCCGGAAAAACGACCCTCGCACTGCATGTGGTGGCCAATGCCCAGAAACAGGGCGGCATTGCCGCCTTCGTGGATGCCGAGCATGCGCTGGACACGATTTATGCCAAAAAGCTGGGGGTAAACTGTGAGGAACTGTTGGTGGCTCAGCCTGACACCGGGGAGCAAGCCCTTGAAATTGCGGACATGCTTGTCCGCAGCGGCGCGGTGGATGTGATCGTGATCGATTCGGTGGCCGCCCTGGTGCCCAGGGCTGAAATTGAGGGTGAAATGGGAGATTCGCACATGGGGCTTCAGGCCCGGCTCATGTCCCAGGCCCTGCGGAAGCTGACCGGTTCCATCAGTAAAACCATGACAGCGGTCATATTCATCAACCAGATCCGAATGAAGATCGGGGTGGTTTTCGGGAACCCGGAGACCACCCCCGGCGGCAATGCGCTTAAATTCTATGCTTCCGTCCGCCTGGATATTCGTCGCACGGCCTCAATTAAGGAGGGCCAGGAGGTCACCGGCAACCGGACCCGGGTGCGCGTGGTTAAAAACAAGATGGCCCCGCCCTTTAAGGAAGCTGAATTTGATATTATGTACGGCGAGGGAATTTCCCGCTTTGGCGATTTGCTCGACACGGCGGTTGCCGCTCAGATCATCGAAAAGAGCGGCACGTGGTACTCCTTCGAGGGGGAACGCATCGGTCAGGGACGTGAAAATTCAAAAAATTTCCTGAAGGAAAACCCGGATATTGCCGATGCAATTACCAAAGCGGTTAAAAACGCCGTGGGTTTTTCTCCATCCAAAGACGAAGAAGCCCCTGACCCGCAACCCGGAGATTAACTATTGCCCATCCATAAATGGCTATTTTCCGCAATATCTGCGTTGGGCTCCGAATTTCAATCCTCAAAATACTCCATGTATTCCTCCGGTTGAAATTCTCGCCCGCCTTGATCTTGCAAAAACTATCTCATTTATGGATGGGCACTAACTACCTGGTTTGGGCCAAAAAACCAGACAGACCAAAGGAAAAGGATTCGAGGGGTCAAGGATTCAAGGGTTCAAGGGTAACATTCGTTGACGGTTGCCGGTTTACAGTTAACGGTTAAGTTGTTTTCATATAAACCAAAAAAACCAGACAACCAGACAAACCAGACAACCAGATAAACCAGATCACGGAGATATTCAGTGACCGGAAACGACGTTCGGGAAAAATTTCTTGAATACTTTAAAACCCATGACCACCAGATCGTCCGGAGTTCATCCCTGGCGCCCCATGATGACCCCACCTTGCTGTTCACCAATGCGGGGATGGTGCAGTTCAAACGCATTTTCCTGGGTGAAGAGTCCAGAAGCTATCAGCGTGCCACAACATCGCAAAAGTGCGTGAGAGCCGGCGGCAAGCATAACGACCTAGAAAATGTTGGCTATACGGCCCGGCATCACACCTTTTTCGAGATGCTGGGCAATTTCTCCTTCGGGGACTATTTTAAGGAGCAGGCCATAGAATACTGCTGGGATTTGCTGACCAACGGGTATGGCCTTTCCAGGGAAAAGCTCTGGGTATCGGTGTATCTGGATGATGACGAGTCCCACCGTATCTGGCAGGAAAACATCGGCCTGCCGGAAAACCGGATTGCCCGATTTGGCGAAAAGGATAACTTCTGGTCCATGGGGGACACCGGGCCCTGCGGCCCCTGCTCCGAAGTGCTCATCGACCGGGGGGAAGAATTCGGCTGCCACAGCCCGGACTGCCGCGTCGGATGCGAATGTGACCGCTTCCTGGAGCTGTGGAATCTGGTATTCATGCAATTTAACCGGGACGCTTCCGGCCAAATGACACCGCTTCCGAAACCGAGCATTGACACCGGAATGGGCCTGGAGCGGATTGTCTCGATTATCCAGAACGCTGCGAGCAATTACGGCATTGACCTGTTTATGCCCATCATCCGGAAAATCGAGGATCTTTCAGAGACAGCATTTGGAGAATCCGCAAATTCCGATGTGGCCATGAAGGTCATATCGGACCATAGCCGGGCGGCGGCATTCCTGGTGTGCGACGGCGTACTTCCTTCCAATGAAGGCAGAGGATACGTGCTGCGGCGGATCATCCGCAGGGCAATCCGGTACGGGCGTAATATCGGTCTGGGGAAACCGTTTCTGCATGACACGGCGGCCGTCGTGTTTGATATCATGAAACCGGCCTATCCGGAACTTACCGCGTCGGCAGCCTTTATTACCAACGTGATAGAAAATGAAGAGGTCCGGTTTCTGGAAACATTGGATAACGGCCTGAAGCTGTTAAACGACACCCTTTTGAATTTAAAGGCAAAGGGACTTCATAAAGTGCCGGGCGAGATTATTTTCAAACTGTATGATACCTTCGGATTCCCGGTTGACATCGTGCGGGATGTGGTAAGAGACGAAAAAATGGAGTTGGACATGGGCGGGTTTAATGCGGCCATGGAAATGCAGCGAACAAAATCAAGATCCGTCGCAACATTTTCAACTCTCGGCGATGCATACAAAAACCTTTCGGCTCAGGGGATTTTTTCGAAATTTGTGGGGTATGATGAAATTTCAGCCCATTCGAAAGTTCTGCTCCTGGCAAAAAACGGAAAGGAAATTTCTGAAGCCGTGCCGGGGGAAACAGTGGAAATCGTAACGGAGATCACCCCCTTTTACGGTCAGAGCGGCGGACAGGTCGGCGACACCGGAAAAATAAGCCGGGGGAACACATCGCTGGATGTTGCCGTCTGCGATACGATCAAGGACCCCACCGGACTGATCGTACACCAGGGCAAGATTCTTGCAGGGACCCTTCAGCCCGGGGATGAGGTGTTCCTGTGCGTGGATAAAAAGAAACGGGAGGCTACGGCCCTGAATCACACGGTGACGCATATTCTGCACCATGCGTTGCGCCGGGTCCTGGGCGATCACGTCAAACAGGCCGGGTCGCTGGTTGCCCCGGAGCGACTCCGGTTTGACTTTACCCATTTTTCTCAAATTGACAGCCAGACTCTGGATGAGATTGAATGTGTCGTTAATGATCGGATCCGGGAAAACGTGCCGGTAAAAACTTCTGAAACCGGGGTGGAGGCCGCATTGAAATCCGGGGCGACCGCACTGTTCGAAGAAAAATACGGCGATACCGTCCGGGTGGTTTCCCTGGCCGAGTTCAGCAAGGAGCTCTGTGGCGGTACCCACACGGAGAGAACCGGAAACATCGGATTATTCAAAATATGCAGCGAGTCCAGTGTGGCAGCCGGCGTCCGGCGGATTGAAGCGGTAACGGGCAAGGATGCGGTGGCCTATGTTCAGCAGACCGCCAATATCGTCCAGGATATCGCCCGACAGATCAAAGAAAAACCGGATGCGCTTGCCGGGCGGGTTGAAAAAATTCTGGCCCATCTGAAATCCGTCGAAAAGGAGCTGGAAAACGTAAAAACGAAAATATCCCGGATGCGGGAAGAAACTGCAGAGGATGACGTCCGATCGATCCACGGCATCAACGTGCTGGTTAAAAAAGTCTCTGCGGGCACCCCCCCTTCTGAGCTGCGGGAAATGGCGGACCGTTTTAAAGAAAAATTGAAATCAGGAGTTGTGGTCCTGGGGTGTGCCTCCGGCCCCAAGGTGCAGCTTGTGGCAGTGGTAACAAAAGATATTACCGATCGCATCAGCGCCGGCGGCATAGTACAGGCCATTGCGCCCATTGTGGGCGGCGGCGGCGGGGGCAGAGCGGATATGGCACAGGCCGGAGGCTCCAAACCTGATAAACTGGATGCGGCCCTTGAGAACGTTTATTCGCTGCTTGACGATGCGGGTGGCCGCTTAATAAACTAACCCCCATGCCCGGGTCGGGCACAACGAACGATAAAAATGGTTATTTTCATATAAAGTTGCAGATCCGACTTGTTTCTTCACCTTTCCCGAAAAAAACAATTACTTTTTGCGGCCGCCGCCGCTGGTTTCAGCCTTTTCTTCGCGCTTTTCATGGCCGAGTTGTTGCTGAATTTCCAGCGCAGCCGCATACAAAAGAGCAGTCATTTTGACCCGGGTATGGTTCTGTACGACGAGATCCTGGGATGGAAAATGGCGCCCGGCTGGCAGGGGGGGCACAGGCACTACGATTTTCAGGTGACCTATTCGACCAATCCTTACGGTTTCCGGGGAGTTTTCAACCCACCTGGAATCGCTGCCGGAAAACGCTATGCGTTTGTCGGCGACAGCTTCACCTTCAGCTATGGTGTCAACGACCATGAAACATTCATCTATCAACTCGGTGCGTGGGACAAAAAAACTGCCGCCTATATGAATTTCGGTGTGCCGGGCTACAGCACGGATCAGGAATACCTGTTGATCAAACAACGGGTATTTTTTTTCTTGCCGGATGTGATTTTCCTTGTGGTTTATCTGGGCAATGACTTGTTCGACAATGCGCTGCCCTTCCCCCTGCAGGCCCAACACGCAAAGCCCTATTTTGAACTGACTTCCGAGGGACTGGTGCTGAGAAACACCCCTGTGCCCCGCGAAACAAAACCGGCAAGCCAGGCGCAAAAGGATTTACAGCATGCAGTATTCGGCGACCGGGCTCTCAACAGGGGTTTGCCGGACCGGTATCTGGGCCGTTTCCAACTATATCAAGTCCTCCGGCAACGGTTTGGCGCGCGGCCGGATAGTTCAGGTTATTTTACAGCGCAGTTTAAAAATTCACTCGGCCTCTTTTTTGCCATCATAGAACAGACCCGAAGGGAATGCGTGCAAAAAAATACCAGGCTGGCGCTGGTGCTTATGCCGGGAAAATCCTTCGTCGAGCTGCCCGGGTCCCTTTCAGCGCAGTTTCAGGACTATCTGCGGCAAAAGATTGTGGAAAACCGGGATAAAATGAAGGTTGAGGTGCTGGACCTCGCCGGTCACCTGCGATCCCGTTACGGCAAAACGCCGGGCCGATGGTTTTATCCCAACGAGGGTCATCTGACATCCCAGGGGCACCGGGTTGTGGCAGAATTTTTGAGGCCGCAAATCAGCCGTTGACACTTCGGTCTCGAGACCTTTGCAAAATGCTCAATTTTGTTCAAGTTCAAGGAAGGCGAAAATTTTAACCGGAAGAATACATTTAGTATTTTGAGGATTGAAATTTGAGCCTGACACAGAAATTGGGCGAAAGGGAGCGTTTTGCAAAGGTCTCGTCTTAGCGGCGCACGACCCACTTGGGGCATTGGTAGCGATCAATCTCGACCTGGCTGGCCGGATAGCGACTGCAGTTGAAATAGCGCCAGAACAGGCTGTCGTAGCTGAGGCAATTGAGAGTTTTAGGTTCCAAAAGAGGGCACTTGATCTTCTGGCAGCATTTGCAACAATCATGACAGGAGGCGCCATGTTTCCAGGCCGGATTGAGTTGCACGAGGGTTAGATCCGGATCGGATTTTGGCGGGGTGAACAGAAAACCGGGAAGTTCGGTGGTTCCTTTCAGGAGAATGTAGGGGAAATGAAAACTAATATAGAAGACCAGGCGGGGCGCCAGCCGGAGATATTTCCAGAACTTGAAGGTTCCGAAAAACCAGTAGGTGTAAAAGGGTGCCAGAAAAAATCCGCCGATCAGCGTCAGCATGCTGAAAGCGGTGCAGGCGAAAAATAGAATCCGGAGGCCGGCCCATTTCAATTGAGTTAACTTGAAAACAAGTTTGTCGTAAAAGGCGTGCAAATTTCCGTTAATAAGTTTGAAAAAAAGTTCCATGAATATATCATCCCTGTCAAATGAATTGAGGCCCCATATTTCAGCCGGCCCAACATAATCTAATTCGGCAGCGGATGTCAACCCCTCTCTGTGGTAGGCTTGGTAAAAAAACTTGTTTCACATATTGTCAAATAAAACAACCGGTCCCTTTTGGGGCAAAAAAGACTTTTTACCCATTGCGTCATGAAGATCGGCGACCGAATCTTGATCCAGCCACCAGTACCAGTAAGCACTCCTTTCGTCGCCGTACTTTGAAAGAACCGTTGTCGGTGTACCAAATTTATTCCAGTAAAGCAACCGGACATAATTTATGTTCCACAATAAAACATAGGGGTAGGCTTGATAAATGATGGGGTCAATTTTTCGATAAATTTCGTTGCGCTCATTCACGGTGAAGATTTTTTTCTGGGTTTCAATGAGTTCGTCCACGACCGGGTCCATAAATCCGGTAATATTTGATCCACCCTTTCTTTGAGCTTCTTTAGAGGACCACATCCCTTCAGGGTCTTTAAACACGCCCATACTCCAGGCGGCCCAGGTCATCTGGAAGTTGAATTCCTCCATATCCCTGGCCCAGGCCGCCCAGTCTTTTTTATTGATGACCAGCTCGATCCCCGCGCTTTTTAAATCTTCCATAACCTACAGGCCTTTTAACACATCAATCATATCAAATACCGTTCCTTGAACCCCTTGTCGTATCTTGGCATCAAGGTACACGACGGCGTCAAGGGTCCCCAGGGCATACACATCCCGGCCGTTTACGTTATGGCTGAATGAAAACGAAACGGTTTGATCCTCCGACAGCAGGGTATAGGTGTGCCAGGCATGACCGGAAAGATGTTCTTCCGGAACACCGAGCTTGGATCGCTGCACTTCAGGGTTGCGTTCCTTGATGATGTCGTGTTCTGAAAACGGCACGCCCATGGCGTTAAAATAGCCGATCATGGCTTTTGCGGTTCCGCTGGTGTCGGCCTTTCCTTTTTGGTGACTTTCCGCGATGGTAAGGGAATATCCTTTAAATAGGTCCGGAAACATTTCGGCCGCGTAGGCCATCATGGTCTGGAAACCGACAATTTGTTTGGCCATGTTCGGGGCGATTACCGCAGGTATGGAAGATAACCGCACCGCGTCTTCAAGCGCCTGGCGTTGACCTCCGGTGGTCCCCATCACGAAAGGAAGATTGTGCCGGCAGTAGAACGCAGCGTTATGGTTTACCGCGGCCGGGTGGCTGAAATCTACACTGATAAAGGCCCCTTCTGCGGTAATGATTTCGGGAATTACCCGGTCCCTTTCATCCGGGTGGATCAGGCGGATGGACTCCGAGCCCAGAATGTAATCGGCACCGGTTATTTCAGGACCGGTCAAGGCATACGGGATCAGTGCAAACCGGCCGTCGTTTATAGCGTGCGCGGCAAACGTGACCGCCATATTTCCGGGAATTCCGTTTGCCATGATCTTGATTGGATGCATTATAACCTCCCTCCGATCTTTTTTGCGATGGATTTTAAACGGGTAAATTCCGTCTTTTTACCTGATTCAAGATAATACTTCAAGCTTGCAATTGCACCCGGAACATACTGTTCAAAATAGGTTTTCCCTTTGACACGGGACAGATATCCGAATGCGCCCAGAATTTGAAGGTTTCGACTGATCGCACAATATCTGAATGAATCTGAAAAGTTGTTCGGATCCGTTTGAAGCAGGGGTGCAAATTGCCCAGTGACATAGTCCAAAAGGCGCGATTGAACGTTTACGGGAAGTTGGACATAAGGATCTATCAACAGGGACGCCAGATCGTACTGAACCGGGCCGATACGGCCGCCCTGAAAATCAATAAAATAAAACCGGTCGTTTTTAACCATGATATTACGGGACTGCATATCCCGGTGCATAAATCCGACAGTCGCATATTTTAATGCTTTGTCGGCGAGATCAAAAAAATCGTCCTCAAAATCCGTAAAACGCAGATCCAGCCCAAGATATCCGTTTAAGAAAGCCTCTACAAAATAACGGCATTCCTTCTGCAGGATAAGCTGCCTGTCATAATAAGGCGTCTGGTAGGCCCAGGAAAGATGGAACGATTCCGCGCCCCGGACGGACAGGTTGAAAATATGATGGATAACGGTTTGATACCAGCCGATGACCTGTTCCATATCTGCAGCATGTTGTACAACTTCCTGCAGACTGACATCCCCCAGATCTTCCAGAAACACCAGGCCTGCGAAATTATCTTCCAGGTAAATTTCAGGGACCGGAAGCCCTTTTTGATAAAGATGCCTGCCGATCAGGATAAATGCATCCACCTCGCCCACGGTGTCCTGCACCCGGATGCCGTGATCCGCCATGATGATGGATTTTTGCCCTGCGGTCAGGCGGTACCAGCTCCGGTCTGACCCGTCTCCTTTAAGCTTTTGGTAACATATGGGCGCTGACTGATAATCCGGATGAGCCGCCTTAAAGGCCGCCGGTCCCATCTCGTCCATCACCGCGGCCCTGTATCGAGGGGCAGTGCCGATATCTTTCCAGCAGGATGCCTCCGGAAGTAAGGCTTTGATTTTTAACCCTTCTGAAAGAAGATTCTCGTACAGGTCTATGCTGCTTGAAAAAATGCCTTCCGGAATGTAATCGACGATTCCGGGGTCAATGACCTGTATCCCGGTAAAGGTCAGTTGAGCGGGTCCGCCCGGGGTTTTCTGAAATCCCTTTACGAAAAAATCTTTGTCGATGGTTACGGTGTTGAACTCCGGGTCGTCATAGAGCACCAGTGTTACCGGGTGGTTGTGCGCCAGGTGAAAATTATAGACTTGTTTCAGGTCGATGTTCGTAACGATATCGCTGTTGATTGCCAGGAAAGGTTGATCGTCCCAGAAGTCGGCCGCGTTCCTGATGGCCCCGCCGGTGCCGAGAATTTCAGGCTCATAACGGGTTTGCACCGGGATGGAATAATTTTGTCGGGCAATAAAGGATGTTATCTTTTGGTGCAGGTGATGGGTGTTGATAAGGATTGCCCGGCACCCGGCCTTTTGAAGGTTGAGGATGATAAAATCAAGTATCGGCCGGTTGAAAATTGAAAAAAGCGGCTTGGGGGTGTTTGCGGTATAGGGGCGCAGCCGTGTGCCAAATCCTGCCGCAAGTATCAACGCTTTCATTGCATCCTTTGGTTAAACCGGCAAACGATTCATATATTTTTTCAATGCTTCGGTGTAAGATTCGATTCCTTCATTGTCATCGGAGCCTTTAATCCTGTGGGAGGTAAAAAACTCCACGGCATTTTCATAGTTCACTTTGGACAGGGCTTCTTCGCGTTCGATCTCTTTTCTTTTCAGCATGCGGTTTCCGATTTCCTGAATTTTTTTAAAGCGCTCTTTCGGGTTGACGGAATTTTTTGAATATTGCATGAAGAAATTTAATACGATCCAGTAGGACTCGAAGTAAACCGTTAAAAAATTGGCAAAGAAATTCAGTTTCCTGTAGCCTGCCGACGTCAGGTTGTAGGTGTCGGGCAAGGTGGTATGGGGGATCAATACGGCATCGTCGATGAAGGAATTTAAATTTTTCCGCACAAAGTGTTCGACCGGTTGGTCGATATCGCAGGCGAATTCGTGTTGAAACAAATCCTGGAGGAATTCATAGTGGGGGAACAGGTCCGAGGCGGTAAACTGAAAAGCGTCGATTTTAAGTATGGACAGGGCCGTATAAGCTGCGGGGATAAAATGAGCAACGCAGTTGTTTTTATAATATTCAAGGATTCCGCCTTTGTTTTCATGGACCCTGAACTGCAATTTCGCAGGATTCGTTCCGCTGTTTCCCGGAATACGGTCGATGAATTTGCTTTGAACATAGGAGTCTATCGCGTTCTCTATCGCATAGATGCGATCCAGCAATAAAGTGTCGGCCATTTTGACTTCCTGTGAAAACAGGTAATTCATATAGGTATCAATGTTCGATAACAGCTGGGCATAAGTGAAAACTTTTTTTGAACTGTTCAGAATAGCGCTTGCGACCAGGGCATGGGGCGTCACAACGGAAACCTGGTTTATGGCATTTATTATTCGTTGCCCCAGCTTTCGGCACAGAATATTTTGAGTTTTGGATGGCAGGTCGGTATAGGTGACGCCTTCCTGTTTTAACAGCGCCTTAAGGGATATGGGTTCATGAAATTTGACATAAATCTTTCCATAGCGTTTCTTTAGAAATTTTCTCGCATTAAATACCTGTGACAGGCTTTCAGGTTTTTTCTGGCCCCCTTCGATTTCATAGACATAAGAACTTTCCTCGATGACCCTGTCGTACCCGATATAGATGGGGACAAAGATCATATCTTCACAAGCGCCGTTTTTAAACGCATTCAACAATATGGATAGAAAGCCGAGCTTGGGGCTGAGGAGTTTGCCGGTTCGGCTTCTGCCGCCTTCAATAAAAAACTCGATATTGAATCCTTCCTCCAGGAGGTATTGAACATATTCCCCAAAGACCTTGGCATACACCACGGCACCGCTGAAGGAGCGCCGGATGAAAAATGCTCCGGCACCCCGAAATAAAGGGCCTACCGGCCAGAAGGAAAGATTCTTGCCTGCGGCGATGTGCGGGCAGGGCATATTATTCTGGAAAAGAATATAAGATAATACCAGGTAGTCAAAATGACTTTTATGGCAGGGAACCAGGATTAAGGGGCCTTTCTGAGACATGTTTTTGGCCCGGTTTAGCATGTCATAGTTGACGGATATTCCGTTAAACATGGTGGTTGAAAACCATTTGACAATAATTATGCCGATTTTAATGACGGCCAGGTTGTATTTTGCAGCGATTTCCTCCAGGCAGGCGTCGGCCTTTTTGCGGACCTTATATAGGGGCAGAGTGCGAGATTTCGCATAATATTCCATAAATTTTTGCAGCCGGTCGTTTCTAAGAATGTTTTCTTTGATTTCTTCCAGTGATTTCAGGACCGGCCCGGTGATGCTCTGCCTGTGGCGGTTGATATTAATCTGAAGTTTGCGTCTCAACGTGGCGGAGAGAATTTCGGGGCTGGGGTCTTTTTTTTCGGCAACTTCAATAAATTTCTTAAGATTCACCGGCTCGGATATTTCCGCGAAAATGGTTGAGGGGTTATTAAAAAGAATAAAACCCTTTCTGAGCCTTCCGGGTTTTTCCTCGGTGCCGAAAAGGAGATCTGAAAGATTCGGCACGGAGCGGTTCGGTTTTTTGCCAAAAAACATCAGATGGGGGACAATGTATATGGGGCGGTCGATGGATTTTTGTATTTCGATCAGAAACTGAAGCGGATCGGGATATGCTTTAACAAACCTTCTGTAGAACCCTTTTTTTTCGACCAAATAGAGCAGGGCTGCGCGTCCCTTCAACAGTTCTTCCTTTATGAAACCGTTGTTATAAGGATTTAATATGGCGAAATTCCGTATAAAATAATCCATATGGGCAAAAAAAACCCTTAAGATATGCGAGATGGGCTGCAATAAAAGCACAGTGTAGCCGAATCCGATTTCAGGATATACGCACCCCTCCCCTTTAAAGCGCAAGTGATAGAAGAGATACTCAAAATAGCTTTTGTATTTTGTTATAAAAATGACAATGGCTGTCTCAGGAAATTGGTTCAAACGCGCATGCTGGTCCTGATTGACCCTTATTTTTGAAAATAACAGGGTAAGTACAAACTTCGGCAGGATGCTGATATTTTTCGGAAGATGACAAAGGTAGTGATGGTGGGTGCCTTGCAATACGCGGTCCACCCATGCATTGATTTTGCGCTTTATTGCGGCAAGCTTTAATTTTATCGATGGAAACATAATAACGAATTGAAGTTGGAGTTTTAAGTTTTAAACTGTCACCCAAAGCAGGTAAAAAGTAGCAAATGTGGATTTTGAATGCAATCATTTATTTAATTCGGATGTCAGGAAAAAAATTAGCTTGCCACAGGAAACATGGTATGCTAATAAATCAGAAAATGTAAAAAATTGTTCCTGGTGACTTTTTAAAAGTCTCACTGGTTGCCTGATGCAAATTTTAATTTATATTAAAGGAGGGTGATGTCCACATGAAAACATTAATCGGGGGTATCTTGGCGGCAGTTTTGGGTGTCATTGGATTGGCCATATGGTTTGATGAATTTTTAGAGCTTCTGGCAGGTGCAATTCCGGTGATGCTTCTTTGTGGGGGCGCTTTGGCGATTTATTTGGGCTATGACGAGCTAAAAGAGGATGTGCCGGCGGAAAAAGCTGAAGATGTGGAAAAGTGCAAAGAAGATATCGATGAGCTGAAAAAGGAAATCTCTTCCTTAAAAGAGGAAAAGAAAGGTAAGGAAGGAAAAGAGGAAAAGAAAGGCAAGGTGGAAAAAAAATAGTTAGCTGTTCCTGCGGCTTCACTCCATCGAAGCAACCAGATCTGACCTAAACTTGAGCGCCAATTCTATGAATTTATTTTTGCGCGATCCCTGAGAGTCCCGTGCCATGCGGGACTCTTGGTGTTTATACAGGCGGATTTTAAAGAGACTTACCCAGATGCGAGATACAGATGGTAACATCGGCTCATGGCCGTGTATTCACCAAGTCCCGCCTTCCATGATTTTTCTATTTCCTCCAGCGGATCGAGATTTTCAATGCGCTGCCGAATGATGCTGTCTCCGATGATGAGGTCGATGGGCAGTCGTTTATACTCGTATTCATAGGGCGGCTGTTTCCAGCTGAAATGTTCCTTATGAACAGAAATGACCGCTTGCAGCAGCCCCAATGTGGTGCGATAAGGCTGATACCGGCAAGGATCCGTTATATGAATCTGAAAGCCGCTGCACACGGTCCCGCTCCATTTGTTCGATGTCGGTTCAAACTGAATGGGTCTCAGCGTAACTCCTTCAAGGCAATTTTCCGCCAAGGCGGCAAAAATCTTTTCCGTGTCTATAAAAGGTGCGCCAAAAATCTCAAACGGCTGGGAAGTTCCCCTTCCTTCGGAGATATTTGTTCCTTCCCATATGACCTGACCCGGATAGACCATTGCCGCCAGGGGTGTGGGAAGATTCGGGGACGGCGGAACCCAGGCAAGGCCGGTATCGGAAAAATACATATTCCTCTGCCAGCCTTTCATGGGAATGACTTCCAGATCGCACTGAATGGCAAAACGATCATTGAACATGAGGGCAAGTTCAGCGAATGTTAACCCGTGGCGCATGGGAATCGGATAACGGCCGACAAATGAAGCCTGTTCGTAAGTCAGACAGTTGCCTTCCACCATGACGCCGGTAATGGGATTGGGACGGTCAAGAACAAGAATTTTTTTACCCAGGCTTTTTGCAGCTTCAAGGCAGTATGACAGGGTCTGGGCGAAGGTATAAACGCGGGTGCCCGCATCCTGCAGGTCGATGATGAGGATATCAATTAAATCAAACATCTCTTGGGTCGGTTTCCGTGTCTGGCCGTAAAGGCTGAAAACAGGAAGATGAAGCGCAGGGTCCGTCATGTTGCCGGATTCAATCATATTATCCTGTTTTTCAGCAAAAAAACCGTGCTGGGGAGAATAGAGCGCTTTCAGTTGTCCCGGGAACCGATCGAAAATCAGATGCCGGCTGTGCCTGAACTTCCGGTCAATGGAGGCCGGATTACACAACAGACCGAGCCGGCAGCCGGATAACCACCGGGGCGGCGTTTCAATCAGACTTTCAAGGCCGGTTTGAATCGGGAGCATAAGCATCTATAGTTAATCAGGTCATGGTATGTCAAGGAAAGAAGAGAGACCTTTGCAAAACGCCCCCTTTCGCCCAATTTCGACGTCAGGCTCATATTTTAATCCTCAAAATACTAAATGTATTCCTACGGTTAAAATTTTTGCCTTCCTTGAACTTGAACGGAATTGAGCATTTTTCAAAGGTCTCAAGATAGGGTTTTTAAACAGTGGTTTTTTAAAAACCTTGACAGGAAAGGAAAATAAAAATAGAAAGAAAATTTATGCGTTATCTGGACATTGCGCCATGGGGTTGAATCTGGAAGGAATTGTTGTATTTGTCGGAAATTACGGTAGCGGAAAGACTGAGGTCGCTATCAATTTTGCCGTAAACCGCAAACAGTCGGGGGTAGATGTTCGTATCGCGGATCTGGATGTAATCAATCCGTACTTTCGAACACGAGAAGCTGTCGACGCGCTTTCCGGGATAGGCATTGAAGTGGTTGTTCCCCCGAAAGAATACCTGCAGGCAGACCTTCCCGTTGTAAATCCTTCCGTACTGGGAATGATTCGCCGGCCCGGGCAGCTGACGTTAATTGATGCGGGGGGCAATGACGCCGGGGTTGCCGTGCTGGCGTCCATCATTGGACACATTAAGGGAAAACCCGTTCAAATGATCCAGGTGGTCAATCCGTTCCGCCCGTTGACAACGGATATCGACGGATGCCTCAAGATGAAGGCTGAGATTGAAAAAACGGCAACAATAACCATAAACAGCCTCATCGGTAATGCAAATTTGATGGAGTTGACCACCTGCGCAGATATTTATAGCGGGTATGATTTTATGCAAAATCTGTCCAGAGAAGGTAAAATGAAGCTTGAATTTATTACCGCGCCGTCAAATATTTTTCCGGAAATCGACCGGGAGCGTATCGCCTGTCCGGTTCTGCCGATCCGGAGACAGATGGTTCCGCCATGGAAGGAGCGGGAAAAATTTCAATCAATTTGAGTATTATTGATGGATTCGAAAAAAATCAGATCATAATAAGTTAGAGACCTTTGAATGCTCAAGCATTTTAAAGAGGTCTCGTTAAAGGAGTCGAAATCAGTGGCCTATACATATCACGTGGACCAGCTCAGGTGCAAGGGATGCGGTTTATGCGTTACCGTTTGTCCCCAGAAAGTTCTGGAAATTTCCGACGAGATGAACGAACTCGGGTATTTCCCCATACGCCAGATCCGGCCGGACAGCTGCAGACGCTGCACGACGTGCTGTATCATGTGCCCGGATGTGGCGATTAGCATAACCGAGGCCGAAACGGTTGAGAACGCGTCCAAGGACGACTGAAGGGGGAAGGCATGGGAAAGGTGTTGATGAAAGGAAACGAAGCCATCGCAGAGGCTGCGATACGGGCCGGGTGCCTTAATTATTTTGGATATCCCATTACTCCCCAGAATGAAGTTGCGGAATATCTTTCCCGCCGGCTTCCCGAGGTGGGCGGTGTTTTTCTGCAGGGTGAGAGCGAAATTGCCGTATCGTATATGGTTTTCGGCGCCGCGGCGTGCGGCGCCAGGGTTTTTACCACCTCATCCAGCCCCGGGATCAGCCTGATGAGTGAAGCCATCAGCTACATAGCCGCCGCCCAGTGTCCTGCCGTCTTTGTGAATATCATGCGGGGCGGTCCGGGGTTAGGCGGTATTCTCCCCTCCCAGGCTGATTACTTCCAAGCCACAAAAGGGGGCGGCCATGGCGACTACCGGCTGTTTGTCATGGCCCCTGCAGGTGTTCAGGAGGTTGTGGAAATGGTCATGATGGCATTTCCCATTGCCGAAAAATACCGCAATCCGGTCATGATTTTAGGCGACGGCCTCATCGGCCAGATGATGGAGCCGGTAGAATTTCCGGAACATCTCAAGTCCGAGCCTTCCAACAAGGATGCCTGGGCGACCAACGGAATGGATGCGCGGGGCAGCAAGCAGCGCAATCTTGTGAGAACGCTTTTTCTGGATCCGGATGAGCTGGAGCGGAACAATCTGACCCTGAAGGCCAAGTATGAGCAGATGGCGCGGGAAGACATCCGATTCGTGCCTTACAATACCGAATCGGAGTACCAGATCCTAATCGTCAGCTACGGCACCATGAGCCGGGTGGTTCAAACCGCGATCGACGGTCTGAAAACCCGGGGCATCCAGGTCGGCTTGATCCGGCCCCAGACCCTTTTCCCCTTCCCGGAAAAAGCCATCTATGAAGCGGCGTCCAAGGAAAGTTGCCGCATCGTTTTCAGCATTGAGCTGAGTATGGGCCAGATGGTTGAGGATGTGGATCGGAGCGTTCGGGGTCGGCGTCCCGTTCGGTGGTACGGGAAAAGCGGCGGGGATGTGCCGACCCCGGAGGAAATAATGGACTTAATTCAATCGGCCATCTGAGGACGGTTTTGGGGAAATTAGATTATGGCGAAAACATATGAAAAACCGCTGGTCCTGTCCGATGCCCATACCCATTATTGCCCGGGGTGCACCCACGGCACAATCCATCGGGTGATTGCCGAGGTGATCGACGAACTGGGCATTGGCGGTCGGACGGTGGGTATCGCACCGGTTGGGTGCGCGGTCCTGGCGTATAACTATTTCACGTTTGATTTCCAGGAATCGGCCCATGGTCGTTCACCGGCGATGGCAACGGGGATTAAACGCGTGCGGCCCGACCTTGTGGTGTTTACTTATCAGGGCGATGGGGATCTTGCCAGCATCGGGCTCGGAGAAATTATTCATGCCGCGAATCGCGGAGAGAAGTTTACCACAATTTTTATCAACAACGCGGTTTATGGCATGACCGGCGGACAGATGGCTCCGACAACCCTGCCCGGCCAGATTACAACGACCTCACCCCGGGGGCGAAATGTTCAGGACGTTGGAATGCCGATCCGGATGGCGGAGCTTCTGGCCACCCTTGGGACTCCGATGTATGTCACGCGGCAGGCCGTGATCCAGCCTAAATATATCGTCAGGGCAAAAAAGGCGATTAAAAAGGCCTTTACGTACCAGTTGGAGGGCCGATGCTTCAGCTTCGTGGAGGTGATCAGCACCTGCCCCACCAACTGGGGGCTGTCACCGGTGGAAGCGTTAAAGTGGGCTGAAAACACCATGCTTTCCTATTTCAAACTGGGTGACTATAAAACACCGGAGCAGGAGTAAGGGCCCAAGGAGAAAAAATGCAGAAAGAAGTGATGTTTGCTGGCTTTGGGGGGCAGGGAATTCTGCTAATGGGGAAAATACTGGCCAGCGCGGCCATGGAGGAAGGGTTTCAGGTCGGGTGGATTCCGTCCTATGGGCCGGAAATGCGGGGGGGGACGGCATACTGTATGGTGGTGATCAGCGACGGCCCCATCGGTTCACCGATCATTAAAAATCCAACGCATCTGGTGGCCATGAACCGGCCTTCCCTGGATAAGTTTGCTTCCACGGTCAAGCCGGGGGGCGTCATACTGATCAATAAATCTTTGATTCCCGTCGATTCGGGCCGGGATGACGTCGACGAATTATTTGTCCCGGCGACGGATATTGCCAAGGACCTGGGCGAGATCAGATCGGCAAACATCGTCGCCCTGGCGGCGTTTGTGGCCCGGAGCCATCTGGTGGCATTTGATCAGCTGCGGGAATCGGTCAAAAAAGAGTTTTCCCAAAAAGACGGTCTGACCCGGCTGAATATGGCCGCCATGGATCAGGGTAAAGAAGCATCCGAAAAAAAAGCATGAAACTTTTCATCCCTGACTATATCTTGTCCATAAAACCCTATGTCCCGGGAAAACCCATCGAGGAGCTGGAAAGGGAATACGGCATAGGCCATTCCATCAAACTGGCTTCCAATGAAAATCCCCTGGGTCCTTCCCCGAAGGCATTAAAGGCCATTGAAGGGGCATTGAAAAGGCTTAACCGTTATCCGGATGGGGGCGGTTACGACCTGGTCCGAAAAATTTCTGAAAAACTGAACCTCTCGCCGGAAAATGTTGTTCTGGGCAACGGATCTGACGACATCATCGGGATGCTGGCGCGGGCCATCCTGACCCCCGGCGTTGAAGCGGTACTGCCCCGGTCCTCTTTTCTGATGTATGAGATCGTTGTCCGCACTGCGGGGGCAAAACCTGTGTTTGTGCCTTTACAGTCCCTTGCCATCGACCTGGACGGCATCCTCGGGGCCGTCACACCTTTAACGCGCATGGTTTTCATAAACAACCCCAACAACCCCACCGGGACGGTGGTTGCAAGATCGGACTTTAAACGCTTTTTAGAGAACCTTGCCCCCGGGATCGTGGTGGTGCTTGACGAGGCGTATATCGAATTTGTCAGGGATGAAGACTGTGCCGCGGGCCTTGAGTTTTTCAGTGAACAGACCCCGCTGGTTGTCCTGCGCACGTTCTCCAAGGCCTACGGCCTTGCCGGGCTTAGAATCGGTTATGGCGTGATGCCGGCAAAGATCAGCCGGATACTCAACCGAATCAGACAGCCCTTCAATACCAGTCTGGCGGCTCAGGCCGGCGCCCTTGCCGCGCTCGACGACGATGAGTTCCTGGTGAAGACCATCCGTTTGATCCATGACGGCCTGGATTATCTGTATGACCGTCTGGAAAAAATCAATGTTAAATATTTTCCGACCCAGGCAAACTATTTGCTCATAGACGTTGAAAGGGATGCCGACGATGTTTTTGAAAAGATGCTTCGGCAGGGTGTTATTGTCCGATCCATGGCCGCTTACGGTTTTCCGGAATATATTCGCGTAAATGTCGGACTTCCCGAAGAAAATGAACGCTTTATCCAGGCGCTTGATAACGTGATGGGATCCAGGTCGCCCGGAGTTTAAAAATGAAACCGCTTACCATTACCATAGACGGCCCTGCCGGATCAGGCAAAACGACCGTAAGCAAGCTTCTTGCAGACCGTCTGGGTTACCGGTATATCGACACCGGCGCCCTCTACCGGGCGGTGGCCCTCGAGGCAAAATCGGCGGGCCTGGCTCCGGATGACGATGGAGGGCTCAAGGAATTGTGCGGCCGCATGCGGGTGCAGTTTGTTCAAGGCAGCCACGGGCTGCGCCTTTTATCAAATGGAACCGACCTGACCGATTCCATCCGGACCCCTGAGATATCGTTGCTGGCCTCGGCCGTTTCAGCACGGCCCGTGGTCCGGCAATATCTGCTGGATATACAGAGGGACATGGGCCGTCAAGGCGGCGCAGTTTTTGAGGGCCGGGATATGGGCACCGTGGTTTTCCCTGATGCAGATGTGAAGTTTTTTCTCGATGCCTCTGCCAAAGTCAGGGTTTTGCGGCGCTATGACGAAATGGCTTCAACCTCATCGCAGTCTTGCGCTGAGGTTGAAAGGGATATGAAGCTGCGGGATAAAAATGACAGCACCCGAGAATTAGCGCCGCTCATGCCGGCCCGCGATGCAATCCGGATCGATTCTTCCGATCTCACCATTGACCAGGTTGTCCAGCTGATGCTGCGTCACGTTGACGTCGCATGATCCTGCCCCAAGCTTCCCACACGGGAACAAAAAATATAAATTAATCATTGTATTTTAAAATTAGATCGGATATAAATTCAAAGTTATGCTGATGCTTCATAGCGTAAAGCATAAAAGATACCTTTGAGAAATTTCAGGTTTTGCAAAGGTTTCAAAATTCGGCACAGGGGGAATATTTTATTATGGATAATTTAACAAAAAACCAATTAACCGAAATGTCAGAGAATGAAAGTCTGTCGAGCGGGGCAGGTACTGAAAAAACGGACCCGGAAGCAACACCGTCGGATCATGAGCTGTCAGATTCGTCGATGGACGGGCAACCATCAGGCCAGGCCCAGGGCCAAGGTGAGGCCATGGAAAGCATGATGGATTTGTATGAAGAGAGTTTCAAACGGTTTCAGGAAGGAGAGGTCGTTAAAGGCAGGATAATTTCGATAGATAAAGACTATATCCTTGTTGATATCGGATATAAATCCGAAGGACAGATCCGGATTCATGAATTCAGGGATGAAAAAGGAGAGATTAACGCCAAACTCGGCGAAACAATAGAAGTCATGGTCGAATGGTGGGATGACGAAGAAGAAGTCGTGATCCTGTCAAAAGAAAAAGCCGCGAAAGTAAAGATATGGGAGGACATCCGGAAAGCTTTTGAGGATGGCGGTACCGTCAAGGGCGTAATTGCCAATCGGGTAAAAGGCGGATTTTCAGTTGATATCGGTGTACAGGCCTTTTTGCCCGGATCGCAAGCGGATACGCGCCCGATCCGTAATCCGGATGAAATGGTTGGAGAGACATTCACCTTTAAGATACTAAAATATAATCGAAAGCGAAGCAATATTGTTCTGTCCAGGCGCGCCATTCTTGAAGAAGCGCTCGAATCAAAAAGAACATCCATTCTGTCGAATATCCAGGAAAATAATATTGTGAGCGGCACGGTAAAAAATATTACCGAATACGGTGTTTTTGTTGATCTTGGCGGTGTGGACGGGCTGTTGCATATTACGGATATTTCCTGGGGCCGCGTCAAGCATCCTTCAGAACTTTTTGCGGTGGGAGACGTGATCGAGGTCAAAATCCTTCATTTTGACAAGGTGAAGGAACGGGTCTCCCTGGGCATCAAACAACTTACCCAGGATCCGTGGTTGACGGCCTCGGAAAAATACCCCATAGGCTCCCATGTGACGGGAAAGATTGTCAGCCTTACCGATTACGGCGCATTTGTGGAACTGGAAGAGGGGATAGAAGGGTTGATCCATGTGTCCGAGATGTCCTGGATTCGAAAAGTCCGCCATCCGTCCAAGGTCGTGTCGGTGGGAGAGACGGTGGAGGCTGTCGTGTTGGACATCAAACCCGAAAACCGGCGGATCTCTCTGGGGTTGAAACAGATAGCCCCGAATCCGTGGGATGTGGTCAGTGAAAAATATCCTGTCGGGACGACCATCGAAGGTAAGATTAAAAACATAACGGATTTCGGCCTGTTTATCGGTATCGATGAAGGTATTGACGGCCTGGTTCATATCTCGGATATTTCCTGGACCAAAAGGATCAAACACCCCTCGGAGATCTACAAGAAAGGAGATGTCGTGCAGGCGATCGTCCTGGATATCGAGAAGGGAAACGAAAGGTTTTCCCTGGGGGTAAAACAGTTGCAGACAGATCCCTGGAAAACCGTCGAGAGTCGTTACCAGATCGGAAAAGATATCACCGGTACGATTACCAATATCACCGATTTTGGAATTTTTGTCGAACTTGAGGAAGGCATTGAAGGGCTGGTGCATATTTCCGAGATCAGCAAGGAAAAAATAAAAAACCCGACGGAAAAGTTCAAAGTAAACGACGTTATCACCTCCAGGGTCATGAATATCAACGCTGAAGAAAGGCGGATCGGCCTGTCCGTCAAACAGCTTGAGTTTGAGGACGAAGAAAGCCTGTTAGGGGGTTATGTCAATAAAATGGGACCTGCCACCTCAACGTTCGGTGAAATTTTGCGGGAAAATCTTCAAGAAAAGTATAATGACAAATAGATCATGTTCTCCCGAAGGCATCCATATCTTTATTTTTTGCTGGTCTTTTCCACGATTGTCGGCGCGTCAGCGGTGGGGTTGACCCTGCTGGTCGTCCTGGGAATCAAGAGCCCGGACTTTGAGTTCGGGGAAAACGGGGAGGCGGTCGGCGTCGTTGAAATCAACGGTTTGATCGCAGATGCCGGCGATACGATTCGGATGATTAAAAAATTCAGGGACAACAAATCCGTCAAGGCCATTGTCCTCAGGATCGATTCCCCGGGAGGGGGCGTCGGGCCGTCACAGGAAATTTTCAGGGAAGTCAGAAAAACGGTAAAACAGAAAAAAGTGGTGGCCTCGTTGGGATCTGTCGCTGCTTCGGGCGGGCTTTACATCGCGGTCGGGGCCGATGGGATCGTGGCGAATCCCGGCACCGTCACCGGCAGCATCGGCGTGATCATCGGGTACGCGAATTTTCAACAGCTCCTGGAGAAAATAGGGCTTGTGCCGGTTGTCGTTAAAAGCGGGCCGTACAAGGATATCGGGTCACCGACACGTAAAATGTCCGAGGATGAGAAAAAGATCCTGCAGGATTTTGTTGATTCGGTCCACAGGCAGTTTATATCCGCCATTGCGGAAGGAAGAAATCTGCAGCTCGCTAAAGTGGAAGCCATTGCCGACGGCCGGATTTTTTCCGGAGAGGTCGCCATGCAGCTTGGCCTGGTGGATCGCATCGGAAATCTGGAAGATGCCATAGAGTGGGCGGGCCGTATGGGAGGCATCAAAGGCAAGATTACCGCCCTTTACCCCAGAGAGAAAAGATTTTCCTTCCTGAAATACTTTGTGGATAGTTTCCTGCAGGTTGCCAAGGAGGCCATCCGCCCCCATCTGGCCGTCCAGTACTACTATCCGGCATACGCTGAATAAGGTCTCGATCTCTACTCGAAAATACTCACATCCCCCAGACCCTTCCGTATGACAAGCGGTGTATCGTCAATTAAACTGATCACACTGGACGGCATTCCCGGGACAGGCCCGCCGTCAATGACGATTTCTATCGTGCCGTCGTAATAATCGTGTATCAGGGAAGGATCGAAAAATACATTGCCGTCCCGGGTGGTGGCGCTGGTTGAAATGATGGGGTTTCCCAGTGTCTCGGTTATTGCGATGCACAGCTTGTTGTCCGGCACCCGGATGCCGGCGGTTTTGCGTTTCGTCAGCATGATTTTCGGTACCAGCCGGGATCCTTCCAGAATAAATGTAAAGGGGCCCGGCAAGAGTCGTCTCATGGTTTTGTAGGCGTAGTTTGAAACCTTGGCGTAAAGGCTGATGTTTTTCAGTCCGGAGCAGATAAAGCTGAACGGTTTGTTCCGGTCCCGCTGTTTGAGCAGGTAGATTTTTTCAATGGCCTTCTTGTTCAGGATGTCACAGCCGATGCCGTAATAGGTATCCGTCGGATAGGCGATGATACCGCCGCGATGGAGGACATCGACGACCTGCTTTACAAGCCTCGGTTGAGGATTATCGGGATTGATGCTCATTAACATGGCATTAAGTTTATCGTATCCGTTTACGGTTGCCGGTTCGAGACCTTTGAAAAATGTCAAATTTTGTTCGAGTTCAAGGAAGGCGAAAATTTTAACCGGAAGAATACATTGAGTATTTTGAGGATTAAAATTTGAGCCTGACACAGAAATCGGGCAAAATAGGGGGTTTTGCAAAGGTCT
>JAUYIZ010000260.1 GCA_030688615.1 Desulfobacterales bacterium | reverse complement strand
CTGGAAGCATGGTCCTGCGGTGTTCCGGTGGCGGCCCGCAAAGCGCCGGGCAACAATGAACTTCTCGGCAAAGCGCCGAGTGACATCGCCATGCTATTTCATGAACAGTCTGATTTCAACCCGCTGCTTAACTGGCTGTCGATGATCCTGAACCAGGACGCAGCGACCCACCGGGAGCGGGTCCATGCGGCCGCGGCGCATATACGGCTTCACCACGCGGAGCAGGACGAGATCCGGGATCTGCTGGAGGTTTACCGGGGCATCTTAGGATAGTGCCCATCCGTAAATATCCTGGCCCTCAGGACCAGGCTTTGGTTATCCCCGGAGGGGATTTGCTTTGTTCGAAGTTCATGGTATGATTGAAATTCCAAATAGCAAATTCCAAATAACAAACAAATACCAATGACCAAAATTCAATACAACAAACCAGTATATGATCGAAATAGTTTAGGTCATTGGTATTTGGAATTTAAGATTTGTTTGGAATTTGATGCTTGGAATTTGGGATTTCAGAGACTCCCTGAACGGTTACAATTCTTTTTAGGCTCAAATGTAAGGTAAGGAATCACAGAGCAGAAGCAAGAACCGCAAGAGTTGAAACCGGAAACTTGAACCAACAGCTTTGAATTCCACCCTATGGTGAGCCAGGTTCAGGCCCTGGGCCTGACGGCGCGGCCGCTGGTTTCCCTGGCAAAAAAGCCAAAAAACACCACAAAGATGCTGATCGCCGCTGCGCTGATGTAAAACGGGGCCGAGAGCCCGATTTGTTCAGCAACCCATCCCATCAGGATCGGCCCCACGACCATGCCCAGATCCTGGAAGGTGTGATACAGCCCCAGGGTGCTGCCGTAATGATTTTCAGGCGCCAGATCCGCCGCATAGGCAATGAACGAGCCGGCAAATCCGCGCCCCAACCCCACGGCAAACGCTGCGAGTAAAAAGACCAAATAGCTCCGGCTCAAGGCAAAAACGACCAGCCCCAGGCTGCTGATCAACATTCCGGGAATCAGGGCGTATTTGCGGCCGAAACGATCCGACATCCAGCCGCCGATAAAAATCGTGGCCAAATGGACAATGCTGGTGACGCTCATGGCAATGCCCAGTTGACCGGTGTTGATATGGATATTTTCAACGGCAATGATGGGCAGTATCGTCTGATTGGTGCCGGTCCGGGACATGGTATGCAGAAATGCCAGGGCCGCGATGAGTAAAAAGCTGGTATCTGAAAGCAGCTGTTTGACGATGGACGACTTTTTTTCATGCGGCGCTTTTTCTCCGCCGGCCGGATCTTTTTTTTTGACCCTGGCTATGCCGGTAGTGTCTGCTGTTTCCTTCAGACGCCAAAGGGCCCAGAAAGTTGCAATAACGGCAACGATCGAATAGGCAATAAAAGGCACCCGGATACCGTAATAATAGGCCAGAAAACCGCCGATGGCCGGCCCCGCGCTATGTCCGACCTGGAAAGCCCCATGGTAAAAACTCATCACCCGGCCCCGATTCTCCGCCGTGGTGATATCCGTCAACATTACCTGCAGGGCCGTAAGGCAGATCGTGGTGCCGACGCCATAGATGGCCCGGGCCAAAAGCAGGTGCCAATAATTGCCGGCCAGCGCCGCTATCAAAGAGCCCAGGGCCGAAATGGCCGGGCCCAAAATGACGAACGGTCTGCGGCCCACGCGATCGGATAATTTTCCCAGGGGCACATCCAGGATTGCCCGGACGGCGCCGACCACCGTAAGCAGCAACCCGATCATGACGATGCTGACGTTAAACGAACGCGCGTAAAGAGGCAAAATAGGGCTGATGAGACCGAAGCCCAGGGTAGCAAACGCGGCCTGGATGTAGATGGTAATCATCGTTTCATTCTGTTTGAGTCTTTTTTTGCCTTCAGCAAACAAGAGGTATTCTCCCGGGCTCTTCTCGGTGTTTATTTACAGACAGGTCCGTGTCATGGAAGCATGTCAAAACAGATTGCAGGCGATCCTGAAAAGTGTTATGCGGGGTGAGTTTCAATCAAATCAAAGGTTGTGTCAAGAAAAAAGCATGGGAGGAGATGCATATGAGCATTTTATTTGAACCCGTTACCATCAATGCCATGGAGGTGGCCAACCGCTTTGTACGGTCCGCCACGGGAGGCGGCCGCGCGGACCAAGGGCGTGTGACCGATCAGCATATCAAATTATTTTCCGAGCTGGCGGACGGCGGCATCGGCCTGATCATTACGGGCCTGGCCTGCGTTCACCCGGACGGACGAATTTCCCCCACCCACTTGTGCGCCTATAGCGACGATTTTGCAGCCGGGCTCAAAAAGATAGCCGACGGGGTTCACGGGCGCGGGGGGAAAATTGCCCTTCAATTATTCTGCGGCGGCCGGGAAAGCGCTACCTTTTTAAAAACGGAAAACCGTCAGGCCAAGGGCGTATCTTTGGTTGATAAGGATCCTTATTTTACGGGACATTATGCCTCCATGACGGAAGATGACATCCGGGAGATCATCCGCGCGTTCGGCGATGCGGCCAGACGGGCCCAACAGGCCGGCCTTGACGCGGTCCAGCTGCACGGCGCCCATGCTTATCTTCTCGCCCAGTTCCTTTCACCCTTTACCAACCGCCGCAAGGATGACTGGGGCGGCTGCCTGGAAAATCGCCTCCGCTTGCACCGTGAAATCCTGAAGGACATCCGATCCAAAGTCGGCGGGAAGTATCCGGTTTTCATCAAACTGGGCGTCCAGGACGGGTTCGAAGGAGGGCTTGAATTCAACGAGGGTCTCCAGGCGGCAAAGCTCCTGGCACAATACGGCTATGATGCCCTGGAAATCAGTCAGGGCTTGCGAGGGGCTGAATACGAAGGGACCGAATTCAGGACCCGTATCAACAGTATCGACCGTGAAGGCTATTTCCGGAACTGGTGCCGGGAGGTCAAAAACCACGTGGATGTCCCGGTCATGATGGTGGGCGGGTTACGGGACATCGCCCTCATGGAAGAGGTCATCCAAAATAAAGAGGCTGATTTTGTCTCCTTATGCCGCCCCTTCATTCGACAGCCCGGCCTGGTCAATGAATGGAAACAGGGAAATCGCCTGCGTCCGTCCTGTATTTCCTGCAACCGCTGTCTCGTGGCGCTGAAGAAGCGGGAACAGACCCGCTGCGTTCAGGAAGAAATTGAAGCCAAAGGCCCCGGCCCTGCCCTGCGTGCGTAAAAACTTGCCCTTCCACAACATATTGTAGCATTTTTTTTGTTGACACACCACATATTATGATATAAAGGAAAGGCAAAGTTCCGGGAGGGCTTGTGTATGGATCGTGACGAAAGTGTTACTGCCGCCGCAGAAAGCTCGACGAGCGCAAGGCAAGTCAAAGGCGTCGATCGACGCGTACCCAGCGATCGCCGCGGGGCGCACGATCTGAATTATTTTACAGCCGGCGGCGGAGAACAAAGAGCCTGGAGAGAGCGTCGACAGCAGCTTGTCGAAGCCAGAAAGGGCTGGCAGCGGGTGAGTGACTGGACCAGCGCGGTGGTCGGGATATCCTTCGGGAAGAATCCGGCACAGGGTGTCTTTTCCCTGGAATAGCTGGTAACGTCCTCTTATTTTTTCCTCAGTCCCTCCTACACCCTGTCCGGCGTGATGGGCAGTGCGTCACTCTTACCCCCGTGGCATCGTAAACGGCATTGGCGATAGCGGGCACCACCGGCACGTCAGGCGGTTCACCGATCCCTTTGGCGCCATACGGTCCAAATTTACAGGGAATCTCGACGATTTCACACTCGCTTACAGGCGCCATCGTAATGGTTGGCAACTTGTAATCCATGAAACTTTCGGTTAGGGTGCGACCCTGCTTGATCAAATCACGCCGTAATCCCATGCCTAAAAAACAACAAATGAACTCGATGGTATAGTGAAATTAATCGATATTCAGAAAATCGATCCGTCTCCTTATCAACATCGCAAATACATGCATGAGGATAAACTCAAAGAGCTTGCCTTGAGCATTCAGAGGGAGGGACTCATTGAGCCGATTGTCGTTCGCCCTGACGGTGGGCGCTACCAGCTCATTGCTGGAGAACGACGATGGCGAGCCATCCGAGACCATACGGATCTCAAGGCCATACAAGCTAAAGTGGTTGTTGCAAACGACCTTCAAGCGCGGCGCATCTCCGCTGCTGAAAACCTCCTGAGGGAGGATCTTTCCCCCATAGAAGGCATTGGAGCCATTGTGGAAATCGTGGATTCAGAGCTTATTGAGACTGCTGAATACCTCTCTATGGGTAAGTCCCCCGCAGATCGCGTGAAAACACTTTTAGGCAAGCTGGATGCAGCGAGAACCAGCAAAACCCGAAATTCAAAAATTTCATGTGAAGCGGAACATCTGTTCTACAAGTTTGTAGAACAAGTGGAAGGAATATTCAGTCGACTGCCTAAGCCAGTGGAATGGCTATCTTTTTATCTGCATGATGTGCCCTTGTTGATGGACTGTTGTGAAGAAGTCCGGCAGATCTCCATTCAACATCATCTGAACAAATCCCAGACCCGCGCACTGGCAAAACTTAATGCTGTTTCAGAGAGCGAATTTCAAAGGATTGTCAATCCACCGCCATCATCAGATAATCAGCCATCTGCGAATAGAAGGTTAAGTGATTTTAGCGCCACGGAGATAGAAGTGATCGCCGACAAAGAAATACAGAAGCAGGTTCTGGCTGAACAGGGGCGATCCCGGCTAATGCCATCTCTAAGCTCAGAGGTGAAAATCCTCTTGCAGGATCGATTGGGTATCCCTGATGAAAGGATTGCCGGGAGACTGAAAATCAACCGAAAGACAGTAACAAGATATTGTAATAATTTGAAATTGTTTCAATCTGTCCGGAATTCACTGGACCAAGGGCTTTCCGCATCTGAAGCCGCCAAAAAGCACGGCTGTCCTGAGCCCCTGGTCTGGTCAATTAAACTGGAAGGAAAAAGTGACCAGGAACGTTTTAGATCATTGGGTTGGGGATTACGCACATGGGATCTTTGGTATTTCAATGATATTGACAAACGTTTCGGAGACGATTGGCCCGGTCGCATCCCGGCTCAATTAATCGCACACATCCTGTATTATTTTTCAGATCAGAACGATGTGGTGTTTGATCCCATGGCAGGCGGTGGAGTGGTTGCCGACACCTGTCTGGCGTTTAACCGGAAATGTTGGAGCTTTGACATGGACGATCGGCCGGAGACACGACCGGAAATTGAACCCTATTTCTGGGATATCACCAATTTAAAATGGCCGCTAAAGGGTAAGGCCAAACCGGACCTGATTCTTTTTGATCCGCCTTATTTTAAAAAGCAATCAAACAACTACGATCCGGATGGCATATCCGGAATGTCCAAAGCGAACTATTTAGAATTTCTGGAAAACTTCTTTCCCCTGGCACATTTAAACGCTAAAAAAACCACACAGCTAGCATTTATCAATGCTGACTGGCGGGATTTTAAGGGTACCCCTGCCAAAAATGAAATCCGATCAAACGCGATTCTAATCAATGATTACCTTCGGATTCTAAATCAAAGCGGCTGGGAGGAAACCCATATCTTTCAGGCGCCACTCTCATCAGAGCGTTTTAAGGCGAATGTAGTATCCGCCATGCAAAAGAAAAAAATAATCGGTGTAACCAGCAGGTACGTCATCATTTCAAAGAAAAAAAATCTTTGATGCCAATTGAGCCTATGTTGATCCGCTACGAAGCCTGGAGTTGCCCGGTGATCAAGATACATCATTGCCGGCGGGCCGTAAAAATAGAAAATTAAGCGACCTTATTTTCCTTTATTTCTCTTTTAAAGAATTTACGCGTGGTCTTTTTTTCCAGTTCTTGAAAGTGTTGTATTAGCAGTTTCGTGTCAGAATCGTGTTCCTCTGTTATTTTACGCCTAATTGCTCTGATATGTTCTACGGCCGGATCATCTTTCATGACGCTATTCCTCCCATGATAAAAGCTCAACCGGTGTTATCAACGCCGGAACCAAAAGGCCCAAAAGGGTATTTATCCGCCTGATGTGGACAAATTTATTTGCATTTGCCAGATGTTTACAGTTCCATGTTAACAGAAAGTCGCACCCATGAAAAGATGCCATTGCCAGGTGGAGGGCATCACCCTTGCACAGATTATGTGTTAGATGAGACAATCACTCTACTAAGAAAATTTACGACGAAGGCAATCGCAATGGAAGATGGCAGCCACCTTGTGGATGGCAGTTATGCCCTTGCATTATTTTCACTTGGTTGAGTTCATGCGGCCACATATTGGCGAATATCTACTTGTGTACCAACTTTTACCATCTGTTCTGCAGATTTAAGCAGCTCGCCTGTTACATTTTCGTCTATATAATCTTCGCCGCAATTCGGGCATACTTGGGCAGGTACCTTCTTAATAACGTAGGTAAGGCCATCCCTTTCCAAGGTGACGGTTGTTGTGCCAAGCTTTGTTTCGGCGTGTTTGCAAATAACGCATCTCATTGGATTCTCCTTTCAAATTTTCTTCATTATATGGGGCATAAACGTTTCTGTCAAATATTGAAGCACCGGTATTGAAGAAAAGGCAGATTTTAAGGGAATTTTATTGATTTCCGATTGAAAGTTGACAATAATTGAAAAAAACTACAAATCAACATTACAGGAAGAAGTACGTATCAACCGGATGAACCATAAATAAAATCACGCCGTAATCCCATGCCTAAAAAACAACAAAATGAACTCGATGGTATAGTGAAATTAATCGATATTCAGAAAATCGATCCGTCTCCTTATCAACATCGCAAATACGTCGTTCATAATTTATTCCGACTTACTCCGATCTTCCAAACGCCTTTTTCAAGAAAAGCTTCTATGGTTTGGCGATTTGCTTTATTTATCAGATTAGAGTGTGATATTTTATTCTTTTTTGCATATTCAGCTAGCGTCATGATGTGCGCGCCTTCCAGATACGCAAGTCTCTTGTGATAACTGTTTGTGAGCGCTTTGCCGACTATTTCCTCCATGATTTTGGCCGTACCCTTTTCGTCAAATTCCTTAAACGCTTCGTAATACATGTTTCTATCAATGAATTTAATATTCACTGACACAAAACCTTCCCGTATAAGCAAATAATTATTTATTACTCTTCCGATACGGCCATTACCATCAACAAACGGGTGGGTGTGTTCAAAAGCAAGATGTAGCAGCGCAATACGTTTGATAATATTTTGGTGGCTGTTTGCATTATACCCTGCAAGCATTTTTTCCAGTCTTTCTACTACTTCTTTTGGGTCCGGCGCTATGTGGTTAGCAACCCTGACCCACTCCCCGTCCTTGCGAAATCTGCCGGCTATATCATCCTGGATATTCGCTATAAGCATTTTGTGAAGCGACAGAATAACCTCAAGAGTAAGCTCTTGTTCTTTGGCTTTTGTATTGATATAAGAAACTACCCGCGCGAGGTTTTTTGCTTCAAAAATTTCTCTTTCTGTGATGTATCTGTCTAAATTTATTTGCAAAAGTATTTTCTCTGTTTCTTCAAGAGTGAGAGTGCTGTTCTCGATGGCGTTGGAGTTATATACTTGCTCGGCAACCTCCGCTGCGCTCAATAAGTTTAGCAGTGATTGTTTACCGACAGACGCAATATAATACCGCTCTCTTAAGCGATGGATTGAATTAAAAACATGTAATATTTTTGCCATAGTTAATATATATACTTTTTCACTCTTTTGTCAATATAATCGTGAAAATATACAATAAAACAGCGAATTTCACGGTTTTGAGCTGCAACTGCCCATTAAACGCCTTCTGCTGCACCGATTTTTTAAGCCCTTCCAGATTTTCCAGCATGACCAGTTCAGAGGGGAACCCGATGGAGACTTGCACTCCATAAGAAGCGCCAAACTTGCTTGGCGCACTAAAAAGTTGCTTTTTACAAGCATGGGTATGGCAAAAATATGCTTGTGTAGCAAGGAATAAACTTGCCCATGATGTTTATTGCAAAAAGGAAGTAAGAGGGCGAACCGGCTTTGGCCATTAGCTTGTTGCCGGCAACTTATTGAATTTCTTTTTTCTTCAGTCCCTCATATACCCTTTCAGGCGT
>JAUYIZ010000255.1 GCA_030688615.1 Desulfobacterales bacterium | reverse complement strand
TGAACGATCAAAAAAATATACCGATAAATCGGCAAGGGCGGACGCATGGGGCCGCCGCCTCGGGGTTGTGCAGGGGAAATGATGCCGACAAAAAGTTGCCGCTTTATGATCCTCTGAAACCGCCCTGTTATATCGAATATCCAGTTCCCCATGATTATTCTTGACATTGAAAATTCAAGGCGGTAATGACCCGCCATGTTCTAATATGTCCAATAGATACTGTTTTTGAGAGTCTAAAAAGAGGCGGGGGTTTATGAAACTTCGGGTCAAAGATGCGGTCACCTTGCTCCATGTGTCGGAAAAAACCATTTATCGCTGGGTCTCACATGGCAAACTGCCGTTCCATCGCGTCAACAATCAGTATCGTTTCAACCGGGCGGAATTACTAGAATGGGCTACATCTAACCGAATACCGATCTCTCCTCTGCTGATGGAAGAGCCAGAGGACGCTGTTATTCCTTCACTGGCCGAAGCCCTGCAAACCGGCGGGATTCATTACCGAGTGGAGGGCCGCGATAAAAAGGATGTATTGAACAGTGTGGTCAATATTTTGGCGCTGCCCCAGGAGGTGGATCGTGAATTCCTGTATCAGGTCCTGCTGGCTCGGGAATCCTTAGGCTCAACGGCTATTGGTAACGGCATAGCCATCCCCCATGTCCGGAATCCCATTACCCTGCATGTTGCGCGCCCCCTGATGGCGCTTTGCTTTTTGGAAGATCCCATCGATTTCCAGGCCATTGACGGCCGTCCGGTGCATACCCTTTTCACCATTGTCAGTCCCACCAGCAAAGCACATCTCAATCTTCTGTCCAAGCTTTCCTATGGATTGCGCGCCTCGGAATTTGCCGACGCCGTCGCGCGAATCGACTCCAGGGAACAGATTTTACTGACCGCCGGCAAACTTGATGAGCAGCTGAAACGGATGACAGAGAGTAAGGGGAAAACCACATCATGACAATGGGTTTGCTCTTATCAGCGCTGCTCATCCTGACCGCAGGAGGAGGGATCTGTTCCTTTGGATTCCGGCGGGTTAAAGGCGTCACCGGCATGGGAGCTGCAACCAGCGTAACCGGGGCGGTTCTGTCTCTCGGGCCGGCGGCAATCGTATTATGGACCGGCCGATCTGTCGAGCTGCGACTGCCCTGGCAGGTGCCTTTCGGAACATTTTATATCGCCGTTGATCCTTTAACAGCCCTTTTTATCATTATCATTGCCGGCATCTGTGCGTTGGCAGCGATCTATGGCGTGGGTTACCTTAAAAACGACCCGGGACACGGACATCCGGGCACGTCCTGGTGCTGCTTCAACCTGCTGTTTGCCAGCATGCTGCTCGTTGTTATAGCTCGCAACTGCATGTTGTTTGTCATGGCCTGGGAATTCATGTCCCTGTCATCGTTTTTTCTGGTCATGTCCGAACATGAAAAATCGACCGTGCGGGAGGCCGGTTGGATTTACCTGACTGCCGCCCACCTGGGGACAGCCTGCCTGCTGGTATTGTTTTTACTACTGGGCGGGACCGGCGCAAATCTGGATTTTGACCACCTTACGGCTCCTTCCAGCCCCTTCATTGCCGGAGTGCTCTTTGTGCTAGCCGTTTTTGGTTTTGGCGCTAAAGCCGGTATTATACCCCTGCATGTCTGGCTGCCGGAAGCCCATCCCGCAGCGCCGTCGCATGTTTCGGCGGTGATGAGCGGCGTGATGATCAAAACCGGCATTTACGGCCTGGTTCGTATCCTCTCGTTTTTAGGGCCACCGCCGAGCTGGTGGGGTTGGACCCTGCTGATCATCGGTGCGGTCAGCGGTATCATGGGCGTGCTTTACGCCCTGGCCCAGCATGATCTCAAGCGACTGCTGGCGTATCATAGCGTTGAAAATATCGGCATCATCTGCCTCGGGCTGGGATTGTGGTTGCTGGGGGTTGCCGGAGGATACCCGGAGCTGGCCGTTTTGGGGTTGATGGGAGGGCTGCTGCATGTCTGCAACCATGCCGTCTTCAAAAGTCTTCTTTTTCTCGGGGCCGGTGCCGTGAAACGTGGTGCCCATACACTTGATATCGACTGCCTCGGCGGACTGCAGAAGCTTATGCCCAAAACAGCACGGAACTTTCTTGTCGGCGCCGCCGCCATCTGCGGCCTTCCCCCGCTGAATGGATTTGTCAGTGAGCTGCTGATCTATCTGGGGGCCTTCGGTGCCGTCGTCCACCGGCCTGCCATCGGAAGCCTTGCTGCCGCCGGGATGGTCACACTGCTTGCCCTCTGCGCAATCGGTATTCTGGCCGCGACCTGTTTCACCAAAGTATATGGTATTGTCTTTTTAGGTGAACCCCGCTCCGACTGCACGGTTTCTGCCCAGGAACCTGACGGCTTTATGCTTTACCCCATGACGGCGCTGGCAGGTCTGTGCGTCCTGCTGGGCCTGGGCGCACCCCTGGGAGCCGCCCTGGTCTCTCCGGTGGTCAGGCAGTTGCTGGCAGAACCGGCGGCGGACGAAGTCATGGCAACGGTTCGGCAGCTGTTAATCCCCATCTGCCTGGGCGGCGGCGCAATCCTCGCCCTAACGGTGCTCCTGTCAAATCTCCGGACCCGGCTCCTCAAGGGCCGGACTTGGGTCCAAGGACCGACATGGGACTGCGGTTACGCCGCACCCACGGCCCGCATGCAGTACACCGCATCTTCTTTTGCCTGGCCGGTCATCGACATGCTGCGCTGGATTGTGCGCCCCAAATTGGAGATACACATGGGGGATAATGATTTCCCTCGCAAAGCCCGGCTGACGTCACATACCGGGGATTGGTTTTGCCAGTATTTTTTTGCGCCGCTGTTCCGATTCGTCGAAACCCTATCGTGCTTCCTGCACGGATTGCAGCATGGCCGCAACCAGTTGTATGTCCTCTACATCGCCATTACTGTCCTTTTACTCCTGCTGCTGAAAGTGAGGTGATTGACCATGGCGTTGACGGCATCCATACTGTACTGGCTTCTTGCGGCAACACTGGCACCGCTGATGATGGGCATCATCAGCCGCACCAAAGCCTTTTTCGGAGGACGCAGGGGACAGCCGTTGCTGCAGGCTTACCATGATCTGTTCAAATTGATGCGAAAAGGTGCGGTCTACAGCCGTACTGCCACGTGGGTGTTCCGGCTTGGGCCGGTTCTCGGACTGGCCATTGTTCTGGTATGCTTGTCGATTGTCCCGGCCGGCGGCCTCAGTGCGGTGTTTGCTTTTTCCGGGGACTTTGTTTTCCTGGCCTATGCCCTTGGCATGATGCGGTTTTTCACAGTCCTTGCCGCCCTGGATACGGGATCGGCCTTCGAAGGCATGGGGGCCAGCCGGGAGATGCATTTTTCCCTGATAACCGAACTGGTTCTGTTTTCCGGCATGGCGGTTCTGGCCGTCTCCAGCGGCCAAGTGAGCATCTCCGGCATTTACAATCATCTCTGGTCAGGGGACATGCACCCGGCAGGAGGTGCCCCGGTTCTGCTGGTGGCCGCGGCGTTTTGGGTGGTTCTGCTGGCTGAAAATGCCCGCATTCCAGTGGACGACCCCACAACCCATCTGGAGCTGACCATGATTCACGAAGTCATGGTTCTGGATCATTGCGGTGTGGACCTGGCCCTGATACAGTACGCTGCAGCTCTGAAACTGTGGCTTTTTTCCGCGCTGATGGTGGGGTTAGCACTTCCCCTGCGCACAGGATGGCCGATGCTGGATCTGGCTGTCACCACGGCCGGCATCTTTATTACGGCCGTGCTGATCGGTATTATCGAGTCAACTACGGCCCGCCTGCGTCTGCTGCGCGTACCGATGATGCTCGTGGTGGCCCTGGCTCTTACGCTGGCGGCCTTTTTCTGGATCTTGAGGTGACCCCGTGACCCAATGGACTGACATTTTTATCCTGGCCCTGGTGCTGACCAATTTCAGGCTTCTGGCATCCAGCCGGCTGACAGCCTTGATCGAAACCATGATACTTCAGGCGGTTACCCTGGCCGTTATTCCCCTGACCCTGTCCCCCAGGCCGTGGCCTCTGCGGCTTGTGGCGTTTTTGCTGATCACCCTGACGGTCAAGGGGGCGCTTTTGCCCTGGCTGTTGCGGCGGGCCATACGTGAAGCGGATGTTCAGCGGGAAGTCGAACCATTTATCGGCTACAGTGCATCCGTTCTCATCGGCATTGCCCTGCTGGGCCTGAGTTTTCTGATTGCCATGCCCCTGAAGGCAGCCGCTTCTCCTGGCACGGCCTCGTTGCTGCCCGGCGCGATGTTTACCACCTTGACCGGTCTGATGATCATCATCTCCCGCCGCAAGGCCCTGATCCAAGTGGTGGGATACCTGGGCATGGAAAACGGGATATATGCTTTTGGCGCGGTTCTGGCGGTGGAAGCGCCCATGCTGGTAGAAATGGGGGTGCTGCTTGATGTATTTGTGGCTGTCTTTATCATGGGAATTACCATCTACCAGATCAACCTGGAATTTGATCATATCGATACCGATCGCCTATCAGAACTGAAGGATTGAAGTTATGCTGATGAGTATTGTTTTGATTCCAACGGGCCTGGGGGCTTTAGCTCTTTTCATTTCCTCCCGGCGCCTGCGACGGGCAATTCTGCTGATCGGAAGCGGCAGTCACGCCACTGCAGTCTGTATTTTGGCGATAAATCAACCGGCCATCAAATCCGGCGGCTGGGTCGGACTGGATGCGCTCGGGCTGCTTTTTTTGGCAATAACAAGCATCCTGTTCGCTGCGGTAGCCGTTTATACTTGCGGGTATCTCACACGCGAAGCGGGACACGTCGTTCGTGATGTGGAAGAAGGTTTTTCCTTCGGCAATAAATCAGAAGCGGTCTTCATCGGCTGTCTGTTGTTTTTTCTGGCTGCCATGAGCCTGGTCTGCATCAGCCGGGATCTGGGGCTGCTGTGGGTGGCTGTCGAGGCGACCACACTGGTCAGCGCGCCCCTGATAAGCTTCCACCGGCATCACCGCAGCCTGGAAGCCACCTGGAAATACCTGTTGATTTGCTCGGTGGGCATCGCCCTTGCCCTTTTGGGCAATTATTTTTTCGCCTATGCCGGCCACGGCCGGGTGCATCTCAATATAGATGCCCTCGTTTCCGGTGCGGCCACCCTGGATCCTTTGTGGCTCAAAGCCGGTTTTCTCATGCTGCTGGTGGGCTATGGAACCAAGATGGGTCTGGCCCCCATGCACACCTGGTTGCCCGATGCCCATAGTGAAGCACCCTCCATGGTCTCGGCGCTGCTCTCGGGCGCCTTGCTCAACTGCGCCTTTCTGGGCATCCTTCGCGGAAACAGTGTGCTGAATGCTGCCGGACTGGGGCGCTTCAGCGGCGAACTGCTGGTATTTTTCGGACTTCTGTCTGTATCGCTGGCCGCCGTGTTTACCATCCGGCAAGCCGACTACAAGCGGATGCTGGCCTATTCAAGCATTGAACACATGGGGATCCTCTCTGTTGGCATGGGAATCGGCGGCTTGGCCGGAACCGGAGCCATGCTTCACTCCATCGGTCATTCACTCACCAAAGCGATGCTGTTTCTGTGCGCCGGTCAGCTGCTGTACGTATTCCGAACAAAGACTGCCGGGGACGTGCGGCATGTGCTGCAGGATCTTCCTTTGACCGGATTTTTATGGATGGCCGGGTTTTTATCGATTACCGGCTCACCGCCTTTCAGTCTGTTCATCAGTGAAGTGACAATCCTCAAAGGGGCTTTGGATAACGGACGCTGGGCGGTTGCAGCGGGCTATCTGGCGGCCCTGGGGATAATTTTCATCGCCATGGCGCGCATCGTTTTATCGATGGTCTTCGGCCGGTCCGAGAGACCGGCATCGCCGGACGATACCGCATTCCCGCACCGGGAAGAGCTCTGGTTCGCAATCCCGGCCATCGCTCTAGGCGCCGTTCCTTTGATTTTTGGCCTTTACGTTCCTTCCGTGCTTTGGGATTTTCTGTCCCGCGCTGCATCTGTGGCAGGAGGTCACTGATGGCTGTGATGGATGGTTTTTTTAGGGTGAGGAACAATGAAAGGGTGAATCTCGAATCCATTCCGGAGGTCTCCTTTGACACATTGCGCCGGTCAATGATAGCCGCCATTGACTCCGGCGCACGCATTTCGGCCATGCCCGTCAGGCAAGTTACCGGAAAAGCCAGGTTACAGATTCTCTCTGTTTTGGGCTTTCCGGAGACGGCCGAATTAGGGATTCTGGCCAG
>JAUYIZ010000230.1 GCA_030688615.1 Desulfobacterales bacterium | reverse complement strand
AAGCACCAAATTACAAACAAATCTCAAATTCCAATATTCAATGACCCAAACCTTCCAGGACGGGACATCGTTTGGATTTTGGAATTTGGGTCATTGGAAATTGTTTGGTATTTGTAATTTGCTATTTGTAATTTCAATCATACCATGAACTTCCAACCAAGCAAATCCCCTCCGGGGATAACCAAAGCCTGGTCCTCAGGGCCAGGATATTTATGATCAAGGGGTTGGGATTTTATTTCAGGACGGGTGACACACATGAATATTGAAGGCACTTATAAAATGGAGGCCCCCCGCGAGGCCGTTTTCAAGGCCCTGCTGGACCCGGCGGTTCTCTCCAAAGCAATCCCGGGTTGCGAAAAGCTGGATCACCTGGGGAACAACCGCTATGAGATGACCATCACCATGGGGATTGCTGCCGTCAAGGGCACCTATGCCGGCAAAGTCGAGCTGGAGGACATTGTCCCTCCCGAGTCGTACAAAATGACGGTTGACGCCGCTGCATTCCCGGGCGCCGTCAAAGGCATTGTCACGATCCGGCTGGTAGAAGATGGAAACCTTACCCGGATTTCCTACAGCAGCGACCTTCAGGTGAGCGGGAAAATTGCCGCCGTGGGGACCCGGTTTCTTGCAATGACGGCCAAAATGTTGACCGGCATATTTTTTAAGGCCATGGCCAAGGAAATTGCCGCCAAGGCCGGATAGGGAAACAGACCGGCCTGGCCTTATCCGGCGCTGGCGGCCAGCTTTTTTATTATATCCTCGCGCAGCGCTTTTTTGTCCACCTTATCTACCGCGGTCAATGGCAACTCAGCCACCACTTCCATCCGCTCCGGCAGGAAGAGGACAGAAGCCCCCTGCCTTTTCAGGTGGTCAATCAGCCCTTCAAAGGTCAGCTCCTTTCCGGGCGCGACCCGCACATAGATGCATACCCGCTCACCGAGGCGATCATCGGGCATGCCTACGGCGGCCACATCCAATACATCCGGGTGGGACAGGACGAGGTCCTCAACCTCCGTGGCACTGATATTCTCGGCACCCCGAATGATGACGTCCTTTTTGCGGCCGGTGATGATAAAATTGCCCTGAGGATCAAGTCTGGCTAAATCCCCGGTTTTAAAAAAGCCGTCCTGCGTAAAGGATTCCCGGTTGGCCTCGGGGGCCTTGTAGTAGCCCGTGAAGATGCCCGGCCCCCGGGCTGTCAACTCCCCTTCCACGCCCTGGGGAACTTGCCTTCCCTCCTCGTCGATTATTTTCATCTGGTCATAGGGGCATATCGGTTTTCCCACGGTGTGAACGACCACCTCCGGAGGGGCATCAACGGGGGTGCGGATGAGGGGACCTTCAGCCATACCGAAGCCATTGACGAAAAAGCAAGCTATCCTTTGCTTCACCTCTTTGACCAGTTCGGCCGGCACGTGGGCCCCCCCGCCCTGGATGAGTTCCAGGGAGCTGAGATCGTATTTGGCAAAATCGGGCTGGGCCATGAGGTCCAGCAGGAGGGTGGGAACCATGGCGGTGAAGGTAACCTTATACTTTTCGATCCATGACAGAATATCCTGGACCTTGGTAGAGGGACACAGGACCACCTTGCCCCAGGCCACCAGGCCCGAGACGAGCGCGAGCAGTCCGCTGTTGTGGGCTACAGGCAGGATGACCATATGGGTGCTTCCGGGGCCGCTGTGCTGAATCCGGGCGGCGCTGGCGGCATTGGAGATGTAATCGTTGTGTGTTCTGGGCACAAGCTTGGGCAGACCTGTCGTGCCTCCGGTGGGCATCAGGTGGCTTACATCGGTCGCCTGTGGCCCGAACCTTTGCGGATCAGCGGGCAGGCGCCCCTCTCCGGCCATCAGATCAGAAAGGCAGATGGCGCCGTCAGTGGCCTCGCCGGCCATGATGATTCTGAGATCGGGATGCCGGGAACGGAGGGTTTCTATCATATCGGTGTAGTCCGTCCGGCGCAATCTGGGAAGGCCTATCCAGGCGGCGGCATCGGTAAGCGTGCAAAAGTGGTCTATTTCCCGCAGGGAATGGCGGGGGATGGCCGTGACGGTGATGAGGCCGATTCTCTGACAGGCAAAATAGGCGTAGGCGAACTCAATGCAGTTGGGCAGTTGCAGCACGACACAGTCGCCCTTGCCAAGGCCCAGTTCCAGCAGCCCGGCGGCCAGTTGGTCGGCCTTGTCCCTGAGCCGGGAATAGGTCAATCTGGTTTTCTCATCCACCAGAGCCTCCTTATCAGGATACGCAGCTGCATTCCTGTCCAGGATGTCGGTTATGGTGAGCCCCAACCAGGCGCCTGTTTGTAGGTACGCGTCTGCCTTCTCTTTAGGATAAGGAATGAATCCTTCCATAAAATTCCTTTAAAGATTTAAGGGTTTTGTTCCTGAGATACTGCTTGAATAGCTTCGATGATCTTTGTATATCCGGTGCAGCGGCAGAGGTTGCCGGCGATACCTTGCTTGATCTCATGCTCAGTTGGATTCGGCACCTCATCCAGCAGTCCCTTGGCTGCCATAATGACACCGGGGGTACAAAATCCGCATTGAAACGCGCTATGATCCCAGAAAGCCTGCTGCAGTGGATGAAGGCGGCCATTTTGGGCCAACCCCTCGATGGTGACGATTTTTTTGCCGATCGCCTTGAAGGCAAGCACCAGACAGGATGAGACGGGGCTTCCGTCCATTAACACGGTGCAGGCCCCGCACTCTCCTTCATCACAACCCTTTTTAGTCCCGGTCAGCCCCAAGTTTTCTCTTAGGACTTCGAGCAAGGTTCTGTGGGCCTCCACGTTGATCTCATAAGTTTCACCGTTTACTTGCAACCTTATTGCCAGTTCCAAAGGATCTCTTCCTCCTTTACTTGCTTGGCTCTTTGCTCCTGGATCGCTTTAAGGATTTTCTCGGGTGTTATGGGCAGATCCTTTATCCTTACGCCGATGGCAGCTGCAATGGCATTGGCCACTGCCGGTAAGGTGGCGCATGTCGCCGACTCGCCGGCGCCCTTTGCGCCGAAGGGACCCACAGGGTCAGGGGCCAGCACCGGAGCAATACTGAATTCCGGCACATCCATGGCCGTCGGCATTTTGTATTCACCGAAAGAAGTCGTAAGAGGCTGCCCCTGGTCATCAAAGAGACATTCTTCAAACAGGGCGTGGCCGATCATCTGGGTGACTCCTCCCGTGTGCTGGCCGTCGAGAAGGGCAGGGTTTATCGGCCGGCCGCTCTCATCGGCAATGGCGACCCGGAGCAGTTTCACTTTCCCGGTCTCCGGATCGACCTCCACCTCTACGGCCTGTGTGATAAACGCCCAGCTGGGGGTGAACTTGCCCGCAAATCCTTTGGACAAGTCAGCGACCTCGATATCGGGCGCCCAGCTCCCCGTCCCATAGATGGACCGCCCCTTTCCGTAGATAATATTTCGAACCACCGTACCGAAGGGCAATGATTTGTCCGGATTATCCTTGACAAAGACCTTCCGTTGCCTGAACTGCAGATCCTCCGGCCTGACCCCCAGCATCTCGGCGGCCACGTCGGCGATCTGCCTTCTGGCATCCTTGGCTGCGGCAATGACCGCATTTCCCGACCATACCGTGCATCTGTCGCCGAACATCCCCGGGTCGAAAACGCTCGTGTCCGAGTCCTCCGTGCCCACTTGAACGTCCTCAAAGGCAAGACCGAGCACTTCCGCCAGCATCTGGGCAAAGACGGTGTCACATCCCTGTCCGATCTCCGTCCCCCCATGATTGAGAACCGCGGTGCCGTCTTCTGCGATTTTTACGATGGCGGAACTGGCAAAGTGTCCTCCCATCCGGCCGCCGGAAGCCATGCCCACGGAGCCGAAACCGATGCCACGATAGGGTATTTTTTCCCCTTTCTTTTTTTCCCAATCGATGAGTTCAGCGCATTTGCTGACCGTTCCGGAAAAGTCCGAGGGGCTGATCTGTATGCCGTTGATTGTCGTTTCGCCGGGCTTCAAAGCATTTTTCAGCCTGATCTGCACCTGATCCACGCCGATTTCATCGGCCACGATAGACAGCAGGGATTCAAAAGCGTATCGGGCAATCGCGTTGGCCTGGCCCCTGACCGCGCCGCAGACGGGTTTGTTCGTGTAGAACCGGTAGGCCTCATACCTCAAGTTGGGCAGCCGATAGGGAACCGTGAGCCTGGCGCCGAAGACAAAAATGTTAACCGGCCCTACACCCAGATATGCGCCGCCCTCGGCAGTCAGTTTGCAGTCCAAAGCCAGGAGCGTACCGTCCTTGCTGACGCCGAGCTTCATCCACATGCGTTTTTCATGCCGCTGTCGATAAAAGGCCAGTATCTCGTCTTGGCCCACGGTGATCCTCACCGGTCTGCCGGTCTTTTGTGCCAGGCGGACAGCGCAGAAATCGAGGTCGAAGGCATCGTGCTTGCCCGAGAAAGCGCCTCCAACATAAGGATTGATAATTCTGATCTTGTTCAGGGGCAGGCGCAGGCCTTTACACAGTTGGCGCCAGGTAATATAGGGGCTTTGCTTGGTGCCCTGGAAGGTAACTCTCCCGGAAGCATCCACGCTGGCCAGGGCGACATGGGGTTCAATGAAGCCGATGCCGACCCGCTGGGAGAAGAATTCTTCCTCCCGCACATAGTCGGCTGCCGAAAATGCCCTGTCCACATCGCCAAAGCTGAAATTGCATTCGGCGCCTATGTTGTTTTTGGCATGGTCATGAAGCTGAGGTGCGCCCTCTCTGCGGGCCTCTTCAATGGATAGGACCGGTTCCAATTTCTCATAGGTGATATCAATGAGGTCCAGGGCCTCCTCGGCCACATCTTCGCTGACAGCCGCCACCGCCGCCACGGCTTCGCCCACATAGCGCACCCTGTCCAGGGCAATGGGAGGACGGTCGCTGTAAGTCTTCATAAAACCCACCAGCGCACCGGGGAAGTCCTTGCCGCTGACCACGCTTTTCACCCCGGGTAGTGACTCGGCCCTGCGGGTGTCCATATGAACAATGCGGGCGTGGGCCAGCGGGCTTCTCAAAAGCTTGCCATGCAACATGCCCGGTAAAATCAGGTCCCCCGCGTATGTCGCGGCGCCCGTCACCTTGGCCGGCCCGTCTATCCTGGGCACAGGTTTGCCGATGAATGCAAACTCCTCCATTTTATCTCCTGGCGGATTCCTTAAATAGATTCCGTAGGATTTATTTTCCGATCAGGGGGCCGAACAAATCCTTGATCAGCGCAATGTTTTTGTCCACTTCCTGCAGGACGCATTTTTCGTCGGTGTTGCAGGCCTGAAAGTATTTTTCTCCGGGCACCCGCATGGTGTCTTTGTTGACGATCCCCTCCGTGGGAATATCGTTTCGAACCGATTGATATTTCGTGGCTTCCTGGACGATCGCCTGTCCTTCCTTACTCAGAAACCAGTTGACAAACACCTTGGCGGCATTGGGGTGGGGGGCCTTGGCCGATACGCCTAAAATTCCGCCGTCATAGCTTAAATAGGCCCCTTCTTTTACGCGTACATAACCAATTTTGGCGCCGGCCTTCACCATCTCGGATATGGGAGTTCCCGGCACCGAAACAGCTATCGGATATTTTCCCCTGGCCAGCCATTCGGCCATCTGGCGCAGATTCCTGGACATGGTGACATCCTGGGTGGCCACCAGTTGGCGATAGTAACCCTCAGTGGTCACCTTGTTCATGAGGTTGGTGGAGACCCCGTTTAAGCCGCTTCCGGGAACGCTGGGGTCGCTCCATACGATCTTTCCTTTGTATTGGGGTTTCAGAAGGTCCTGCCATGAGGTGATTTCCCCCGGTTTTATAAGGTCGGTGTTGATGGTGATGTCCCGGTTGGGATAGGCCAGAAAATAGAATAAATGTTTGGCCTCGTCATACCAGGGGTGGCGGTCCAGGGTGTAAAAGAGCTTGGTGTCGGTGACTTCCGGCAGTATCAGGGTGTGGTCCATGGGCCCTGTCAGGCCCATCTGCTTGAAAGAAACCACCGGTTCGCCTCCTGCCATGATCACATCGACCACATTCAGGCCGGCCGACATCTCGCTGCGCACTTTCTGGACAAACTGGCCGCCTCTACCGGCCGAAACATCCAGGTCAAATCCGAACTTCTTTTTGAAAAACGCGGCCTGTTTCCTCACCACGGGCCCCACGGAAGAACCATACAGCACCACCTTGCCTTCTTTTTTTGCGGCTTCGAGCGTCTGCTGCCACTGGGCCTCCCATTGCGCATCGGCTTTGGCGTACCCCATGAACGTGGCGGCCACTGCGACCGCCAGAACTGTTGCGATAAAACAGGTGCCCCTTAATTTATTCATGTGTTGATCCTCCTAAGGTTGAGACCTCGGTCTCAGGTTGATGTAACGTATTTTTATTATTTCAAGAAAGCGTAGATGAAAATGAAATTTGTGTCAAGGAAAAGATTTACCGGAAAAACCGTGCTGCTTCTGACTGCGCCGGGCGGTTAGCGTCGCTGGGATATAGCCCAATGGAGCGGGCATGGCCCGTATTTTTCTTAAAGTTCTCTGATGCGGGAGGACCTGAACAGGCCCAGGGCCACGAACATGCAGACCCCCGCTCCCAGAGCCGCCGCTATAGGCGCGCCCAGAAGACCGGCGCCCGCCCCCATCAGAAGGCCCCCCAGCGGCTTCATGCCGCTGTCCAGCATACGAATGCCTAAAATTCTGCCCCGGAGTTCATCCGGCGACAACAGCTGCAGCAGGGTCTGGTTCAGTGTTTTCATAAACATTTCCGTCATCCCCACCAGCAAGAGAATAAACAGGGACAGAGCATACCAGGATGAAAATGAAAAAATAATCACCAGCAGGCCATAGATTAAAGAGGATAGAATATAAAAATAGCCCTTGGACCTTACATCACCGATCCATGCCAGCAGGACACCCCCCAGAACCGCCCCGACCGCCATGGCGCCCACGAGAAACCCGAAACCCGAGGCTCCTGTCTGCAGGACATAGCGGGCAAAAAGGGGCAGGATGACCTGAACGTGTAACCCGAATACGATCTTGATAAAAATAGCGGCCATCAAGAGGAAAATCGTCATGTTTTGCTTTAGAAAAACAAAGGATTCACCCAGGTCCTGAAGGATGCCGGAAGAAACGGTTGTTCTTTTAAAGGAAGCGGGGGGCTGCATCATAAACAAGGCAATGAGGATCCCAATGAAACTGAGACCGTTCAGGAAAAGACACCAGCCCGCCCCCCAGGCGCCGATGACGATTCCGGCAAGGGAGGGGCCGATGATTCTCGCAAAATTCATGCCGCTGGAATGCAGGGCCAGGGCGCTCATGATTTCAGCTTTACCCACCAGGTCGAAAATATAAGCCTGGCGGCAGACGTGGAAAACCATCTTTAAAAAGCCGAAAAACGGGACGATAATCAGGATATGCCAAAACTGGATGGTTTCGTTGAGAACCAGGAGGGCAAATAAAAAAGCCAGAATCATCTCGATGGCCGGTAAAATCATTAACAGCTTATGACGATTTACCCGGTCCACAATCACGCCGCCCAAAAGACCGAAAATAAGCCGGGGCAGGCTCTGCATCCCGCTGGCCACCCCCATGAGAAAGGGAGAATCGGTTATTAAAAGAACCAGCCAGCTGATGGCCACCATTTGCAGCTCATCGCCCATGTGGGAGATCATCCCCCCGGTCCAGAGAAGGCGAAAATTCCGGTTGCCAAGGCTGCTGAAAGCGTTTCTTTTTTGGGGGTTTTGGGTAATCATAAACCTGGTTGGCCGGCTTTTCGCGCTCCAATTTGTATTGGCGATTCTTTTCAGAAAATGGCATGTCTGTCAAGGTTATAATAGACAACACTTTCTGATTGACAGGGCCCCGAGCATCGTTTATACAGGTTGCTGCATTTGAACCGCAACAGCGACCGCAATGTTTACGCCAGGAGAATAATGCAATGGAGATTTTGAGGCTCAAGGGCGCGTTTTCTTCAAATCCCAGGCTGGCGCCGCTTCTGGAAGGCGCAATCAAGATTCCCGGTGTTGATATCCAGTGGCAAGCCGGATCCCCCGGGAAATTGTACCTGACTCATCTTAACGAGAATGTGTTCGATATCTTTGAATTTTCCCTGTCCACCCTGATGATCACCCGTGACCGGCCGGCCGAGCGGGAGCGGTTGCGGTGGACGGCGCTGCCGATTTTTTTGTCCAAGGCGTTCATGTGGCTTGATTTTTATGTGAACGTAAACGCAGGCATCCGGAGCCTGGCCGACCTGCGCGGCAAGCGCGTGGGGGTGCCCGACTACCACATGACGGCCGCGGTCTGGATGCGGATTTTGCTCAAGCAGCTCTACGGGATCCTGCCGGAGGAGATCGCGTGGTTCAACGGCCGGCCGCCCGGGTTCAGCCATGGCAAGGATATTACAACGGTCGTAAAACCGGGCGTCCGGATCACACAGGCGGAAAAACCGAGCGAACTCAAAGACAAGCTGGACCGGGGAGAACTCGATGCGGCCTATGGCGCGGGCGATGAACTTTTTGAAACCGCCACGGTCCGCGCCCTGTTCAGGCAGGACGACGCTTCCCGGGTGATCGGCCAGTTCCGCCGCAAGACCGGCATCACACCGACCAACCACGTGGTGGTGGTGCAGCAGGATCTCTGTGAGCGGCACCCGGACCTGGCCATGAAACTTTACACGGCCCTGGAGGCCTCCAAGCAGGAAGCTTACCAGAGGGCCCGCCGTTATGCCCCGGGATACCTGCTTTTTACCCGGGAGGTCTTTGCCGGCCAGACAGCCCTTTTCGGCCAGGACCCGTTTTCTTCGGGTATCGCCGGGAATATGGGCATGCTCACAACCCTGGCCAGTGAATTGCTGGATGAAAACCTTGTCGGCAAGCTGCCGGATATCAAGGGGCTTTTCCATAAAATATTTCTGACAACCTGATGTTACCAAGGAGGACTACCTGATGGAAACCGTAAAGCTCAAGGGCGCTTTTTCGCCGAATCCCAGGCTCGATCCGCTTCTGGACGGGACGATTAAGATTCCGGGTGTGGATATCCGGTGGGAATCCGGGTCGCCCAGGGACCTGCATCTGATGCATATTGAGGAAAACTCGTGTGATATTTTTGAGTTTTCCCTGTCCAACTACATGATCACCCGTGACAAGCCGGCCGAGCGGGAGCGGTTGCGCTGGACGGCGCTTCCCATGTTTTTGTCCAAAGCCTTCATGTGGCTGGCATTTTACGTGAACAAAAATTCAGGCATCAAGAGCCTTGCCGATCTGCGCGGAAAACGCCTGGGGGTGCCCGACTATCACATGACGGCCGCGGTCTGGATGCGGATTGTGTTTAAGGAACTTTACGGTATTTTGCCCCAAGACATCGAGTGGTTCAATGGCCGGCCCCCCGGGCTGAGTCATGGCCGCAATATCAGAGATACCGTCAAACCGGGCATCCGGATCTCACAGGCCAAGAAATCAAGCGAACTCAAGGACAAGCTGGATCGGGGGGAACTCGATGCCGCCTACGGTGCGGGCGATGAACTTTTTGAAACCGCCACGGTCCGTGCCCTGTTCAAGGATGACGAAGCTTCCCGCATGATCGGCCAGTTCCGCCAGAAGGCGGGAACCACGCCGACCAATCACGTCCTGATCGTGCAGCAGGATCTCTGTGACCGGCACCCGGGCCTGGCCAAGAAACTTTACACGGCCCTGGAGGCCTCCAAGCAGGAAGCTTATAAAAGGGCCCGCCGTTATGCCCCGGGGTACCTGCTTTTTGCCGAGGACGTGTTTGCCGGCCAGGAAGCCCTTTTTGGCGATGACCCCTTTCCTTCCGGGATTGCCGGAAATATGAACATGCTCAAGAGCCTGGCAAATGAGCTGCTGGAGGAAGGACTTATCGGCAAGCTGCCGGATATCAAAGGACTTTTTCACGAAACAGTCCGGGGCACCTAAGGAGAAAGACAGATGGCGTATTTAAAAGACTTGCGAGCCCATATTGAAGCGCTGGAAAAGGATAATCTGCTGTGGAGAATCAAATCTCCGGTGGTCAAGGAAACGGAATTAACCCCCCTGGTCCGGTGGCAGTACCGGGGGCTGGCCGAGGAGGAACGCCGGGCGTTTCTGTTTGAAAATGTCATCGACGTCAAGGGACGAAAATATGACATTCCCGTGCTGGTGGGGGCTTTGGCCGGATCCACCCGGATATATGCCGCCGGGATGATGTGCCGGCCGGAAGAAATCGGAAGCCGGTGGGAAAAGGCCCAGATGAAACCGATTCCGGCCAAACTCGTGGCCTCCGGACCGGCCCAGGAAGAGGTGCACACCGGAGCGGAGTTGAAGCAAGAAGGGCTGGCCGAATTTCCGTTTCCCATCGACACCCCCGGCTTTGACGGTATCATGCGATCGACCGCCACCTTCGTGTTTTCCAAAGACCCGGAAACCGGCGTGGTGAACATCGGCAACTATTCCGGGCATGTGGTGGCAAAAGACAGGATGCTGATCGGAATCAGCGCCACCCAGCATATGGTGACGCACATGCACAAGGCCAAAAAAATGGGAAAACCCCTACAGGTCGCCGTGGTGATCGGAGCGGATCCGGTCATCGGTTATGTGGCGGTCGCAAAGCTTCCCTACGAACAGGATGAGCTGGCCGTGGCCGGGGGGCTTGCCGGCCAGGCGCTGGAGATGGTCAAGTGCAAGACCGTGGACCTTGAGGTTCCGGCCACGGCGGAAATCGTGGTGGAAGGTGAAATTTATATGGATCAGATGGAGCCCCACACCGGCAGCTTTGGTGAATATTGCGGATACATGGCGGAAATGAAATTTAATCCGATCATGAACGTTACCTGCATTACCCATCGAAAAAACCCCATTCTGATGACCATCATCAGTCAGATGCCCCCCAGCGAGAGCAGCAAGATCAGGCAGATCGCCTACGAGCAAAACCTTTTGAAATTTTTAAAGCACGATTGCAGCCTGCCTGCCGTAGTGGATGTCGCCTTTCATGAGTGCAGCGGCAGCTGGCAGTACTGTGTGCTTCAGCTCAATGTGACCCATCCGTCACAAGCCAAGCAGGCACTTGCCGCGGCGGCCGGGTACGAGGCGAGCATCGGGAAGATCATGATCGCAGTGGATGACGATATTGATCCGCGGTCGCCCGAATCGGTTAACTGGGCCTTAAGTTTCCGGATGCAGCCGCACCGGGATGTCCAGATCCTGACCGGGCGGGTGGGTGTGCTGGACCCCTCGACGGCCGAACCCGGAACCCCCAAGGCAGAGGCCTATTACCCGAAGCCCTCCGGAGGATCGGCGCTGCTGATTGATGCCACGCGCAACTGGAATTACCCGCCGGTGGCTTTGCCCCGGCGCGAATACATGGAAAGGGCACGGGAAATCTGGGAAGCTGAAGGGCTGCCGCGGCTCAAACCCATTAAACCGTGGTTCGGTTATGAATTGGGGTATTGGCCGGAAAAATACCGGCATGCGGCCGAATTGAATCTTAAGGGGGAAGTTTTTAAGCTGGGAGAAATGCGCATCAAAGAGCGCGTCCCGTTTGATTTATAGGCTTTAGGTAAAAGGAGCTCGCAGGATATGGCAGAGAAGGTTTTCTTCAATGGCTGTCCGGCCGCCGGGTGCCATCAGAATTGCGCCCTGAAGGTTCGGGTCCGGGACGGGAAAATTTTCAAAATCGAATCGGCGGAGTATCCGGGCGAACCGACCGCCAGGGTGGCCTGTCTCAAAGGGCTGGCCAGCATGCGACTGGTGTATCATCCGGACCGATTAAAGTTTCCCTTGAAAAGGGCCGGCAAACGGGGGGAGGGAAAGTGGACCCGCATTTCCTGGGATGAGGCCTTCGATAGCATTGCCGGCAAGCTTCTAAAGATCAAGGAAATATACGGGCCCCAAGCGGTCATGGTCAAGGAAGGGGGAAGCAGTTCGGTGGGCACGCTCATGGGAAGGGCTCTGGGCCGAAGGTTTGCCAGTGCCTGGGGTGCGGGCGGCTCTTTTGACACCAAGGGGCATTTTTCGGACGGGGGTGTACCCGCGGCCAGCCTGATGATATTCGGAACGTCCGGACAAAGCCATGATGTTCAGGACTATGTCCACTCCAAAATGCTTATCCTGTGGGGGGGCAATCCGGCCGAGACATCGTTTCGGCAGATGAAGTACTTTCTCGACGCCCGGGATGCCGGCGCCAAGCTGGTCGTGATCGGGCCCCTTTTCGATGCCACCGCCGCCAAGGCGGACCAGTGGGTGCCCATCCGGTCCGGAACCGACGCGGCACTGGCGCTGGGGATGATGAATGTCATGATCACCCGGGGGCTTTTTGACAAGGATTACGTTGCCCAACATACCGTAGGCCCTTTTCTGGTCAGGGCAGACGACAAGCATTTTATGCGCCGGGACGGCAAGTATGCGGTCTGGGATGAAAAAACCGGCCAACCCGGAAATCATGATGCGGTATCCAACCCGGCGCTTTACGGCGATTTTACCATCGAAGGGGTCCGCTGCAAGCCGGCCTTTGAACTGCTGGCGCAAAGAGCTGCCCAGTACCCGCCCGATAAATCAGCCGGGATAACCGGTGTTCCCCCTGAAACCATCATAAAACTCGCAAAGGAATATGCCACCAGCAAACCTGCGGCCATTAAAATGTTTCATGGTATGGCGCGGACCATACACGGCAGCATGGGATGCCGGGCCATCATGGTAATGGCCGCCATGGCCGGCAATATCGGCATCCACGGCGGAGGGGCTTCCACCCCCATGACCCCTTCTCTGCCCCTTAACGCCAAAGCGGTCGGCTCGCCGCCGGGCGCGCCGGGCAAGCGGGGGATGCCCGGCAGCAAGAGCGCCTTCAGGGGCTGGGCGATGGTCAGGGATGAAAACCCCTATCCCGTTAAAGCCCTGCTTGGCGCCTATAGAAACGAGATGCAAAGCTATGGCAGCATGGCAGGTTATCAGGATATTTACTCCCGCATGGAACTGGTTTCCGTTTCTGACATATTTATGACCCGGACCGCGCAAAACGCTGACATTGTCCTGCCCGAAGCGAGCATTTTCGAGCGCGATGACATTATGGTGAGTCACAACCATGTGTTGCGGATGGAAAAAGCCATCGAGCCGCTGTATGAATGCAAATCCGCGCTGGATATCTGGTCCGGGATCGCCCGGCGGGTGGGATTGGCTAAATACTTTGATCACAGCCTGGAAGACTACATGCGGATGCTCCTGGACACCCGGCATCCCTCCCTGGCCGGCATCACCCTGGAGCGCCTGGAGCAGGAAAAACTGGTCCGGGCCGACGTGCCCCTGGTCCGGGATGTGCCCTTTGCGGATCAGAAGTTTCCCGCCCCTTCCGGCAGAATCGAATTGTACCAGGAACGCCTCCTGGCCTTTGGAGAGGAGCTTCCCCTCCACAAAGAGCCGCTGGAAAGCCCCCGCTCTTCGCCGCTTGCACAAAAATATCCCCTGTCCTTTTTCTCGGTAAAGGGCAGAACCACCACCCAAAGCGTTTTAGCCAATATAGACTGGATGCAGGAAGTTGAGGACAAGGCCCTGCTGGACATGAACCCGGTGGATGCGGATGCGCGGGGCATAAAAGATGATGATCCGGTGGTGGTATTCAACGACCGGGGAAAGGCCAAGCTCAAAGCGCGCTTGAACCAGACCGTTCCCCCCGGAGCGGTCAACACGGACCATGGCCCGTGGCCGGAGCATTTCCTCGCGGGGCACTACAACGATCTGCTTCACCGGGTGGACGATTTGAACAACATTAATCCTGCTATGGAGATCGAGCCGGTGGTGAGCGATACCCGGGGCGCGTGTCACCAGATTGTTTACGATTGTCTGGTGGAAGTCGCAAAAGCATGAGGAGATACTTATGGCTAAACAGCTGGGTCTATTGTTTGATTTGAGAAGATGCATCGGATGTCACACCTGCGTTATCGCCTGCAAGGTGGAAAACAGGCTGGAAGGGAACTTTTCCTGGATCAGGGTTCCCACGGAAAATGGCGCCATGGCGGATCTGCCCCAAGGGCAATACCCCAAGTTAAGCTTACATTGGCAGCCTGCGGCATGCATGCATTGCCGCAAGCCCAGCTGTATGGAAGCCTGCCCGGATGAGGCCATAACCAAGCGCCCGGATGGTATCGTTCTCATTGACCCCGATAAATGCACCGGATGCCAAAACTGCATATCCGCCTGTCCCTATGACGCGGTTCGTTTCAACGCCGCGGAAAATGTGGCTGAAAAATGTACCCTTTGCCACGAGAGGGTCGAGCGGGACCTTTTGCCATTTTGTGTCCAGGAATGCGGCATGGGCGCCATCTCTTTCGGGGATATGGACGATCCCGGCAGCGCCGTGTCCGGACTTGTCACACGGCGAAAGGGTTATGTCTTAAAACCCGAAGAAGGCAATGAGCCGTCCAACTACTACCTCGACCCTGATGGCTGTTAGCGGCAGGGTCAGCACCATAACCCAAACGGTCCAAAAGGAGGTTTAAATGGCGTATTACAAGGATTTAAGGGAATATATCGCAGTGCTGGAAAAAAATGATCTGCTGTGGCGAATCAAGTCTCCGATCAAGAAGGAAACCGAGCTTTCCCCGATGGTGCGGTGGCAGTACCGGGGGCTGAGCGAGGAGGATCGCCGTGCGTTTCTTTTTGAAAATGTCACGGACCTGTCAGGAAAAAAATACGACACCCATGTCCTGGTGGGCGCGCTGGCCGGATCCGAAAAAATCTATGCTCTGGGCATGGGATGCCGGACCCGGGATGAAATCGATGCCAAATGGACCCAGGCGCAAAGAAATCCCATCGAGCCGAGACTGGTGCAGAAGGGGTCCGCACAGGAAGTGGTTTACACCGGCAAGCAACTTAAGGAACTGGGCCTGGACATCATCCCTTTCCCGAACGATATCCCCGGGTTTGACGGAGTCATCCGGACCACCACCACCAATTTTATCACCAAAGACCCGGAAACCGGCGCCATCAACATCGGCAATTACTCAGGATACGTCAATGCCCGGGACCGGATCGTGATCGGTCTGGGCACCGCCCAGCACCTGGCAACTCACCTGGATAAAGCCAGGGAGCAGGGGCGGCCCCTGGAGGCGGCGCTGGTGGTGGGCGTTGTGCCGGCCGTTTCCTTTGTGTCCGTGGGAAAGGTGCCCTACGGGTCCAATGAGATGGCCATTGCGTGCGGTCTGGCCGGAGAACCCATTGATGTGATCAAATGTAAAACCGTGGATATTGAAGTGCCCGCCACCTCCGAACTGGTCATCGAAGGCAAGATATCCACCACCGAGGTGGAATATGCCACCGGTTCATTCGGGGAATACACCGGATATATGGCCGAGAAGGAAATCTATCCCATATTTGATGTGACCTGTATCACCCATCGGAAAAATTTTATCTACCAGGCCATCACCAGCCAGATGCCCCCCAGCGAGAGCAGCAAGATCCGGCAGATCGCCTATGAAAACAACATGTACAAGTTTCTGCGATATGACTGCGGCATCCCCGGCGTTCAGAGCGTTGCCTTTCACGAATCCAGCGGCAGCTGGCAATACTGTGTGATCCAGCTGAAAAAAAGGCATCATTCGGAAGCCTGGCAGGCACTGAACTGTGCCGTCGGCTATTCCGCCGGCATCGGTAAACTCATCATCGCGGTGGACGAGGACATCGACCCCCGGGACCCGGATTCGGTCAACTGGGCGCTGAGTTTCCGCATGCAGCCGCACCGCGACACCCGGATAACCATGGGGAAAATCGCCCAGCTGGACCCCTCAACCCTGCACCCGGCCTCGGAACGGGCGGACCGGCGCTACCCGCCCCCGACCGGGGCATCGGCCATCATGATTGACGCCACCCGGAAGTTTGATTACCCGGCGGTGGCGCTGCCCAAGCGCGAGTACATGGAACGGGCCCGCGAGCTGTGGGAAGCGGAGGGCCTGCCGAAATTAAAGCCCAAGTCGCCGTGGTTCGGGTATACGCTGGGGTACTGGCCGGAAGAATACCAGGAGGCCGCCGAATACAACCTGCGCGGGGAGATCACCAAGCTGGGGGAACGTACCCGGAAGGAACGGAAGCCGTTTACGCTGGATTGAGAAAACCGGTCAGGCGTCTTTGAATACGGCGGCACCGCTGGCCAAACGCCGTGCCAGGAGCGTCATGCCTCCCATGACCACAATTAGAATCACCGCCAGGGCAGAGGCTTCGCCCGGGTTGCCGCCATCCCATACCCGCCATAAATAGACCGAAAGGACCATGCTGTCGGGGCCGTACAGGAGCACGGCGATGGACATGACTTTGGTGGTCAGAACGGCAACGTACAATGCGCCGTTGATTAAGGCCGGGAGCAGCAGGGGTATCCAGATACACCGCAGCGTCCGCCAGAATCCGGATCCGGACGCCCATGCCGCTTCTTCCAGTTCTTTGTGTATCTGCAGCACCGCAGCATGGGTAAAGCGCGATCCGATGGGCAGATAATTGACCAGATAGGCCAGGCCGATAATCCAGATGGTGCCGTACAGCGGGTTGTCAAAGGAGAGAAAAAGAATCATGAAGGCCACGCCGACGCACATCCCCGAAACGGCATAGGGCAAAAAGATGATAAAATCGAGAATTTTTCGCCCTCTGATGGTGGTCCGGTGGATGAACCAGGAGGAGATGACCGCCACGAACATGATGACCAGGCTGCTGCCGCCGGTCAGAATTGCGGTGTTCTTGATGGACAGCCAGAAGTCGGATGCGCCCACGACGGTGCCATAGTTTGCCAGGGTGGTAAAGGCCAGGGCCTTTTTGGAAGGGGTCTGGTAATAGGGCAGCAGGGATGACCATATCAGAATAAGAAAGGGCAGCAAAACACCGACGATGCTATAAAAGCCCATGAACGCCCAACCCAGATAGCGCCACCGTCCCAGCGGAATCAGACGGCTGCGATAGCCTTTGCCTGCCACCACCGTAAAGCGTTCCGCGCGGGAGACCATGCGCTGGTAGCAGAGCAGGGCCGACACCGTTAACACAACAAGGGTCAAACTGTAAGCAAAGCCGAGTCCGTAATCCGGCGGGAAGGAGCTGCGCAGGGTATAATAGATATTGGTGCTGAAGACAAAAATGCGGGAATTAAAACCCAGCAGCATGGGGATTTCAAAGGACTCGATGCCCCGGATAAACAGAAGCAGGAAAACACCGGCAAACCCGGGGATCAGCAGCGGCAGCGTGACCCGGGTCAGCACGCCCAGGGTGGAAACGCCGCTGACGGCGGCAGCTTCCTCCAGCGTAGGATCCATACGCCGGATCGTCGCTCCAATCATCAGAAAGGCCAGGGTGCTCATACTGATCCCTTCCACCCATATCATGGCCGGAAGCGAATAGGCGCTGAGCAAAACGCCATTGAAACCCAGGGCTTTCCATGCCTGGTTGAGCAGGCCGACCCGGGGCGAGAGGAGAAATATCCAGGCGATACCCTTGACCACCGACGGCATGATCAGCGGAACCATCACGATGGCGGGGATAAATTTTCTGAAGGGCAGATCCGTGCGCTCGGATAGAAAGGCCAGGGTCCCCCCGAGGAAAACCGCCACGAGCAGGGATCCCACGGCAAACCAGATGGAATTGAGCAGCATGGTGTAGGTGCGTGGATTGGAATAAGCCTCCCAGTAATTTCCCAGGGTCATGTTGGTCAGGCTGAAGCCGAGCTTTCCGACGGTCACGTCGCGAAAACTGTTAAGCACCAGCAGGCCGATGGGAAAAATGACAAGTAGGCCTGCCACGATCGTGAGGGTCCAGAAACACACATGTTTGACATCCAGCCGGAACCCTTGCATCATTGCATCTCCTATGGTTTAAGTAAGAAGGAAAGCCGTGAAAAGAATTCGAACCTAAATTAAGACAACATAGGGGAGTATTGCGGGGGTGTCAAGAAAAAAGTCAGGTTCAAGCCGCTGCGGATTAATCGTTGAACCCGTCTTTCTCCCAGTTTTTCAGCACCCGTTCCTTGATGTCTGCCGGCCACATGGTTTCAAACGAGGAAACCTTCGGGATCCATTCCCGGGGCCAGTCGGCCGGCCAGGTGGCGTCGATGAGGATGTGGGCGCCGTCTCCCGTTTTGCGTTTGTCCGGCGTGTACCAGGGGATGAGCAGCGAACTGTATAAATGCTCTACGGGCCAGATATCGCGCACCGGATGCGCCCGGGTGACCATGGCCCAGAGGAGCTGGCCGAGGTTGGTTACATCCACATCCTTATTGACCAGCACCAGGTAATCGGCATAACGCGCAGCTTTCATGGACCAGGTGGCCATGGCCACCCGGCGGGGATAGGTGACATCGGGAACGTCCGTGGCGATGGCCCAGAAGTGCACCGATGCCTCGGGGACCGCATAGACAGTGTCAACCGGGAAGCCTTTGACGTCGCGCAGCTCCTCCAGAATGTCGGCCGAGCACAGGACCGAGTCGATGGTATGCACGTCGTCAACGGGGATACCCAGGGAACACATGGTGATGACGGGGTTGTTGCGATGGGTGATGGCGGTTACTTCCAGCACCGGTCTGGGATTTTTCCCGCCCGCACAATAACCCGTGTATTCGCCGAAAGGACCTTCGTCCTTGCGCGCTTGAGGGTCGATGATTCCTTCCAGGACAATCTCGGCGGTAGCCGGGACATAAAGATCCACGGTCTTGCAGCGCACCAGATCCAGGGGTTCACCCCGTATGGCGCCGATCACATCGGCCTCGTTGACCCCCTTGGCCACGGAAGCCGTGCCGATCAGAGGCGTTACGGGTTCGGCGCCGATGACGGCGGCAAACTCCATGGGCCGGCCCTGGCGGGCATATTCCTGATATTGCAGGTTAAGGTGCTGGACGATGCCCAGATTGATCCCCGTGTGGTTGCGATCGTGAATCATGAGCCGGTACATGCCGTAGTTGGTCCAGCCGCCTTTGAGTTCCCTGGTGATCACGACGCACCAGGTCCCCAGATAACGGCCGCCGTCCCCGTCATGAATGTAGGGGGCGGGCAGCTTGAATAAATCAACCTCCGGCCCCGCAATGACGTTTTCCTGACAGCTGCCCGAAGCGACCACCCGGGGCGGGATGGGTTTTTTCTTCCGGTCCAGGTAAAACGCCATGATCTCCTTATGCGGCGTGTCCACCGGCAGCCCCATGCTCAGGGCCACCCGGCCGTAAGGGTGTTTTTTGCTCATGGAGACCGGTGCGCCGAGGATGCGATAGCCGGGATATCCTTTGATATTTTCAAACAGCGGCGCCGGACCCCGGGTCTCGTAAACCCGCCGGGTGATGGCGCCGACCTCCAGATTCCAGTCCACCTCACGGGAGACGCGCACCAGCTCTCCGTGTTTTTCAAGATCTTCCATCCAGGCGCGCAGGTCAGGGTAAGCCATTATTTTCTCCTTTATTCAATGACCCAAGCCTTCCAGGACGAGACATGGTTTGGATTTTTGAATTTGGGTCATTGGAAATTGTTTGGTATTTGTAATTTCAATCATACAATGAACTTCCAACAAAGCAAATCCCCTCAGGGGATAACCAAAGCCTGGTCCTTAGGGGGCATTCACACCGGAAACGGCCGGGATCCATTCCTCGGCGAGCAGTTGCCCGGGATCTCCGTATTTTTCAGCGACTTTGTGCACTTCGGGGTCATCCAGAGCCAGCAGGTGTCCTTGGTCCATAACTTTTTTGCCGTCCGCAATAATGGTTGTAAAGTACTGGTCAACGTGCCGGATGATTTTATATGTATTGTCCACCACTCCGGCGCCGATGGCGGTGTGGATCACACCGGACCGGCGGTGACCGAAAGCATGGCCGTGGATTCTGGCCGAGCCTCTCAAACTGTCCAGAAAGGCTGCGCGGCGGGCTTTGGGATGGGTGCAGATGCCGAAGGTGCTGACCCAGTTCACACCGGGCTCAGGATTGCGGGGGGATGTCAGGTGGCTGAACTGCTCAAAGGAGCGTCTCAGGGTATCCCCGTAGCCGCCGCCTCCGATGACTTCGGTGACCCTTCCTCCTTTTACTGTCATTTTGACCCGCGGCACAATGCCCCCGAAAGTCAGACTGCTGGCAGCCAGGGTGCCTTCCGAATTTTTAAACGCGAAGGGAATATTCAAATGGGACGGCATATAGGGCAATCCTAGCCTTTTTTTCATCCTTACCATGTCTTCGTCCCAGTCTGCCTTTGTCAGTTTAACTCTCAACTCGGTTCCTTCCAGATCGATAAGTTCCACGTCTTTGGCGTAGACATAGCTCTGCCAGGCTGATTTATCTATGGCATCCCTGACTTGAATGGGGAAAGTCTCATAGTTGGAAGCCAGAAGATCGGCCGTCCATTCCATGTCGACGAAACTGCGGGTGGCCGCCGGCAGATTGGGTGTATGGGCCGTCTTGAGCATGGCTCCCTGGAAAACAATGTCCGCTTTTTTCACCGCTGCCCAGACCCAGTCCGGCCACCAGTTGCGCGAGAACATGGCATCAACCAGTTCCACCGGCTCTTTGAGGTCCGGGTAGCCGTGGAGCATGATCTTTTCCAGTTTTCCGCCGGCTTCCGGGATGGCGATCTCAAAAGCTTCCTGGACCAGGCGGTCATTGGTGCTGTCCACAATCATCAGCACCTTCTGGCCGGGCTTGAGATTCAGGCCGTCCAGGTTTTGATGATGGGGCCTTTTGACGATTTGCCTGGCGATGGGCAGAAGCGTATCCACCGAGGTGACTTCCTGTACCTTCGGGCTTAAAGGGGCCGGCGCTTTGTTGATTCGATCGGGCATTGCTGCCTCCTTTTTTTTATGTCCGGTCACGGTTTGTCCGGGGGAAAAGCCACGCAGCGGTCCGGTTGGAAGCTTAAGTTCACCGGGTCGCCCGCCTGGAGCTGGTTGGATGGGTGCAGCCGGGCCAGCAGGGTGTCGCCGCCAAACTCGATTTCACAGTGCATGCTTTCACCGAAATAAACCACATGCCGGACCACGCCCTGCCAGCCGTCCGGGCCGGCGCCCACGATGATCTTTGCGTCGATGTCCTCCGGACGGATGCTGACCACAACCTTGCCGTTTTCCCTGCACCCTTCTCCCATGATGCAGCTCAACTCGCGCCCCTGGATCAGGACCGTGCCCGAATCGCCCACAACTGTGAATTTGCGCACCACTCCCGGAACGCAGTTGCTCGTGCCGATAAAAGAGCTGGTGAAAAAATCCCTGGGCTTTTCATAGAGTTCCCGGGGGGGACCGACCTGGACCACTCTGCCGCCCCGCAGGAGCGCGATCTGATCGGACATGGAAAGGGCCTCGGCCTGGTCGTGGGTGACGTATATGGTGGTAATGCCGATGGTCGTCTGGATGCGGCGAATCTCCACCCGCATCTCGTCGCGCAACTTGGCGTCAAGGTTGGACAAGGGCTCGTCAAGCAAAAGCAGGTCGGGTTCCGATACCAGGGCCCGGGCCAGCGCCACCCGCTGCTGCTGCCCCCCGGAAAGCTGGGTGGCCATGCGCGATTCGAGCCCTTCCATATGCACCAGGCTTAACACTTTTTCGACTCTGGATTTGATCTGGTCCTTGGGGATACGCTTGGGGCCGTAATGAAGGGGGAACGCCACGTTTTTCATGACGGTCATGTGCGGCCAGATGGCATAGGACTGGAACACCATTCCGATGCCGCGCTCTTCCGGCATGAGGCCGATGCGTTTTTCATCCGAGTAAAAGATCTTGTCTCCCAGAGAGATCTCGCCGCTGTCGGGTAGCTCCAGCCCGCCGATGCATCGCAGGATGGTGGTCTTGCCGCTGCCGCTGGGGCCCAGGAGGGTGTAGAACTTGCCCTGCGGGATGGACAGCGAGACGTTGTCGGCGGCCCTTACATCGCCGGAGTCTGCACGAAATATTTTGTTTAAATTCTTAATCACCAGTTCCATAGTTCATTACTCCACAGAAAATGTTTTAACAATCAACCGCCGCCCGACAAAAGTCAGTATGACCAGGGCGATGATAAAAACGACCCCCAGTGCGGCGGACATGGTGAGCGCATTCTGTTCATCCCAGATGCGCCAGAGAATGACCGAAAGGGTCCAGTTGTTTTCACTGGCCAGCATGACGGGCACGGAAAAGGAGCGGACCGCGTGGGCCGCCACCCAGATCCATGCGGCGGCAAAGGCCGGCATGACCAGAGGAAGCGTGATACGGATAAGAGACGTGATACGGCTGCCCCCGGCAATGCGGGCCGCCTCTTCCAGTTCCTTGTGAACCTGGGCGATGGCGGCATTGGTGGTGCGGGTGGTAAATGCGATGTAATTGGTGACCAGGGCCATGCAGACAATCCAGACCGTCCCGTAAAGGCCCAGGGAGTTGAAGGGGGGCTGGAGATAGACAAAAATAAAGGCCAGGGCGATGACCAGCCCGGGAATGGAGTGGGCCAGAAATGTCAGGCCGTCCAGGAGCATCCGGCCGCGCATCTTGGTGCGCACGACAATCCAGGAGACAAAAAAGGACAGCAGCACCGTGGCGGTCGCGGTCACGACCATGACGATGATCGTGTTCCAGGTGGCCTCCAGAATGCCGGGTTCATCCAAAAGCCGTTTGAAGTGAATCAGGGTCAGATCGCCGATTCCCTTCCAGTTGGGCTGATTATAGGCCGGAGACAGGGCCGCCCAGGTTAAAATGAACAGGGGCAGTACCACGGACAGAAAAAAATAGGCGATAAATATGGCGAACGCGGGCCAGCGCCACTTTCCCAGGCGGGCGACCCGCGGCCGGTACCCTTTGCCCGTGATGGTGGCAAACCGTTCGGTCTGGCGCAGGGCGGCCCGCTGGTAGAAATACACCAGGAACAGGGCCATCAGGCAGTAGCTGACGGAAAAGGCCCCGGCAAGACCGTAGCTGGGCATGAGACGGGTGGAAAAATAAATCATGGTGCTGTAAACGTAAATGCCCGCCGGCAGCCCCACCAGCAGGGGGGCTTCAAAGGACTCCATGGAAGATATGAAAGAATACAGAAAAGCGGCAATGATTGCAGGCTTCAGGGACGCAAAAGTCACCAGACGAAAGGTGGTCCAGCCTTTGGCGCCGGCGATGCGGGCGGCTTCTTCCAGGTTGGGGTCCATGGCCCGGAAAGAGCCCACAACCAGAAGAAATACCGTGGTAACCCCCCGGATGCCGTCGATGAAGATCATGCCGGTCATGGAATAGATGTTGAGCGGTCCGGTGCCGGCCTCAAACTCCATGCCGAACAGACTGGTCAGCAGATAACGCAGCACGATGTTCAGCAGCCCCACGCGGGAGTCCAGCAGGAAGATCCAGGCCATGGAAAATAAAAATCCGGGCATGGCCAGGGGAACCAGCAAGAGTGTCCAGGCAAAGTTCCGGCCGGGCATGTCCGTGCGCTCGGTCAGCCAGGCGAAAAGAACGGCGATAAATACGGTGAGCAGCGTTCCGGAGCCCGCAAAAAAAATGGTGTTCCAGATCATCTTGTAGGTCAACGGATTGAGAAATCCGGTGATATAGTTGTCCAGCGTAAACTCCGAGGGAACCGCCGGATGGCCGGTCCGGAAGCTGTTGAGAATCAGTTGCCCCAGGGGTACCAGGATCAGCCAGAGCAGGATAATGACGATCACGCCGAAAAAAATGTTCGGCCCCAGCCGCTGGCGCATCCAGGACAGGCGGCTTGATTGGGTCTTGCGGGTTGCGGTTTGCACGATGCTTTCCCCTTGTTTTTATTACTTTTTCTTCTTAGACCGGACGACCGGCATTCCCATCGTCTGAAGAATTTCCGTAAGGATATCATCCGCCCCTGCGGTCTCTCCCCATGAGGCGTAGGCAATCTTCTTGCCTTGGATAATATTATTGATTTTGTTCCCCTCAAAGGCCGGGTGCCCTGTAAAATCTATACGGTCGATAAGGTTCTGGGCTTCTTTAGTGCCGCTCCAAGCCAGAAATAAAATACCCGCATTGGGGTTCTCGGCTTTGTCAGGAACAAAGATGATAGTTCCAATTCCGACCGGTACAGGCTCGGGATATACGATGCCGACGGTTTTGGAATCGGTGTAAACCTGGAGTCTTTCAATTGGGTTTCGGGCCATCCCGCAAATCATATGGTACGCACCCGCTGTGAGTTTGGTTGCGCTTCTCGAGCGGCTAAATTCCATAGACGGCTTGTTGGCCGCCCAGCGTTTGGCGTAATCCAGAGTTTTTTCCCGTCCCCAAACATCATCCATGTAGAACTTCTCCAGGTGTCGCGGCCGATCATCAATTGCAGTCTTGCCTTTCCATTTGGGATCTGTGCAGGTTTCCCAGGTGAAAGTCCTGGCTACTTCATCCGGGATGAGGTCGCGGTTATAAGCAATCCCGAAAACCGGCGTCCTAAAGGAGATCCCGATATTTTCAGGGTGAATTAGAAATTTGGGAACGCCTAATTTTTCCCACGCTATAATACGGGGCAGTTTGGCCGAGACAATCAGGGAAACATCCGTTTCACTTACCGGGGCCACATCGAAGTTAATGATGCCGGCTGTCATTTCGCTGATCATTTTTTCCCGCTCTCGCGTCCCTCCGGCCTTTTCCTTATAGGTCACTTTTAAAAACGGATAGCGTTTTTGAAAAGCTGCCATGTACAATTCCCCCGCGGGCTTTCCATAAACTTTTTCTCGCAGCGGAGTGGCGATGGTCACCGATCCTTCTTTTTTGGCGGCCTGGATGTACGGCTCCAGCGGGTTTGCGTCTGCGGGCAACGGTTGAACGACCAGGGCGGCGGTGCAGATGATGAGAAAAAGCCATTTTTTTATGAGGGTTGTCATAATAAAACCCTTCTCTATCGAGTAATTTTTTTTTGGGGGCCTATCATGCGGTAAAGGGCGGCAGGAAAAATCAGGATGGTCGATCGATACGGGTGTGTGGCGTATGAAACAACATCGGTGCATAAATACACTGTTAATTCCGGCAATCTTTTTGAGATGCAGCATGCCTAAACGTTTGCGGGTTCCGTTTAGATGATTTTTCTATGTCTCTTCTACATGTCGGATAGGTGTTGTTTTCTGTAAATAAGTAACCGGCCTTCTCGGGTAATGATTTTTAATGTTTGCAAAAATAGGGACGATGAAAAAATATAATGACCAACATCATTATATTTGAATGACTGGCTTGTCAAGAAAAATGTGCGGCCGTTAATTCTTTGGTTCGAATATGTCCGGCGGCGCCCGGGGCCGATCATTATTCATTCTCCGGGTTGGCGCTCTGCAGTTTCTGCTTGACAATAACGGCATTGTTATATACGAATCGATCAATAATTGAAGCTGCCGGCAGCGAGCTCGCTGTTGCGGTTCAGTTTAGCAATTTAACGAAGGAGGGGCGTTTTGAAACTGCCAAACTTTGAATATTTTGAACCCAATGACATTCAAGAAGCTGTTGCCATTTTGCAAAAGCAGCCTTCGGCCAGAATTCTTGCCGGAGGAACCGATCTTCTGGTGAATATGAAACACCGGGTCGAGCTTCCCGAGGTCCTGGTAAATATCAAAAGGATTGCCGGTCTGGATGGCATTGAATCTGATGACCACGGGATCCGGATCGGCGCACTGACCCCTTTGAAGCGGATCTATTCCACGCCGTGGATCGGGGAACGGTTGCCGGCGCTTGCCCAGGCAGCCTCGTCCGTGGGCGCATATCATCATCAGAGCATGGGGTCTCTGGGCGGCAATTTGTGTCAACAGAACCGGTGTAAGTTCTTTAATCAATCCCGGTGGTGGCGAAGCTCCCGGCCCACATGTTATAAAGCCGGCGGGGACATCTGCCACGTGGTGAACCAGAAGGAGATTTGCTATTCGGGCTACTGCGGGGATGTTGCTCCGGCTCTTCTGGTCCTGAACGCAACGGTCACGCTGGCCGGAGCCGGGGGGACAAGGCAGATTCCCTTGGAAGATCTTTTTACCGGAGACGGGAAAGCCCCGCTCCAGCTTGATCGCACAGAGGTGCTGACTGAAGTCGCCATCCCCCGGGAATCCCTGGATGTACCCTCCAGTTATATAAAATTTGCGAACCGGGAAAGCATTGATTTCCCCATCGTGGGTTGTGCTTTCCTGGCGGCCGGGACGGGCAAAGAATACCGGATTGCCTTTACGGCCGTTGACCGCAAACCCGTAAGGGGAAAAAAAGTCGAGGCGTTTTTAAAGGGAAAGGACCTGACCGAAGATCACCTGAAGGAGTCGTCCGGTTTGGCCGCTAAAGCCGCCTCGCCGGCAAGGACAACCGTTTACGCGCCTTCCTATAAACGAAAATTAATGGGGGCGCTGGTTCACAAAGCTGCGAATAAAGCCATGAGGAGGCCAGATTAATGAAACAGCAAATGAAACAGGCGATTGAGCTGCATATCAATGGCGATACGCATGAAGTTCTGGTTACTCCAAGCGACACCCTTCTGGAGGTGTTAAGGGATAAAATCGGATTGATGGGCACCAAAAGGGGATGTGATTTGGGTACTTGCGGGGCCTGCACGGTACTGGTAGAGGGAGAAGCCCGGCTTTCGTGCTTAACGCTTTCCGTGGACGCGGTGGGGAAAAAGATTACAACGATCGAGGGGTTGTCCGAAGGAGGGCAGCTGCATCCTTTACAGAGTGCTTTCGTGGAAAACGGTGCGCTGCAGTGTGGATTTTGCACACCGGGTATGATTTTAACCGCCAAGGCGATACTCGATGAAGAAGCGCACCCTACCGAGGAAGTGATTAAAAAAAAGATGGCCGGGAATCTGTGCCGGTGCACCGGATATAAGAAAATCGTAGAGGCCGTGATGATCGCCGCCGGTCAACCCGGCGGAAAGGCGTAGATGGAAAAGGAATTCAACGTTGTCGGTCACCGCCTGCCCATGACGGATGCGGCGCCGAAAGTTAGAGGGACCGCCCAGTTTACCGATGATTTGACTCTTCCCGGAATGCTCTATGGAAAAATATTAAGAAGTCCGCTTCCCCACGCAAAAATTCTTCGAATCGATACCTCTCGAGCCGCAAAGTTGCCGGGTGTGAAAGGCGTGATAACCGGTCGGGACATCCCGGATCGAAAATACGGCATCGTCCCCAAGGCAAAGGACGAATATGCCCTGGCCAGGGACAAGGTCCGTTACATCGGAGACGACGTGGCGGCCGTCTGCGCCATTGACCTCCGTACCGCCGAGGAGGCTCTGGAGCTGATCCAGGTTGAGTATGAAGAGCTGCCGGCGGTATTTGACCCCCTGGAAGCCCGCAAGGCAGGAGCGCCTCAGATTCATGAGGGCATAGAAAATAATACCTCTTTTTCCATCCGCAAAGAATTCGGCGATGTTCAAAAGGCCTTTGGCGAATGTGATGCGGTTCTGGAAACCAAGTTTTTTTCCCAGCCGGTCAATCACGCTCCCCTGGAGCCCCATGCGGCACTTGCCCAATATGACCCTTTTAACGGGGAACTGACCGTCTGGTCATCGACCCAGATCCCGTTTTTTTTGCGCAGAAATTTGTCAAATACCCTGCAGATCCCGGAAAGCAGAGTGCGGGTCATCAAACCCAAGGTCGGCGGCGGTTTCGGGCAAAAGATCGATATGTTCGCCAAGGATTTCTGTGCGGCCTGGTTTGCAATGCATCTGGGAAAACCCGTAAAATTCGTTTACGAGCGGGAAGAAGTCTTTATCTCCACCCGGCAGAGACACCCCATGCACATCACGGTCAAAACCGGCATGAAAAAAGACGGCACGATCCTGGCACAGCAGTTTCAAGTCTTCGCGGATGGCGGCGCTTACAACAGCACGGCCCCGACCATGATCGCCCTGTCGTGTTATTTCCTTTTGATCCCCTACCGCGTGCCCAATCTGGTTTACGAGGGCTATCATACCTATACCAACAAACCGGTGGGGGGGGCCATGCGGGGACACGGCATTGTCCAGGTGCGTTTTGCCGTGGAGCGCCAACTGGATATGATTGCCAAACGTCTTGACCTGGACCCTGTCGAGATTCGAATCAAGAACAGCATTCAGGCCGGCGAGCCCCATCCGGCCAAATTTATCATCCATTCGTGCGGGTTCTCCGATACCGTCAAAAAAGCGGCCGACGCGATCGGGTGGAAGGATAAGCGCGGCAAGTTACCCTTCGGCAGGGGGGTCGGGCTGGCCGGCGCATCATTTCCCAGCGGAACCAACAATATGAGCCATATCAGTTCCGGTGCGGTGGTTCAGTGGGGTCAGGATGGCGCCGTCAATATCCTCTCAGGCGCCGCCGATATCGGGCAGGGGGCCGAAACCGTGATCAGCATGATCGTCGCCGAGGAACTGGGGGTGAGCCTTAATGATGTTCGGATTACGGCGGCCGACACAGGGATCACGCCGCTGGACCCCGGGACTTTCGGCAGCGGGGTTACGGTCCGGGCCGGCAATGCAGCCAGATTGGCCGCTATCAGTGTAAAGCAAAAATTATTTGCCCTGGTGGCGGAAAAACTGGAAGCCAATGCGGCCGACCTCGCAGCCGGAGACGGCAGGGTTTTTATCAAGGGTTCCCCGGAAAAGGGGATGACCTTGTCCGCCGCCCTGAAAGCTTATCAGTACAGCGACCTTCCCATGCCCATCGTGGGCAGGGGCTCCTGGATGGCCCCGGCCATCGAGCCGACGACCCTGCTGAAAGAAGAAGGAAATTTTTCACCCAGTTACTCATTCATGACCCAGGCGGCCGAGGTGCAGGTCGATCTTCAGACGGGCAAGGTCAAGCTGCTCAAGATGGTGACCGCCCATGATTGCGGCCGGGCCATCAACCCGATGCTGGTGGAAGGGCAGCTGGAAGGCTCCGTGGCCGGGGGAACGGGTCAGGCCCTGTATGAAGATGTGATCGTTGAGAGGGGGCAGGTGGTGAACCCCTCATTTCTGGATTACGGGTTTCCCACGTTTCTTGAAATGCCGCAGATCGAGGTCATTGAAGTGGAAACAGACGATCCCATCGGGCCGTTTGGGGCCAAGGAAGCCGGCGAAGGAACACAGCTGTCCACTGCGCCGGCGATCGTCAATGCCATTTATGATGCCATCGGGGTTGACTTTCTCACACTGCCCATCACGCCTGAGAAAGTGCTGGCCGCGTTGCAGGCCCAGGCCCGGCAGGAATAGTGTCCATCTACAACTGATGGTCTCGTAAAAAGTCCTAAAAAGACCTTTTACGAGACGTGTTAAGATTTACGTTTTAAGTATCTGATTAAATAGTCTATTCTAACAACTTAAATCTTAAAACTTAACACTTAAAACGTGATGAATTCGACTTTTTACGAATTCATCACAACTAAATGATGAAAGTGTCCCCCTCCGCCGGCGCCAGGCACTTGGTTCCAGATCCCAGTTCAGCCAATTTTGCCCGGACCTGTTCGATTTTTCCGTCGATGGCGTCATCGCTCTGATCCGGGTCATGATGGAACAGATGCAGGGACTTGACCTCGCCCCGATGGGCCAGATCTGCCACCCGGCTCACGCAGGAGTGACCCCAGCCCACCTTTGCCCGGTACTCTTCATCGGTATAGGTGGTATCCGTGATTAAAATATCCGTTCCCCTGACAAAATCACTGAGCTTATTCACGTATGCTTCGTTGTAGAGGGGATTCTCAGGCAAATACAATTCATTGTCCGTCACATAACAAACCGACTTGTCTTTGTAACCTACCCGATATCCGAGGCAGTTCCCCGGATGGTTTAAAAGCATGGTCTGAACGGTAATACCCGCGATCGTGATTTTTTCCTCTTTCAAATCCCTGAAATAGACCCGGGCGCCAAACTCCTTCATGGTGATGGGAAAGTAAATTCCATCCATCTGGGAACCGATGAGGTGCCTCATGGTCAGATCCCCGTGTTTGGAACCGCAGATTTCAAATTCGCTGCCGGGAATATACAACGGGACATAGAACGGCAAAGCGTTGATGTGATCCCAGTGGGGATGAGAAATGAAAATTTTGGTGACTTTCTGCTTATTGCCCTGGGACATCATATAATTGGACAATTCCTTAATGCCGCTTCCCGCGTCGAAAATAAAAAACTGTTCATTAACCAGTGAGAGCGTGACGCACGAAGTGTTGCCGCCGTATCGCAGCGTTTTTTTCCCGGGAACCGGCAGTGTCCCATGGACCCCCCAAAATTTGAGTGTCACACGATCGGAAACCACTTCTTCGATCTGGGCAATAAAGGTTTCAGAATTGATGGGTTTGGTGATGTAACTGTTGGCGCCGAGCTGAAAGGCCCGACGTTTGTCAAATTCATAGGCTTTGGCGGATACCACAATAATTTTTGTGTTTTTCAGATCACCGATTTCGCGGATTCTCTTGCACAGCTCTAGTCCGTCCAGTTCGGGCATCATCATGTCCACAATGACCACATCGGGGCGTTTTAAAATAATTTCACCCATAGCCTGCACGCTGGATGTGGATTTGCTCACCTGATAACCGGCCCCAACCAGCAAAATTTCTTCCATCTCAAGAATCATGGGATCGTCATCAACAATATAAAAATGAACGGGTTGGGGCATGGCGCCTCCTGCTTACGGCTGTCGAGTTTTCGCGCTTCGACGGGATTTTTGGCCGGTCAATGCCGATAAATTTCTAAGTCGCTGATAATATGGTGCGAAGTTATATCTTTTGTCAAGCTAAAAAGCATTTTAATCATTGACCCGCATCAGGATTGCAGCCCGGCTGCGTGCAGGCCTGCTTTAATTGTGCGATTTTTTTGCGGACTTGCGCCTCGGCCCGGTCTGCTGAAAATCCGTTTTGTTCCATCGTCTCCTTCAGCATGCCATCGATGTCGCGGGCAAGATTGCTGACGGTGGTAAAGCCAAGAGAAGCGCTGGTTCCGATGATCTGATGGGTGAGCCGGGCCATATTTTCAACGGCCTCCTCGGGCCAGCCGTCCCTTTGCAGCGTTTGCCATTGTCTATCAATCTCCTGGAACTTGGCCGGCAGCTGTTGGCCGTAAAGTTCTTTAA
>JAUYIZ010000202.1 GCA_030688615.1 Desulfobacterales bacterium | reverse complement strand
CGACGATCCTTTATTGGCCGCTTCCGGAGATTTGATCCTGAATGAAGGTCACACCGGAGGGGCAGGTGAATTGTTTGTTGAATGCTGGAACACGTATACCTCGAGAACCGAGCACCTGGGTAGCCTCGTGGGGCAAATTTCTCCAGAAACTGTCGCCGTTGTTGAATCCATGGCGGAAAATCCGGATAAGATGCCGCCATGGGCGATATTGCCGTTTCCGATGCAAGCCGAGGATCCGCGGAAATATTTCAGGCAGCTTGAGGTGGAGGTTGCCTACACGTTTGCCTCCCAGGCCGCCGGTGAACTGATGGCTGAATTTGAAAAACCCGTTGTACGGACGGTCTACACATCCCCGGACAGCCTTAGAGGCGCCATCGAAAAAATGATTCCCGGTATCCGCTTTCCGGCAATCCCCGAATCTATGGAAGACATTCTGTCCACCGGGCAGATTCCCCCGGAGATGCTTCGCTGGGCCGCCGCAGATGCTGAATCGAAAACGATTATCGGCAGTCGCGTGGTGTTCCGGGATGGCGAACTGGATAGTTTTGAAGGCCTGGAAATCAGTCTTTTCGGGGTTTATGAAACGGACGATGGCACGGTGGAGTTCGGCGGAAGGTTTCCGCTCGACCCGCAAAACAGACCGCCCGTTGAAGTGTTGTTCCGGTTCATAGATTCGGACGATTCGGTGCTGGAGCCGCTGCAGTCCTCTTGGGATCGCAAGAGGGGTGAGTTTATTGTTAAATTTATCACCGCTTCCATCGACTGGAGAAAACTTCGCATGGCAGTCATTTATGAGATAGGATAACAAGGATGAATCGTTTCGATCTTGAATTTTTAAATTTTCTTGCCCAGCAACAAAACCCGCGGCCTTTCCTGATTCCTTATTTGACCCATTTGTCGCATCCGCCATGGGGAGCCCTGGACGAACCAGGCTTTTCCGTTGCGTTTTTCAAGATAAAAAAGCTGCTGGCCGGGGAAGACGACCTTGGCCTGCTCTTTGAACGCTTCCTGCTGGCGTGGCTGCTGGCAGACAAGGCCCACGGGCCACCCTGGGCGGCTTCCTTTCTGAAAAAGCATCTGGACTTGAATCGTCATTTTCCAGACGTCGCATGGGAAACCATCCTGGGCGGGACATGGACCGATGCTCCCGTTCTCATGGTGGCCGGTGGTAAAGGAGAAATTCATCATTTTATGGCGGGTCGGTTTCAGGGCGAAAATAAGAAAGATCTCCTGCCGCAATGGGCAATTCCCTTGCTGGACAACGAATCCCTGACGACCTTGCACCATGCCGCGGAAGCCGCTGCCGCGATACATCCTTTAAAAAAAGGTACGAGGCTTTACATCTTTCCCCTGGCTGCGGCGAACGCGCGGTTTCAAATCACCGGTTCCTCCCTGGGACTGCCTGCGGCCATTGGTTTCCTCAAGGTGCTCACCGGTGAAAAGATCGCGCCAAAGCTTTTGGCCACCGGATCGGTTGACCCGAAAGGATGTGTCGGCAAGATCGAAGGGCTGAGGGAAAAACGCCTTTGCGCCTCGGGTGAAGACAGGTTTTCCCTGTTGCTCTTTCCCGAGGAAAATGCGCCGATCAGCGCAAATGACGCCGTGGAGACCTTGCCGGTCGCAACCCTGGAAGAGGCCTGGATGTTCGCCCGCTGGCATGTGCCCGGCAACGGCAAACGGCTTGTGGCGTTATCGGCCATGTTGTCCGACCCGCACGCCTTCCTGGACCATATGAAATCGGTTGATTCCTCCTGGGTGAAATATCAGGCCGTGCGCGGAAAGTTTTCCGGAATCCTGGAACAGATCGCCGCTTCGGCCGAGCTTTTTGCCCCCTTTGTATCCCATCTGAATGCAAAGATTGCAAACTGGCAGCTTAAGGATGCCGGAATTTATTGCGATTTCATTTCAGAATATCTCTTCGAAAGGGCCGCCGCCGGTGCGCCGCTGTCCGCCTTCGGGTATGCTTGCGCGACGCTGGCGCTGGCAAACCATACAGGGGACGTGATGGCCGGCCGCGCCGCTGCGAACCGGGCCAATCGGCTTTTTCCCCGGGCTCGAAGCGCTGATGTGAATCTGTGCGCGGATTTTTTTAATTACCGGCTGGTTTCCCTCCACAATGAATACCGGTTTGACTGTGCCTTTCCGGAAGACCTGCGACAATTGCTGGCAATGCTGGAGTCGAGGTATCAGTGCCAATGCGAAGTTGGGTGCCCCACGGATACGGTTCTGGCAAGGCTTTACGGCACCGTCGCCCAGAATTACGGGTTTTGCGGGCCCGGCCACCTGGCAAATACGGAAAAGTATGCCCATCTTTCCATGACCGCATTCGGCGGCGGCAAGGTGCCAGAATACTGCCGGGACGTTTTGCGCCAATACGCTTATTTGATTTATGCCTTGCTTGACGCGCAGGATCATCTTCGGGCCCGCGACAGTCTTTTCGCTTTTCTTGGGGCCGCAGATTGGCAGCAGGTCCATAAGCTGCGGGATGAAAACCGGCTGAACATCTGGCAGCATGCGGCCCTGTCGCGCTTTCTGGCGGACGTCGCCGATCACCAGCCGGCCGCAGCGTATCTGGACTGGTGTTCGCAAGGTCGGAAACTTTTTACCAACCCTGACCATCCCCGCCAGCTCTGGACCTTCAATTTAGGCCGCATCGCCCTGCATCTGAACCGGCCGGATCCAGCCGTCCGGTGGTTTAAAAAAAGTTTGAAACTATGCCTGCATAATCAAAGGCGGGCCACCATCTATGTGATGGCGCTGCTGCCGTTTTCCGCCCTATGGCATATGGGCGTAACGGATGCCTATGGCAGCAACTCCGCGATTAACAAGGTGATTGAAACCGCGCTGAAACTGAACGCATCGCATTTTGAATCCCTGGCCGGCGCCGGCATGGAGGCGGCGCTGGAGCAGATATGGCAATGCCCTCAGCGGCTTTTTCCGTTCAGTTACCGCTAGGAGCTTATGTCCTGCCTGCAATTAGACCCCGAACCAGGGCCGGACGGCCACGCCCCGGCGGGTGAGGGCCTGATCGCCGCCGAAGACCAGCATGGCGCTTTCCGGGGGCCGGCCGGTAAGGTTGCTCCACCAGCGCAAACTGTCGAACATGTCGCCGGACAGGGTTTGACCCGACTTGATTTCGACTGCATAGAGGCGGCCGGCGTCGTCGATGATCAGATCGATTTCGTGGCCGGTGCGATCCCGCCAGAAAAAAAGCGGCGGTGTCCGGCGGTGATGCAGGTAGGCCTTGGCGGTTTCGGAGACCACGTGGTTTTCGAACAAGGCGCCGCGCAGGGGATGGGTGGGAATCTGTCCGGCCTCCCGGATGCCCAGCAGATGGCAGAGCAGCCCGGTGTCAAAAAAGTACAGTTTGGGGCTTTTGATCACCCGCTTGTTGAAATTGCGATGGTGGGGCGGCAGGAGAAAAGCGATGAAGCTGGCGTTGAGCACCGACAACCAGCGCTTGGCCGTGTCCACCGAGATGCCGCAATCGGCAGCCAGGCCGGAGTAGTTGAGCAGTTGAGCCGCGCGTCCGGCGCAAAGAGCCAGGAACCTGGCGAAAAGGTTTAGATCACCGATGTTGGACAGGCTGCGCACGTCCCGCTCGATATAGGTTTGGACGTAGTCCGGCAGCCAG
>JAUYIZ010000190.1 GCA_030688615.1 Desulfobacterales bacterium | reverse complement strand
CAGGCAAGGACATAGCGGCTCCACCAGTCCATGATCGCCACCAGATACATGAAACCCCTGGCAAGAGGGATATAGGTTATGTCGGCGGCCCAAACCTGATCTTTACGATCAATGGTGTCTTTCCGGTAGGCGTGCTTAACTTGGGATAGTGGCATAGTGTAAGGTGGGCCATCTGAACAAAAGGAGGATGGCCGATGGATACTACCCAAGTCAGCGATCAGTTTACGTTAGAATCAGTCCAGCAACAATTCATTGACTGGCGGGCACAGCGCAGCAGCAAGAGGAAGCGCATCCCGCCGGAGTTGTGGCAAGTGGCGGTGCAGTTGTGTAACGTTCATACCGTTAGCCAAGTGAGTCGCGCTTTGCGGCTTTCATTCATGGAGCTCAAAAAGCGTCTGCCAGGCAATCATTTCGTCACGGAGAAGCCGGTCCAGTTCCTGCGGTTGGAAGTGGGTGGTCCTTGCACGAGCCAATGGCAGATGGAGTGTATCCGTGCCGATGGCAATCGATTGCACTTATCAGCCACAGGCGCTCTCCCATCTCTAGGGGAACTGCTCCAGGGATTCTGGTCGTGATCCAGCTCACGCCGCAGATGCGGATTCTCCTGGCAGTCAAGGCAGTCGACTTCCGCAAGGGGATAGATGGTCTCGCGGGGATCTGCCGGCATGTTCTGAGCATGGACCCTTTTTCGGGCACTGTCTTTATTTTCCGGAACCGGAGAAAAACTGCCATCAGGGTGTTGACCTATGACGGCCAAGGGTACTGGCTTTGTCATAAACGCTTGTCCAAGGGCACGTTTCGCTGGTGGCCCGATGAGAGCAATGACCGGGTCAGCGTTCTGGCCGTTCACGAGTTGCAGCTTTTGCTTTGGAACGGCGATCCCGGCAAGGTCCGTGTTGGTCCTGCATGGAAAAAAATTAACATTTCTGGATAATGCCTCTTGCGTTCGGGCTCGGATCGTGTTATATCGAGCCCATGGAAACGCTGATTCGCTATAGAGGCAAGGAATTTACCCGGAAAGACGTCGATTTTGTCAGGCAATTCATCGCGGAGCATCCCGAGGACAGCCGCTGGAGTCTCTCCCGGAAGCTGTGTACAGCCTGGGATTGGGTGCAGCCCAACGGGGTGCTCCGGGACATGGTGTGCCGGGGGTTGATGCTTCAGATGGACAGGGCCGGATATATCCAGCTTCCGCCCCTCAGGCAGCACAATCCCCCGCCCTTTTTGCGCCGCACAAGACCGGCCCGGACGGAGATTGATCAGACGCCCCTTACGGGAAATGTGGCGGACCTTCAGCCCCTGGAGTTCCGGCAGGTTAGACGGACACCATGGGAGCCGCTCTTCAACAGCCTGATTGAAGAGCATCATTATCTTGGCTATTGCCAGCCCGTCGGGGAACACCTCAAATATATTGTTGTCTCGAAGGATCGGCCCATTGCCTGTCTTGCCTGGTCATCGGCGCCCCGGCATATCGGGTGCCGCGACCGGTTCATCGGCTGGTCGCAAGCGATGCGGAAGCAGTATCTTTCCCTCATGGCCTGCAACACCCGATTTCTTCTGCTGCCCTGGATCCAGGTGCCCTGTCTGGCGTCTCATCTCTTGGGGAGGATGGCAAGGATCCTGCCATGCGACTGGGAGCGGATATACAATCATCCCCTCTATTACCTGGAGACCTTTGTTGATGAGGAGCGCTTTCAGGGGACCTGCTACCGAGCCGCAGGGTGGCTTTATCTTGGCCGGACCACAGGCCGGGGGAAGAACGATCAGACCCATAAAGTAAACAGATCAATCAAAGGAGTTTGGGGAAAACCCTTGGCGAAGGACTTTCGCTTTCATCTTTGCGGAGGCCAGATATGAGTAGGCCAAAACAGCTTGATCTGAAAGCGGAAGACCTGGAAGGCCTCCTGGCACGGGTGGAAAAGGGAATCCTGCTGGAAGGCGATTATCAAATCATTAAATCTCTGGTGGAAGCCATTGCACTGCTCAGCCAGTCCCTGGATGACAAGGCCACAGCGATCAAGCGTCTCTTAAGGATGATCTTTGGCGCCAAAACGGAGACCATGGAAAAGGTCTTCCAGAATAAGAGCAAACTGGAGGCTATCAGCAAACAACAGGAAGCGGAACAGAAAAAGGGCCATGGCAGGAACGGCGCCGCTGCCTACACTAAAGCCGAACGGATCAAAGTAGCCCATGAGACCTTGAAATCCGGCGCTTCCTGTCCGGAATGCAAAGGGAAAGTCTATCCCGTCAAGAAGTCGGGGATTGCGGTAAGGTTCATGGGGATGGCCCCCCTGGCCGCAAAAATCTATGATCTGGAAAAGCTGCGCTGCAACCTCTGCGGTGAAGTATTTACCGCGGAAACTCCTGCCGGTGTCGGACCTGACAAGTATGATGAAACCGCCGGGAGCATGGTCGCCGTGCTGAAGTATGGCAGCGGCGTCCCCTTCTACCGGATCGAAAAGCTTCAGGAAAGCCTCGGCGTCCCCCTGCCGGCGTCAACCCAGTGGGATATCGTCGAGCAGGCGTCAAACCGGGGTGTATATCCCGCTTATCGGGAGTTGGTCCGTGAGGCCGCCCAAGGCGATGTCATCCATAACGACGATACTCCCATGAAAATCCTGGCCCTGATGAAAAACAGCGAGGAGAAGGCGGCCCGCACCGGAATGTTTACCACCGGCATGGTGTCCATCGTGGAAGATCACAGGATCGCCCTGTTCTTTACGGGACAAAAGCATGCCGGTGAAAATATGCTGGAGTTGCTCAAACAGCGGGATGCCAAGCTGAACCCGCCGATTCAAATGTGCGATGCCCTTTCTCGGAATGCGCCGGAAGCGTTAAAGATCATCCTGGCAAACTGCCTGACTCATGGGCGGCGCAACTTCGTGGATGTGGCTGGCAGCTTCCCGGAAGAAACCTCCCATGTTATTGACCAAATCGCTCAGGTATACAGAAACGATCAAACAGCCAAGGACCAGCACATGTCACCCCAGGAACGGCTGCTCTTCCATCAGCAGGAAAGCGGTCCGGTGATGAAAAACCTCAAAGAGTGGCTTTCTGAGCAGCTTGATCAAAAGAAGGCGGAGCCAAACTCCGGCCTTGGGAAGGCCATCGCTTACATGCTCAAACACTGGGAGCCCCTGACCCTTTTTCTACGCGTGCCTGGCGCACCCCTGGATAATAATATTTGTGAACAGGCGCTGAAAAAGGCGATTCTCAATCGCAAAAATGCCCTTTTTTATAGAACCGAACACGGCGCCTTTGTCGGCGATATGTTCATGAGCTTGATCCACACCTGCAACCTGGGGCATGTCAATCCCTTTGATTACTTGACGGCCCTTCAGAAGCATGCTTCCGAGGTTTCCAAAAATCCCAGCAACTGGATGCCCTGGAATTATCAGAACAGCATGCCCGTCGACGATTCCTGACGAACCTGTCCCAACCAATCAGATTGTGGCCGATGGCAGCACAGCCGTGCGTTGAGGGTGCGTTTGCGCCCCTCCAGCTCCACCCCGGTAAATTTATGCCCGCTGAGCAGCCTTGCCGGAAGGACACCCTTTTTCAACACCTGTTCACAAATATTATTGTCCAAGGGCGCACCCGTGACGCGCAGGAAAAGGGTCAAGGGCTCCCAGTGTCTGAGCATGTAAGCGATGGCTTTTCCCAATCCCGAGTTTGGCTCCGTCTTCTTTTGCGCGAGCTGTTCAGAAAGCCACTGTTTGAGATTCTTCATCACCGGTCCACTTTCCCGTTGATGGAAGAGCAGCCGTTCCTGGGGCGTAAGCTTCTGGTCCTTGGCCGCATGATCGTTTCTGTACACCTGGGCGATCTGTTCGATAACATAGCCGGTCTCTTCCGGGAAATTGGGCGCCACATCCACAAAGTTACGCCGCCCATGGGTCAGGCAGTTTGCCAGCAGAACGTTTAAAGATTCCGGTGAGTTTCTCGAGAGGGCATCGCACATTTGAATCGGCAGTCCCAGCTCGGCATCCCGCTGTTTTAGCAGCTCCAGCATGTTTTCACCGGCGTGCTTTTGTCCCGTAAAGAACAGGGCGATCTTATGATCCTCCACAAGGGACACCATGCCGGTGGTAAACATTCCCGAGCGGGCCGCTTTCTCCTCGCTGTTTTTCATCAGGGACAGAACTTTCATCGTCGTATCATCGTTGTGGATGACCTCGCCCTGGGCGGCCTTATGGACCAACTCCCGATAGGCGGGATAGATGCCCCGGTTGGCGGCCTGTTCCACAATATCCCACTGGGTCGAGGCCGGCAGGGGGATGCCGAGGCTTTCCTGAAGCTTTTCGATCCGATAGAAGGGGACGCCGCTGCCATACTTGAGCACCGCCACCATGCTCCCGGCGGTTTCATCATACTTGGCGGAACCGACCCCTTCCGGGGTGTCAGCCGTAAAAACCTCGCCGCAGAGGTTGCAGCGCAGCTTCTCCAAATCATAGATTTTTGCGGCCAGAGGGGCCATCCCCGTGAACCGCACCGCAATCCCGGACTTCTTGACGGGATAGACCTTACCTTTGGGACATCCCGGACAGGGAGCACAGGACTTCAAGGTTGGATGAGCTACTTTGATCCGCTCGGCTTTCGCATATTCGGCCGCGCCGTTTTTGCCGTGGCCCTTTTTCGGCTCCGCTTCC
>JAUYIZ010000326.1 GCA_030688615.1 Desulfobacterales bacterium | reverse complement strand
TTTCCTGTTATCCTTCTTTCGTTGTTTTACCATCTGGGTACCTCCTTTTATAATTGTGGGTTTTGGCTGAAACCCTATTATAGCAGGGTTCCCAGATGGTTTTCTATTTTTTATGTTACATCACATGCAAAATTCAGGTATAAACTTATGAACGTCCCCTATTTTGTATTTTGTGCTTTACTTTATCACATTTTCAGGTTATATCTTTGACCTATTTCAGGATAAAGGATAAAAGGATTTCCCAATGATGCAAGCCGTTTTTATTTTCTTTGCCGGCATAATCGGAGTTTTCTTCGGCATGACGTTGCTTTATCTCTCGATCCGGGTTACATCCCTCATCAGCATGCGATTGGAAAATAAAAACAACAAGGCACAATAATGGTTGAGGCAGCGCTTTCGATTTTTAACACCTCGGGGATAATTTTGATTACCCCCGGCATCCTTGTCATGTGGGTCATCGGCTTTGTCCTCATTTATCTTGCCATTGCCCGCAATTACGAACCCCTTCTATTGTTGCCCATCGGTTTTGGAATCGTTCTCGCCAACCTTCCCCTGGCGGAATTAATGAAGCCCGGCGAAGGCCTGCTCTGGCGGTTTTATCATTACGGCATCGAGTGGGATATCATTCCGCCGCTCATCTTTCTGGGACTCGGCGCGCTGACGGATTTCCGGCCGCTGCTGGCAAGGCCGGTGCTCATTTTCCTGGGGGCCGGCGCCCAGGCCGGCGTGTATACTACATTTTTCGTCATGTATGCCATGGGTTACACCCTGAAGGAAGCCGCCACCGTGGGCATCATCGGCGGCGCCGACGGGCCTACCACCATATATCTGGCCTCCAAGCTGGCGCCTCACCTGTTAGGCAGTTGTGCGGTGGCGGCCTACTCCTACATGGCTTTGGTCCCCATTATTCAGCCGCCCGTCATGCGCCTGCTGACCACCCGGAAAGAACGCGCCATTCGAATGAAAAAGATGAGAAAGGTTTCCCGCCTGGAAAAACTTTTATTCCCTCTGATCTCAGCCCCGATTATCATTCTTCTGATTCCAGCCTCGGCGCCCCTGATGGCCATGTTCATGCTCGGAAACCTTTTCCGTGAATCCAAGGTGGTTGACAGGCTTTCAGGCGCCGCGCAAAACGAGCTGTTAAACATTATCACCATATTTCTGGGGATCTCTGTCGGGGCAACCATGGACGCTGAAAACTTTTTACGGCCCAAGGTGCTGCTGATCTTCTTTCTGGGCTTGTTTGCCTTTGTGGTCAGCACGGCTTCCGGGATTTTGCTGGCCAAGCTTTTCAATCTTTTTACCCGGAACAAGATCAACCCGCTTCTCGGTGCGGCGGGCGTCTCGGCCGTTCCCATGGCCGCCAGGGTCGTACACAAGGTCGCCGCCCAGGAGGACAAACAAAACTACCTGCTGATGTTCGCCATGGGGCCCAATGTCGCGGGGGTCATCGGAACCGTGATTGCAGCGGGAATATTTTTAACCATACTCAAATGAAACCACAGACCAAATAACGAACGATGAAAACAGGGTTCGAGGATTCAGGGGTTCAAGGGTAACATCCGTTGACGGTTGCCGGTTTACAGTTAACGGTTAAGTTGTTTTCATATAAACATTTTAAAGGAGGAGATATTATGCCACAAGATGTTCTATCCCCATTATCCGGGAAAATATTCAAAATCAACGTACAGGTCGGCGATACCGTTGAAGAAGACGATGAAATCATTATCATCGAAGCCATGAAAATGGAAACCCCGGTGTTTTCGCCCTGCGCTGGCACCATCAAGGAAATAAAGGTTAAGGAAGGCGCCACCATAGAGGAAGACGATGTGTTGGCGATCATCGAATAAATAAATCTGGAGTTACTACATGAGACCCTACTTTACGCATATGACCGATTTCGGCCATGAAATCAAATCGGGCCATATCAAACGGAGCGAAGAAAGTTTACAGCATATCAAAAATGTTGAAACGGAGATTGCCGAAGAAATCGAGCGGATAAAAAACGCCGGGTTCAGCACCGAGAGCATCAATGCACGGGGGCAATTGACCGTCTGGCAGCGGCTCGAATACCTGATCGATCCGGGGACCTGGTGCGGCTTGCACACCCTCTACAATCCCGCGCAAACCGAAATCGGAACCACCAATGTTTTCGACGGGCTGGCCAAGATTTCCGGCAAATGGGCTGTGGTGATCGGTTTCGACAACAAATACATGGCCGGGGCCTGGATTCCCGGACAATCGGAAAATATTCTCCGGGTGACCGACCTTGCCAAGCGTCTGAATATTCCCCTGGTCTGGCTGGTTAACTGCAGCGGGGTTCAATTAAACGAACAGGAAAAATTTTACGCCAACCGCCGCGGGTCCGGCACCACCTTTTTCCGGCATGCGGAACTGGAGCAGGCGGGAATCCCCGTCCTGGCCGGCATCTACGGCACAAACCCTGCCGGCGGCGGATATCAGGGAATCAGTCCGACCATTCTTTTTGCCCACAAGGACTGCAACATCGCCGTAGGCGGCGGCGGCATCCTGGGCGGCATGTCCCCCCGGGGCCATTTTGATTTGGAAGGCGCCGCACAAATTATCAGCGAGGCCAAGCAGTACAAGGCCCAGCCCCCGGGTTCCGTACAAATCCATTATGATCAAACCGGGTTTTTCAGATATGTCTACGAAGAAGAACAAGGGGTTTTGGACGGCCTGAAAGATTATATGAAGGATATGCCCGCCTATCATCCCAAATTCTTCCGCGTGGCCGAACCCGATTCCCCCAAATTTCCATCCGGGGACATATACCGCCTGGTTCCGTTTAACCAGAAGCAGGTCTATGATTTTGACGAAATCCTTTCCCGGCTTGTCGATTCCAGCGAGCACATGGAGTTTCGCCCGGATTACGGCCGCGAAGTCTATACGGGCTTGTGCAAGGTGGACGGGTTTCTGACCGGTTTTATCGGCAACCGCCAGGGCTACCTCGGAAAAGGCTATCCGGAATACGCGGACTACCCCGGCATCGGAGGCAAGCTCTACCGGCAGGGACTGATCAAGATGAACGAATTTGTCACTTTGTGCGGACGGGACCGGATTCCCATTGTCTGGTTTCAGGACACCAGCGGTATCGATGTGGGGGACATTGCCGAACAGGCCGAACTATTAGGTCTCGGCCAGGCCCTGATCTATTCCATTCAACAGACCGATGTGCCCATGATGCTCGTGGTGCTGCGGAAAGGAACCGCTGCCGCCCATTATATCATGGGCGGCCCCACGGCCAACCGGCACAACGCCTTTACCCTGGGAACTGCCACCACGGAAATTTATGTCATGCATGGCGAGACAGCGGCCGTGGCCACCTATTCCCGCCGCCTGGTGAAAGAAAGCGAATCCGGAAAACCCCTGGAGCCCATCATAGAAAACATGAACAAACTGGCCCAGGAGTATCACGACAACTCCCGGCCCCTTTACTGCGCCCGAACCGGCCTGGTCGATGAGGTCGTCCCCATGGACCAACTGCGAAAATACCTTACGGCCTTTGCCGGTGCTGCATACCAGAATCCCAAGTCGATCTGCCCACAGCATCAAATGCTTTTACCCCGCATCATCAAGGGATAATCGTTTAAAATACCGGGGGCAGGCCTGCGCCCGGTATTTTTCTCGGACCGTGCCTACAAATTTCCATGTCTCGCGATTCTTCTCTTTATAAGGTTTGATGGTCTCGTAAAAAGTCGGTTTTCACCTTTTTTGTCATTCCGGGCTTGACCCGGCGCTCCTAAAGCCTCGGCGCAATCCAGTATTTTCAACTAGTTCTGGACTCCGGCCTTCGCCGGAGTGACGGTTTTTGGGACTTTTTACGATTTCATCAAGGTTTGGGTCATTGAATATTGGAATTTGGTGCTTGGAATTTATAATTTTAGACATTAAACGCCAAGGCAGAGCCATCTATCTCTGACCTGGCCCCGAGGACCAGGTTTTCTATGTTTGCATAAAGCTGTGTTCTCAGCTCTGCAGCCGACCTCATATTTCTCCTCTAATGTCTATTTTTTTAAACCGTGAACCGGTAACTGTAAACCGTGAACGGTTACTAAAAAGTCACCCCGCCTGTTGCGGTTCCAGGATTTGAATGGCCTCGGGGGGGATGTGATATTGCACAATATCGCCGAGCATTATGTGCCGCTGACGGTAATTTTCTTCCGTGATAATCAGGGTTAAGCGGATGCCCGAGTCGAGTAAAACCCTGACCCCTGAATTTTCCTGAACTAGTTGGCACACCTTGCCCGCAAACACGTTGCCCGGAGGGGGTTCCCCGGAAGGCGTGTAGAGTTTTATCCGGCACGGATCCAAAAAGATTCTGATCCGGCTCCTGGATGGGTCGATCCCTGCGGGCGGCAGGGACAAGCAGACCCCCGGATACAGGTTGCAGCGAACCTCTTTTTCGCCGGCACCGGAAATGCTGGCCGGAAAGATATTCTCATATCCGCCGGGAATGAGGCGGCCATGATCCAGCAAGAGGGTCTGGTCGGCAATACTGGCCGCCTGGGTTCGATCATGGGTCGTGAAAATGATCGTTGTGGGGCTGTTTTCTTTTATCTGCTTGAGAATATTTAGAATTATTCCCTGGTTCTCCATATCGACACTGGAGGTGGGTTCATCGCACAAAAATACTTTCGGGGAAAGAACCAGGGCGCGGGCCAGGGCTACCCGTTGGGTCTCACCGCCCGAGAGTCGATGGGCCCGGGCGCAGATAAAATCTCTCATGCCCACCAGGTCGAGAGCGTCCTCGATGAGCTTTTTCCGTTTGTCTTTGGAAATCTTTCTTATTTTCAGTCCAAATTCCAGGTTCTTAAACACGGTGGTAGTAAATAATATCGGATGCTGTGCCACCATGACGACATCACGGCGCAGGGCAAACAATTCTGCCTTATTAAAGCGCACCGGCCGGGAAAAGTATTTGAGACGACCCGAGCTGGGCGCTTCCAGAAAGCCGAGGATATTGAGCAGGGTCGATTTTCCCGCACCGTTGGGCCCCAGCAAGGCATATATTTCATTTGCCTGTATGGTTATCGCTGAAATATCCAGGATTTTTCGGCCGTGGTAGATTTTTTCCAGGTTGGTCAATTCATAGACGATCATACACGGCTTCTTCCCTGAAAGAAGTGAAAAAGCAGGTTCATGCCAAAACTGAGCGCCAGCAAAACCATTCCCAGGGCCACGGCCAGGGCAAAATATCCCTTGTCGTACTCCAGCGCCATGGCCGTGGTAATGGTGCGGGTAAAGCCCCTGGCATTGCCGCCCAGCATCATGCTGATGCCCACTTCGGATATCACGCGCCCGAAAGCGGCAATCACTGCGGCCATGATCCCGAAACGCGCCTCCCGCAACACCACCCAGGCCGTTTGAACCCGGCCGGCGCCGAGAGTCAAGGCGGTTTTACGATAACGTTGGTCGATGCGACTGATGGCGGCAAGAGTTAAGGCCGTCACCAACGGAATGACCAGAATCACCTGGCCGATGATCATCGCCCGTTGGGTATAGAGCAGGTCAAAGATGCCCAGCAGGCCTCTTCTGGAGATCAGAGCATAAACGAAAAGTCCGATGATCACCGTGGGCAGTGCCAGCAGGGTGTTGAGAATGGTAATTACCATGCGCTTGCCGGGAAAATCCGCAAAGGCAATGATAAACCCGGAGGGAACGCCCAGCAAAGCGGCAATCACGGTGGAAGACAGGCTGACTTTTAAAGTCACCCCGACGATAACCATCATTTCGTCGTTCAAAGACACCACCAGCAGCAGCGCGGCGTAAAAGCTGTCAAGTAACAGATCCACCTTAAATATCCCTTTATGTTACAGCACCCTAACTTTTACACTCAAGAACGTCTCCCCTTTCAGCGGGGTTTGCAGAGGATTTCCCTGACCTTCAGGTTAAAAAAATCCTGTGAAATAACCGGTTGCAGGACGATTGCGGTGTCGGACCCGCCACCACTGCCGGCCACGGCGATGATTTCCTTATCGTCAATGCGCACCAGACCCGCGTCGGCCGCCATCATGGAAACTTCACAGGCCACTTTCATGCCGCTGCCAAAAAGCTTGAGGGTGTGTGCGATGACGTCCACGCCGGTATAGCTTTCGAATTTGTTCTTCAGAGCCCGGCTGACGCCGGCAAAGGCGTGGGTCGTGGTGAGGATCACCCCCCCCTGGCCCTCGACGAGCTTTCTGTTTTTAGGGGTAAATTTCTGCAGGTTGGGCTGGGGCGCGCCATGGGTGAAGCCCACAGAGTGGCTGACAGCGACAACCTGCATGCCGCTGAAAACATCCATGGCCGCAACTGCGGCCGCGCCGGTGGTGGATGCGATCACAATCGTTGTAATTTCAAGCTCTTCGGCACGTTTCCGGGCAATCCGGAGAACTTCAGCCGTATTCTTCCTGCCGGGTTTATCAAAATAGACCGTCTGGGTTTCCATGGGCATTGTGTGCCTCCTTTTAAATAATCCCGTCGCAAAAAACGGAGAATGTTCCACCTTAAAGGGTAACCGTGAACGGTTACCTTAAATCTTACCTTCGGCCTTAAGCTTGCGCGCAATATCATCCCGCAACGCTTTTTTATCCGGCTTGCCGATGAGCGTCAGCGCGATTTCATCCACCAGCTCCACTCGTTCCGGCAGCAGCATCACCGAAGCGCCCTGTGCTTTAAGATGGGCGATAATCTGTTCAAAGGTGATTGCTCTGCCGGCTTTGGGCTTGACATAGGCGCACAACCGCTCGCCCAGCAGCGCATCGGGCATGCCGATCACGGCCACATCCTCCACCGCCGGATGGGTGATGACCAGCTCCTCGATCTGCATGGCGGAAATCATTTCCCCGCCCCGGTTGATGACATCTTTTTTCCTGCCCGTGATTACCAGATTGCCGGCCCGGTCAAATTTCGCCAGGTCTCCCGTGCGGAAAAACCCGTCCGGGGTAAAAACCTTTTTATTTTCCTCCGCCGATTTAAAGTAACCGCTGAAAACTGTCGGCCCCCGGACAATCAACTCCCCTTCTTGGCCCGGCGGCGCCGGGCGGCCGTCATCGTCTATGATTTTGTACTCGTCGTAGGGGCAGGTGGGGGTTCCCACCGTGTATTTGACCGCATCGGCCGGATCGGTGAACCTTGTGATGGCGATGGGGCCTTCGGCCATGCCGAAGCCGTTTGAATAATACGCTGCCAGTTTCCGATCCATGGCTTCCTTGACCAGCTCGGCCGGCACATGGGCGGCGCCGTAGGTAAGAAAGCGCAACGAACTGAGATCATACTTGTCCAGATCCGGTTCAGATAAGATGCCCGCCAGTTGCGCCGGGACAATCAGGGTAAAATTAACCCTTTCTTTCTCTATCCATTCCAGGATGTCCCTGGGTTTGGTGGAAGGGTTGATGACCACTTTTCCGCCACACATGATCACCGGAACCATCTGGGCAATGATGGCCGCATTGTGCCCGATGGGGATATTTAACATCTCCACACTTTCGGCATTTCGCAGACCGACTGCTTTTTCACAATAATAACCATTACATACATAGCATTCCTGGGTCCGCGGTATCAACTTGGGCAGGCCCGTGGTGCCCCCGGTGGGCATAAAATGAACGATATCGTCCCGGGAGGGCTTACGTTGCTCCAAATAATCCGGCGGGTACGTGTCCGGCTTTTCTTTGGCTATCAAGGCATCAAAAGAAAGCATCCCCCGGGGCACGGTTTCGCCCCAGATGATCACATGCTTCATGTCCGGGTGGTTGGGACGAATCATTTCGATCAAAGGAAGGTATTCCGTTTTTCCCAGGCGGTCCGGCACGATCCAGGCCATAGGGTTGGTCAAGCGGCAAAAATGTTCGATCTCGGTCCGGGAATTACGGGGCAGCGCCGAAATCGGGGGCACGCCTATTTTTTGACAGGCAAAATAGGCAATCACCCACTCGGCACAGTTGGGCAGCTGCAGGATGAGGCTGTCGCCCTTTTGTAAGCCCAGCGCCAGAAGAGCCAGCGCGAATCTGTCCACCCGGTCCCGCAGCTGGGCATAGGTCAGCCGCTGGCGCGCATCCACCACGGCCTCTCTTTGGGGAAAGGTGTCGGTCGCCTGGTTGAAAACATCGGCCAGCGTCAGATCCAGCCACCATTTTTTCTCCCGGTATTTCTTGACGACTTCATCCGGATAGGCCGTTAGCCCTTCGATTGTCATGAATCACCCCCTTAGTATTTAAAGCTGCATATTAATATCTTCCGGCGGCAAATGCAAGCCAGCCGTCGGTTACAACCTTTTGGAGCACCGTAAGACGGGCTGCGCCCATCCCGGCAAGGACGCGATCCTCATTTTCCCCGGTAATGCCCGAACAGATAAAGATGCTGTCGTCCTTCATGACCCTGTGGATGTCCGGGAGCAAATCAACAATGACCTGCGAAACGATGTTGGCCGCAATCAGATCAAACCTCTCTTGCAGCCCCCTGACCAGATTTCCCTGTTGCACCCGGAACCGTTCCGGGTCCAGCCGGTTGTGCAGCAGATTATTGCGGGCTATTTTTACCGCATCTTCATCCTGGTCGACGCCCAAAGCCCGCCCGGCGCCGAGCTTTCCGGCAGCGATCAATAAAATTCCGGACCCGGTTCCCAGATCCAGAAAAGAACAGCCCGGGGCCACATAAGTTTCAAGCATCCGGATACACATACGCGTGGTGGGGTGTGTTCCCGTGCCGAAAGCCATTCCCGGATCTATCTCCAGCACGATGTCATCCTTGCCGGGAGCATAAGCCCTCCAGGTGGGTTTTACCACCAGTCGGGCGCCGATTTTTTCAGGCCAAAAATAATCTTTCCAGGAATTTTCCCAGTCTTCGTCCGCCACCTGGCGGCAAATGATCTCAAATTTGAAGCCGACTTTATCTTTTAGCCGGGTCAATGCGGTTTCAAATGCACGGATTTTCTTTCCGGTCCACTCATTTTTGGGAAAATACCCCGCCACGGCATGGTACGGGTCATCCTGAAATTCCTCGCCAAAGCCGTCGCTTGCATCGGTGCCCGGTTCTTTGACAACCACGCCGCTGGTTCCCATTTCAAAAAAAAGATTTGCAATCAGATCCTGGGCCAGAGCGGGATTCTGATGCTCATAGGGGATGCTCACCTCGACCCACTTCACTGGGCGCCGTCTTTTTGTGCAAATTTTTGATACCAGCAGGCAAAATCATACATGCCGCTGTAGCTGGCTTCCCGGCGGATAAGGCCGGAACAGATCTCGACAGCCCCCCTCACATACTCTTTTGGGTCGTCCTGTCCATTGCGGCTTTGAAGAAATTGCCGGACCATAGCCCGCGCTGCCCCTTCGCTTCTGGCCTTGCGAAGGTCGATGGGGTCCTTGGGCGGCGCAAAGGGATCCCAGGCATCATAGCCGATCTTGAGGATGTATCCCTGCCGCTTGGGGGACATGGTTTCAAATATCGCTTTTTTTCTTTCCTGTTCTTCCCCTGACAGCTCTTTCATGGTCCTGGCCTTTCCTTTCCCGGACAGCCCGGTTCTTTCCTGACCCCCAGAAATTTATCATCATACTCGGTAAGCAGCGCCCTGGACACAGGGACGAGCATTTCCGCCAGTCCTGAATACCGGGTATTCATGGTCCGGACCAGCTCCTGGGCCAGCTGGTTAAGTTGCCGGTTCATCTTGTCCAGATTAAGGGTCGGATAAGACTCCCCCCTGACAAAGCCGGATTTTCCACAGGTATGCGCCAGGCCTTGGATGGCCACCGGCAGGCCGTAAGCCCGGCAGGTAACCGGCCGGAAGTCATATAAATCGCATTGTTCCTGTTCATTGAGCAGGGGGCACCGGACACGCTGTCTGGCCGTTTCCGCCAGCACCTTGCGGGCATCCTTTGCGGAGCGGCAGTTCTGAAACGCTTTTCTTTTAAGGCGGTATATTTTCCGGTCGGCCTGAACGGCCCTTGCGATGATCTTTGTTTTTTTTTCCGGGTCTAATCTGCCATGGAACCGGTCGCTGATGTAGATGGCTTCCAGGATTCCGATATCAAACAGAGCATGACAGCACTCGGAGCACTTTACCGCACAGGTGACATTTTCAGGATATATTTGCTTAACACGGTCAAATGCACGGTCCACGACCTGCTGAAGGTCTTCATATTTGCGAAAAAAATCTCTCAGATCCATTGCACGCTGCCTATCCCTGTTTCTAACCGTGAACGGTTAGAAACAGTTTACGGTTTCCGGTTTCCAGTTTCCAGTTTTTTCAATGAATATGCAACGATGGAACATTTTGGATATTGACCTCAACTTTTCAATCAATTCTTTCGCCTCTGATTTCTGTTTTTTAACCGTTAACCGGTAACTGGTAACCGTAAACTGTCCCGATATATGTTTCACGTGAAACATTATTTGCCAATGCAGAACCTGGCAAATATTTTATCCAACAGATCCTCTTCCCCGGCAAGGCCTAGGATTTCCCCCAAAGCATCCATGGCTTCGCGCACATCCACGGCCACCAGTTCATAGGGCTGCCGGCGCAGAAGCCCCATATAAGCTGCGCCGGCAGCCTTGCGGGCGATTTCAAGCGCCAGCTTGTGCCGCAGGTTGGGGGTAACCGTGTCAGCAGATTCAGGCCCCTGTGGTCCGGTGAACGTCTGGGCAATCATTTTTTCAAGATCCTCAATGCCCGTCCCGTTGAGCGCCGAGGTGGATCCAGCGGGAAACCGCATCCAGGCCGCAGGAAGAAAGGTGTCGCCTCCCGGACCCGCCAGATCGCTTTTGTTGCGCACGAGTATCACAGTTTTATCTTTGACCTTTTCATATATTTGCCTGTCTGCGGCCTCGAGCGGGCAGCTGGAATCGACCACAAAAAGAACCAGGTCCGCCTGATCGATGACTTCCGCGGTCTTTTCCATGCCTATTTTCTCAATGAAATCGTCTGTTTCGTGGATACCTGCCGTATCGGTGATCACCACGGGAATTTCCCGCAGGGTGACGGTTTCCTCGATAAAATCCCGCGTAGTGCCGGGCAGGGCAGCAACGATCACGCGGTTTTTTTTTAAAATCCGATTCATCAGGCTCGATTTGCCGACGTTGGGTTTGCCCACCACCGCGAGGCGGAAGCCGTCCCGGTAAACATGGCCGCTCTCATACTGGTCCAGCAGGATTTGCAGCGGGTCAATGACGCGGGTCTGAATCACCGCGGGCAACCGCTCCGGGCAGAGGTCATCTTCCAGGTCAGCAGGAAAATCGATGCTCCCCTCGATTTCGACCTGAACGCCGGACAGGGCGGCCCGCATGGACTCGATCCGACCGCGCATTTCCCCCTTTACTTGAAGGGCGGCCATGCGCAGAGCAGTCTTTGACTGGGCATGGATAAGATCCATGACCGCTTCGGCCTGAGTCAAATCGATCCGGCCGTTGACAAAGGCCCTTCTGGTAAATTCGCCGGGTTGAGCAAGCCGCGCCCGGTTTTTTAAAACCTGTTCCAGCACCGCGTCCAGTACGACAGGGCCCGAGTGGGTATGAATCTCCACCACATCTTCTTTGGTGTAAGACAGCGGCGCCTTCATAACCATGACCAGGACCTCGTCGATAATCTTGCCGTCATCGTGGTTGAGAATAAACCCGTGGTAAACCTGATGGGATCGAAAGGAAGCCGGACAATTCTGCCCGGGCGCAGCCGGCCCCTGCGCCATGGATCGGGACCTTCGAAAAATCCGGCCGAGAATGAAAACAGCATCCGGCCCGGATATTTTTACAATGCCGACCCCCCCTTTTCCGCCAGGGGTAGCTATGGCGGCAATGGTTGATTCACTCATAATTTCGATTGGTTATAAAATAGTCAGCGGCTGCTTTCAGCTCCGGGGGGAATTGGTTTTTCTGGGAAAAACCACCAGCCGCCGGACGTAGCCATCCCCCATGCTCTGGGTCCTGACTTTATTGTCGGTTTTCAGCGCCAGATGAACGATCCTCCGGTCCCGCGCGTTCATTTGACCGATGGTGACCGGTTTTTCATTGCGCACGGCTTTTTCCGCACACCGTTCGGCCAGTTTTTGAAGATTGCTGCGCCTGTTTTCCAGATAGCCTTCCACATCGATCTCGATATACCCCTGTCCGCCATGCTGCTTGCCCACGATTTTCTCAATAAGATACTGCATGGCCTCGAGGGTTTGCCCCCGTTTCCCGATGAGAACCGCCGTGTTTCCACCGCTGATATCCAGCACGAGCTGGTCTTTCTCGTTGCGGACGGTTATTATGGCCTCGGAAGTAACAGCGTCGAGCATTTTCTGCAAAGCTTCCCGGGCCAGGGTTACGGCGCTTTCGGGCAGTGCGGCCGCATCAGCGACCGCACTGATTTCAGGAAGATTTTCCCCGTCGTCGGTTTTGACCTCCTCTTGAATTGGTTCCGCTGCCGCTGGCGGCTCAGTCGTTTCGACAACGGCCCTGGGTTTAACCTCTTTTTTGACCTTGGCGGCAACAACCCGAATTTTGGCCTTTCTGGACCCCACCAGCCCGAAAATTCCGCTGGACCCATGGGAAAGGACTTCATATTTTAATTTTTCCGGGGAAATTTTTAGTTGTTTACAAGCTTTTTCAACGGCTTTTTCAACACTTTTCTCCTCAAATTCTAAGGTCGATGACATAAATAACCTCCGGCGTTAAGCACTTCTCCTTGAAATGTAATATTGCTGTGAAATAGACAGGATGTTGTTCACCAGCCAATACAGAACCAGCCCGGATGAAAAATTTATAAAAATAAAGGTAAAAATAATGGGCATAAACATCATCATCTTCGCCTGACTGGGATCCCCGGGCGGCGGGGACATCTTCTGCTGTAAAAACATGGTCCCCCCCATGACAATGGTAAGGACCGGTATGCCGTAGGGCGCTTGCATGAAGGGGATTGAAAAGCCAAATTGAAACAGGCGATCGGGCGCGGAAAGATCATTGATCCACCACAGAAACGGCGCATGCCGCAGCTCTATGGCTTCGTAGAGCATGCGATAAAGGGCAAAGAAAAACGGCAGCTGGACAATCATGGGAAGGCATCCGCCCATAGGGTTGATTTTATAGACTTTGTAGAGCCCCATGATTTCCTGGTTCATTCTTTTTTTATCGTTTTTATATTTTTCCCTGATCTCGGCCATCAAGGGCTGCAGCCGCTTCATTTCATTCATGGATTTATAGCTTTTCTGACCCAGGGGCCAGAGCAGGGCCTTGACAATGATCGTCAGGATAATGATGGCGATGCCGTAGTTGGGAATAAACCCGTAAAGAAAATTCATCAGCCACAGGCAGGGCTTGGCGATAAAATCAAACCAGCCGAAATAAAGCACCTTGTCCAGCTCGTATCCCAGACGATTCAATATTTTCACGCTCTTGGGACCTAAAAAAACCTGGAAATCCCGGGTCTGCCCGCTTCCCTGCGCGATCTCCCCCAGGGAAAGCACGATCTGATTTTCCAGCACTTTTTCGTCTTGGACGAAAAGGCGCATACTCGCATCCACCGCCTTTTCAGGAATAATGCCGGCCAGAAAATAGCGGTCCTGGACGGCGATCCATTTTAAATTTCCCGTATAGACATTTTTGTCTTTTATTTTACTGATTTTAATCTGCTCAAGTTTTCCATTGATCAGGGCGCTGGGCCCTGAAAACCCGTAGGTCTCCTTTCCATCCGGCAGGGTGTTTTTCAAAGAGATCGCCAGCTGATCCTGAATGGGCCGGTCCGATCCATTGTTTATGGTAACTGCCATTTTGATCATATAGCTATCGGGCGAAAAGGAAAACTTTTTTTCCACCACAACCCCTGCAGGGGACTTCCAGAAAAAGGAAATCGCTTCATTTTCATACTGCACGGAAATGGAACCGGGCACCTGATCTGCAGGTCTGGACGGCCTGGCTGCCCGGTAAATCGCCTTGTTGAGCCCGGAAACACTGTTATTAATTAAATCGGTTTGCAGAATTCCGTCCCTGACGACCTCAGGGATCAATTCCTTATAGGGAGAATCATTTTCAACTCGCTCGCGATACCCCTTCAGGACATAACTGGTAAAAACCGCCCGATCCTCTGAGATTTTTACCCGGTACAGCGGCGTATCGACCGTGATGATGCGGGCCTTGCCGGCAGGAAGGGTGTCCCCGCCCCGGGCAGGAAAACTTTTTTCAACAACCACCGTTTCTTTGACCTCAGATGGCTCCTGCCTGGTTTTTTCCGGGGCCGCCACCTGCTCCGGCTGCTTTTTTTCGGCTCTCTGGGTTTCCTGGGGCGCAAAAACAAATTGCCAGACAAGAAACACCAAAAAAGAAAGCGCGATTGCGATGATCATCCGTCCATTATCCATAATTTTCTCCTAAATTTCAATGTGAAGCGGCATGAGGGGCACAGCTTCTAAGGCCTCGAAAGAGACCTTTGCAAAACGCCCCCTTTCGCCCGATTTCAGCGTCTGACTCAAAATTTAATCCTCAAAATACTCAATGTATTCCTGCGGTTAAATTTTTCGCCATCCTTGAACTTGAACGAAACTGAGCATTTTTCAAAGGTCTCAGAAAAATATTTTCCCCTTCATCGAACCGCCGGCATCCCAATGCACCGAAAAACAGCCAGGACAGGATTTCGTTTTTACAGGCACGCTCAGAAAAGGATTGCTGTAAGGGTTCACGCAAAATTTAATTCACAATTTTAGGCGTTGAGGCGCCCGGATGGCAAGGCGCGAAAACGCAGGAATATCTGGATATTCCGAGTTTTCGCAACGCAGCCATACGGGATGCATCGTCGTATAAAAGGTGAAGTTATTTTTGCGTGAGCCCCAAGGCAGGCAGACCAATTTCCCGTTTATTTTTTATTATTTGTATTTGTCAGGCGGATCATCCTTGAAAAAAAAGACCGGCCCGGATCATCCCGGACCATCTGTTCCGGCACCGGATCATATCCTCCCGGGTGAAAAGGATGACACCGCAGAATCCTTTTCATTGCAAAAAAGGCTCCCGCTACCGGGCCGTGACGCAGGATGGCCTGATAGGAATAACTGGAGCAGGTTGGATAAAATCGGCACGCGGGCCCCAAAACCGGAGACACAACATATTGATAGATTTTGATGATCGCCAGAAAAATATTTACAACGATTCTTTTAATGTTGGACGTTCCTTGAGATCCGGCTGAAAATATTTTTCAGGGATGAAAATGTTCGCTCCGAAGGAAGACGCGCGGCCTCTTTTTTAACAATAATGTTGATATCCCACACTCCGGAGATATTTTGCCGGTTTTGCCGAAAATATTCTCGAATAAGACGTTTGACCCGGTTGCGTGCCACCGCATTGCCGACTTTTCTGGATGCGGTAATTCCCAGACACGTTTTTTCACCGCGCCCCGGACATAAAAGCGCGACAAAATGCTGATTATAGGCAGCTTTGCCGATTTTGGACAATCGGATAAATTCCCAGCGTTTACGTATCCGATCGGATCTGGCGAAAGTAAATCGAGGCAAAGGACATCATCCCCCAACACCTTGCGGCCCGCAATAAAACAAAGGCCGAAAATTGTAACGCCCAAACCGAAAAATTTAAGCCGACAGCCGCTTGCGGCCCTTAGCCCTTCGCCTTTTAATCACGTTTCTTCCCTGCTTGGTGGACATTCTTTTTAAAAACCCGTGTGTCCTGGCACGCTTGATTCTGCTTGGCTGATATGTTCTTTTCATTGTAAACCCCTTGAAATTTATCGCCGGTTAAATACCTGCCGCCGTGATTTGATTTTTACCCCCGGTCGTGGTACCCATCAAATAACTTTAAGCTAAAGCCGTCCGGCGCCGGCGATTTCTATTTGAAACTCCCGGCTGCGGTTCACCTTAAATTGAATAATCCTGTAAAATAATCAAAATATTACCGTTTTGTCAATAACAAATTTACAACCGGCCTGAAACATTGGGGGGAGAACAGACCCATGAACATCTGGATGACACTGAAAAAAGCCGCGTCCCTGTATCCGGATCATGTTGCCGTGGTGGACGGCAGCGTGTCTTTCACCTACCGGCAAATCAATCGCCGCGTGGAATCCCTTGCCCGGTTTTTGCAGTCCTCGGGTATCCGGCCGGGCGCCTGCATCGCGGTCCTGGACGTCAATTCCCATGCTTTTTTTGAAACCTATTATGCCGCGGCCGGCGCCGGGGCCATCCTCTCGCCGCTGAACCATCGCCTGTCGCCCCGGGAACTGGCCTTCATAGTAAGAGACGCCGGCGCATCCTGGCTGGTGGCAGGAACACGGTTCGCCGCCCTGGTCGAATCCATGCTGTCGGAAGAGACCCCCCTGAAAGGCGTCATCTGGACCGGCGATGTCCCGCCCATCCGCGCCAAGGTGCTGTCCTGGGCCTATGAAAGCGTCATGGCTTCCCCGGCGGGTTCTTTTCAACCCGCACCGGTTGCGGAAAACGACATTGCCCATTTATATTACACCAGCGGGACGACCGGGCAGCCCAAGGGCGTCATGCTTACCCATAAAAATGTCTGCCTGCACGCCCTGGGCGCCATTGCGGAGCTTGCCCTGACCGACGCCGACGTGTGGGGGCATATCGCCGCCATGTTTCATTTGGCCGATGCCTGGGCCACTTTTGCCGTTACCTGGGTGGGGGGCAGGCACGTGATGGTTCCCGATTTTGATCCCGTGGCGGTCATGTCGGTGATGGAAAAGGAGCGCATCACCCTGAGCAATCTGATTCCGACGATGCTCAACCTGATGATCAAGCACCCCCGGGCCAATACTTTTGATTTTTCAAGCCTGCGTCTTATCCTGAGCGGCGGCGCCCCCATCGCGCCGGAGCTGGTCGGAAAAATCATCGAAACTTTTCACTGTGACTACATCCAGACCTATGGTTTGACCGAAACAAGCCCGTACGTTACGGTGAGCATCCTGAATGAAGCCATCAAGGCACTGCCTGCCGCCGAACAGCTCAGGTACAAGTCCAAAACCGGCCGACCCTTTATCACCGTGGAACTTAAGGTGGCGGACCCCCAGGGAAATCCCGTTGCGGCCGACGACCAAGCGGTCGGAGAAATATGGGTCCGCGGCGACACGGTTACACCCGGGTACTGGAACCGTCCGGAGGAGACCCGGAAGGCCTTTTCGCAGGAATGGCTGAAAACCGGCGATCTGGCGGTGATCGACGGGAAGGGCTATGTGAACATCGTGGATCGCAAGAAAGACATGATCATCAGCGGGGGAGAAAATGTCTATTCCATTGAAGTGGAAAATGTTCTGTACCGGCACGCGAAAGTTCTGGAGGCCGCCGTATTCGGCGTGCCGGATCCGAAATGGGGCGAGGCCGTGATGGCCGCCGTGGTCCTCAAACCCGGGGAAACCGTCTCGGAAGGGGAAATCATCCGTTTTTGCAAAGAGCAGCAGGCATCTTATAAAGCGCCCAAATCAATTATTTTTCTGCCGGAGCTGCCCAAAACAGGATCGGGAAAAATCTTCAAAAAAGCGCTGCGGGACCCGTATTGGACCGACCGAAAAATCTGAAGCACCGAGATCATGGCAAAATGCGCAATTTCGTGCAGATTCCTGGAAGGCAAAAATTTTACTAGAAGTCATTAAGCTTTGTAAATCAAAAACGTAAGAAAAATTTACGTTTTTTGTGATGATTTCCTGGGGCCTGGGACCTGAATTACCTTAAATCTTAAAACTTAAATCTTAAAACTCGAACTTTAGTTCGTTAATATTTAGACAGGATCAACAGGATTTGTGGGATTTTTTTAAAAATATTTTGTCGATCCAGTTAATCTTGTCAAAGATTCCCTGCGTTTATGTCCAAACATTTTTTAGCTTATTCGTAACCGCAAAAATCACAAAGTATTTTGAGGATTACAAATTTGAGCCTGACGCCGAAAGGGGGCGTTTTGCAAAAGTCAATCCGGATTGACCGGCGCCGCCACCACCAGCACCACGCAATCTTCTTTCCCGTTGTTCCGAAAAGCATGCCGGGACCCGGTGGGGATCCAGGTGGCATCACCGGGATTCACCTGGCGGGTTTCATCGTCAACCTCCATGAGGCCGGTTCCGCTCAGCATAAAGTAGATCTCTTCCATGGGGTCAACATGGGCCAGAAGTTCCTTGCCCGGAGCCAGCCTGCCGATGGCCAGGAAACCGATCTCCTTTAACACCCGCTGATCCAGGATCATCTGGGCAATCCCGCCCCCGTGGGCAAGATACGTTGTCTCCAGGACTTCCTTGTCATTGACATTACGCACGATCATGGACAATACCTCATACTTTGAGACCTTTGAAAAAGGCTCAATTTCGTTCAAGTTCAAGGATGGCGAAAAATTTAACCACAGGAATACATTAAGTATTTTGAGGATTAAATTTTGAGCCAGACGCCGAAATTGGGCGAAAGGGGGTGTTTTTCAAAGGT
>JAUYIZ010000159.1 GCA_030688615.1 Desulfobacterales bacterium | reverse complement strand
CCAGGTTGTTGTGGGCTTCTGTATAACCGGGTTTGATGCGCAGCGCCTCCCGGTAGTGCGCGATGGCATCGTCGGTCTGGCCCAGGTGGGCCAGGGCAACCCCCAGGTTGTAGTGGGGCAGAAAATTGTTCACGGTGACCGCCAGGGCGTGCTCAAAAAGGGTAATGCTGTTTTTCCAGTACCGGAGTTGTCTGTCCGTAACGGCCGCCAGGGCTAAAAGAATAATCGCCGCCGCTGGGGCCAGCCATATGGCTTTAGACGGCCGGCGGCCCAGGATCTCGGCAGCGCCCCAGGCGATGATGATAAACAGGCCGGTGAGCGGAACATAAGTAAACCGGTCGGCCATGCTGAACGAGCCGATCTGAACCAGCCCGATCACGGGTACCAGGGTGCCGGCATACCAGAACCATCCCACAGCCAGCCAGGGTCTTTCCTGAACCAGCCGGATGCTTATAAAAGAAAAGCCGCCCACCAGAACCAGCGCGCCGGCAATCTGCCAGCCGGGGGGCATGCCCGGATGGGGATAGGGAACAGCCAGATTGGCAGGCCACAGCATCTTGCCGATGTAATGCGCATAGGAAACAAACGCGTTGGCAATTCTGACGCCCATGGGGTAGGAGTCAAGGGTCGCCAGGGCGCCGCCCTGCTTCTGCATGACAAAAGCGACGGCGCCTGCCGGGAGCAACAGCAGAAAAAACGGTATTTTTTCGACCGCCAGGGACAGCGCGGAGGTCTTTTTCCCGGAACCGCCGCCGCCCGGGCGGGGGGCGAAATCAAAGCGCGCCAGGGGCCAGTAATCCAGCAGCAGAAAAACAAAGGGCAGGGTGACCAGCATCGGCTTTGCCATGAGCCCGAAGGAAAACAGCAGAAAAACGACGAGGTATTTTTTTTTCCCCGGGTTTTTGGCATAGGCCGTGTACCCCATGAGAGCGAGCATCCAGAAAAAAGTGCTCAAGACATCCTTGCGTTCGGTCACCCAGGCAACCGATTCCACGTGCAGCGGGTGCAGCGCGAACAGGGCGGCCACAAAGCCGCTGCGCCAGTGGCTTGCGGTGGATTGCTTGAGAAACAGAAACAGCAGGACGGCGTTGGCCGCATGAAACAGCACATTGGTCAGATGGTACCCGCCGGGGTTTTTGCCGTTGATCTCATAATCGATAATAAAAGACAGCCAGGTAAGCGGCGCCCAGTAATTGGTGAGCTTGGTGGCGCCGGTAAAGGCCCAGACAACATTTTCCAGGGTCAGGCCGCGCTGTACATGGTCATTGTCCTCGACATAAATCTGATCGTCATAATTAACGAAGGAAAAATCCCCCGCCTGCCAATACACGGCAAATGTCGCCAGGACAAGGACCAGGCATATCAGCGTTGCCCGGTGTTTGCGGAGAAAGGGCATGGTGTCGATGGGTGCTCTGTTCATGGGATAATACCCCTTATGTCAAAAGACCGGCAGACTGTCAATTGTAATCTAAAGGTCTTCACAGCGGTTTGACCCCCGCTACCGTCAGGGTTACCGCGCCGAAATCTTCCTCCACCTTGCCATGGAGGATAAAGGGGCGGCTCCGATCCAGGACGGCGCAGAAACGTTGGTAGGCCCGGGGGAAAAAAGTGGTCTCCATCAGGCCGGTTTCATCTTCAAAGGTCAGAAATTCCATGGGGTCGCCATGTCGGGTATGCACGACTTTGCCGGTAACGAGCAGCCCGGCGGTCTGCACCCGCCGGCCCGCAAGAGCGGGCAGGTCCACGGCCTTGACGAGCGGCAGGTTTTTCAGCCGCTCCGTGTAAAGGTCCATGGGGTGCCGGTCGCAAAGAAAACCCAGCACGGAAAATTCATTCCGGAGGCGCTCTTTTTCATCTTGCGGCGGAAAGACAGGCCGGGAGAAAACGCTTTTCCCGGCAAACAGGCCCCCTGCCATGGCCCGCCCTTTTTTTTCTTTTTTCCAGCAGGCCAGTTCCCACAACATCAAAGCCCGGTTCTCTTTGCCGTAAAGTGCGTCAAAGGCGCCGGCGTGAATAAGCGCCCGGGCCTGCACCTCATCGGTTTGCACCCTCTCGAGAAAGTCGGCCATATGACAGTACGGCTTTTCTCTTCTCTGCCGGACAATGGCCTGCTGCGCATCCATGCTCAAATGCTTGACGGATAATAATCCGACACGCATGGCACGCCCGTTTCCCTGCCATTGGACGCGGCTTTGGTTAATGTCCGGCCCCAGCACCCTGATTCCCATCCGCCGTGCTTCGGATACGTAGGCGCCGGCCCGGTAAAATCCCCCCTGGTTGCTGAGAACTGCGGCCATAAATTCCGCCGGGTAATGGGTCTTAAGGAAGGCGGCCTGGAAAGAGATCCGGGCATAGCTGGCGCTGTGGGGTTTGCAGAATGAGTAGCCGCTGAAGCTTGCCATCATATTCCAGACGGCCTCGATCTGCTCGTCGGCAAGGCCCCGGGCCCGGGCGCCGCACGTAAAGCTGAGTTTATAGTCGGTTAATTTAAGCGCCCGGTCCTTCTTTGAGAGAGTTTTGCGCAGGCCGTCTGCCTGGGCATGTGAAAATCCGGCCAGGGCCACGGCGGTTTTGGCAACATCCTCCTGATAGACCATGATGCCGTAGGTTTCATCGAGCACATGGGTTAAAAGGGGATGGATGGGCTCCCAGACAGACCCGTGCAGGCGGCGCAGGTATTCGCGGATAAACTCGTTGGCCGCCGGCCGGATGATGCTGCTGTGAATCACCAGATGCTCAAAATCCCCCGTGCGGGCCTTTTCCTGCAGCAGGCGCATGGCCGGGCTTTCAATGTAAAAGCAGCCCATGGTCTTTCCCCGGGCGATATTTTTCCGGGTGGCCTCGTCGTCTTCAGGCTCCCAGCGGGCCTCGTCAAATAAAATGCCGTTGCGGCGCAGATTGGCGATGGCATCCCGGATCACCCCCAGGCTGCGGTTTCCAAGAAGATCGATTTTGACCAGGCCGGCTGCTTCGGCCGCGTCCTTTTCCCACTGGATCACCCGGACGCCTTTGGCCGCCCGCTGGACCGGAACATACGCATCGATGCGGCCGGGCGTGATCAGCACCCCGCCCGGGTGAATGGAAAGGTGGCGGGGAAGGCCGATGATCTTCCGGGCCATATGGATGATTTCCGGCCAGGGCGGGGGAAAATCCGCCGGGGTCATTCCGGGCAGCGTTTTGAGCTTTTTAAGCAGATCCTCGCCGGCATCCGCCGTGTGCCGGAAAAAGGGCAGGCGTTTTAAGACCCGGCCGATCTCCTGTTCCGCAAGGCCGAAAACCTTGGCCACTTCGCGGATGGCCATGCGGGGCTGGAACGTCACATGGTTGCAGACCAGCGCCGCGCGGCCGTTATATCGGTCCAGCACGCCGCGCAAGACATCATCCCGCTCGTCCCATGCAAAATCGATGTCCATGTCGGGCGGGTCCGTGCGGTCAGGATTCAGGAAACGTTCAAAGTAAAGCCTGTGCTTGACGGGGCATACATTGGTGATCCCGAGGCTGTAGGCCACCAGCGATGCCGCGCCGCTGCCGCGCCCGCAGATGCGCGGGTTGCCTGCGACGATATCCTGAACCACTAAAAAGTAGGATGAAAATTTCTTTTCGTCGATGATACGCAGTTCATGCTCAAGCCGGGATACCACGGCTTCCGGCAGCGGGGCGCCGTATCTGAGATGCGCCCCCTTATAGGCCCTGTCGCGCAGGGCCTGCGCGGCGCTTTGCCCTGCCGCGTCGTCCCATGGGGGCATGACCAGCCCATGGGCGGGGCCGGTGAAGGTGATCCGCTCCGCGATGCTTTCCGTGGCACGGATGACCTCCGGCCAGGGGGCAAACCGCCTGGCATATTCGGCTGCCGGGGCCAGCCAGGCATCGGCGGGGGCCGTATCCCTGACGGTCAAGCGGGAAAGGCAGGTGTTCAGGTCGATGGCCCGGAGCATCCGATGCGTCGCAAGATCATCCGGATTCACAAAAAAGCTTCCGGGCACGGCGATCATGGGCACACCGAGGCGCCCGGAGAGGTGCCGCAGCCGGAAAGCCGCGCTGTCCGGCGTCCGGACCGCCGCCGCTGCCAGCGTCACCCCGGTGCCCTGCCATGTCTGCAAAAGCTCGGGACTCCGGGTGATGACGACCAGTCCTTGGGCATGAGCCGGGATGGCGGATTTCAAGTCAAAGGCGGCATCCATGTGCCTGCATGTAATGAGACGGCAGAGGCGATGATAACCGGTTTCGTTTTCCACCAGGCAGACCGCGCGCCGGCCGGATGCGGGATCGGTGAGTTCCGCACCCACGATGGGTGTTATGCCGTGGCGCCGGCAGCTTTCCAGAAAGGGCCAGAGCCCGTAGAGGTTATCCGTATCCGTAAGTGCCAACTGCCGGTAACCCCGCTGCTTTGCGGCGGCGCAGATTTCCTCGGGCGCGCCGGTGCCCCACATCAGCGAATAGTATGAGCGCACCGTCAAAGGAATCACGTCAAAGGTCTCGTTGCGATAATGGGGAAACCGCAAAGGTCCGTCCCACCCGCAGGGCGTCGGAACCGAAACGGGAGCGGATGTCATCCATGGCCGCCATGAGCCTGTCGGTTCTTTTCTTTTCGGCTTCAAAGGGGGCCAAAAGCGCCTGCTGCGCGGGCGCATAAGTCAAACGGTCGCACATCAAGTGCAAATGCCGGATCCGTACGCGGCGTTTGCACGCTTGTTCCAGGGTCGATTTTGCCCGGGAAAACAGGTAAAAATCGTTGGCGCTGGCCGGGTGGACGAAAGCCTGGCGAATTGCGCGGCGGCCGTCGGAATAATCCAGGGTGATTTTGATCCGCCCGGTCACCAGTCCTTTGCCGCGCAAATCAGCGCCGGTCTGTTCAACGAGCCGGTACAGCGCGCTTTCCGCCAGCAGGATATCGTTGGTGTCATCGCCGAACAGGTGGCCCGCGCTGATCGACGGCCGCTTCTGACCGACGGGAAGAACCGGAGACAGGTCGATTCCCCGCACGGCGTTGTAGAGCGTTTGGCTTCGCTGATCAAAAAGAATGTCAAGCTGCTCCAGGGACAGGCCGGTCATTTGATGAATGTGCGTCAGATTGAGCTGCTGCAGGCATTTTAGATCGCTCAATTCTATGCCGGGGATGAGCCCCACCGGAAGGGGCTGCAGGAAAGCGGCTTCACTGCCTGTTTCCACGATGTATTCGCCTGCCGGCTTGACCAGGCGGGTGGCGACTTTGGCCACGAGTTTGTTGGGGGCGACAGACCATATGGGGTCAAGATCCATGTGGCGGCGCACGGCTTTGCGGATGCGCCGGGCAATGTCCGGCGGCGGGCCGAAGAGCTTTTGCGTTCCGGTCGCATCGATAAAAAGATGGCCCTGGTAGTCGGTCATTTCGATCCGCGGCGAATAGGCCAGCGCATATTCCAGAAACTTTGCCATGGCGCGTTCATAGCGATCCGGATGCAGGGGCAGCACGGCGGCATCCGGGCAGTGGCGCAGCGCGCGCCGCAGGGCCATTTTTTTCCGCACGCCGTTTTGATAAGCTTCCTCGCTCATGTCATAGACCGTTGCCCGCGCCGCGCCTTCGGCGGCGATGATGAGCGGCCGCTGCCGCAACCGGCGGTCCATGGCCCGTTCCACCGCTACGGCAAAATCGGCCACGTTTAAATGAATAATGGTCCGTTCCCGCATCTTTAGAGCTTTTCCGCCACCTCCGGCCCCCGGTGCACCCCGATCACCCTGCCCTGGATCAGGACCGCGTTGAACGGATAGCGCATGGGTTTGTAGGATGGGTTTTCCGGCCGCAGTTCAATATGGTCTTTTCCAAGAAAAAACCGTTTGACCGTTGCTTCTTCCTGGTGGACCAGGGCAACGATGATCTGGCCGTTTTCCGCATACTGGCGCGGTTCGCAAATGACCAGATCGCCGGCCAGAATGCCCACCCCGTTCATGGAATCGCCTTTGACAGTGAGGGCAAAAAGATTTGCGTGCCGGAATACGGCGGCATCCACCACCACGGTGCCGCCCCATTCCTGCTGGGCATACAGGGGCAATCCGGCGGCAATTCTTCCGATGATCGGCACTTCCCGCCATCGCATGGCCCCGGCGGTTTCCTGAAACCGGTTGAGCAGGTAGATGGCCCGGCCATACCGGCCGTCCCGCCGGATCAAGCCTTTTTCTTCAAGCCCCTTGATCAACTGGGATACGGCCGTGTGGCTGACTCCCATTTGAGCGGCCGCCTTGCGCAGGCTGGGGCTTTTCCCGGTCCGGGCGACCTCTTTTTCCAGATAGCGGAGAAACTGCTGCTGTTTGGGCGTGGGGTCGGGCTGCATTGAGAAATCCTCCTTATTGCGTAGTGTTTGCCAAGCTAACACGGAAAAATGTATATGTCAATGTAAATATTTTTGTATATAAAGTAAATATATGGAGCCATGCAAGGTCAAAACTTCCCGTGACCCCGGCTGATTCGCTAAGGGGGCGCGTCCTAAGTGACTCGCCCGCACATTTTTGCCATATCTGGCTTGCCGCCGGCGCATTCCCAACCATTTTCCTTACTCCGTGATTTCCAATTGATCTTGCGCGGGTTGTATTGTATGTTTCCCATATCAAATCGCAGGTCAAAACTTCACACCAAGGGAGAATAAAATGAAGATCGGTATTCTTTCACGCAAGGCCGAGCTGTACTCGACGAGCCGGCTGGTTGAAGCGGGAAAGCAGCGCGGACATGAGGTGAAGGTGATCAATCCTCTGCGGTGTTACATGAATATAACGTCGCACAAGCCTTCCATTCACTATATGGGTGAAAAACTTGAGGGCTTTGATGCGATTATTCCACGCATCGGCGCCTCCATTACCTTCTATGGGACGGCGGTGGTACGTCAATTTGAAATGATGAAAGTCTACAGCTTAAATGAATCCGTGGCCATCAGCCGTTCCCGGGATAAATTGCGCAGTATTCAGCTTCTGGCCCGCGAAGGTATCGGGTTGCCGGTGACCGGGTTTGCTCATTCAACCAAATTTACCGATGATTTGATCCGGGTTGTGGGCGGCGCGCCGCTGATCATTAAAATGCTGGAAGGAACCCAGGGCATCGGCGTTGTCCTGGCCGAGACCGATAATGCCGCCAGCAGCGTCATTGAAGCCTTTCGGGGGGTGAAAGCAAATATTCTGGTGCAGGAGTTTATCAAAGAATCCGATGCCATGGACATCCGGTGTTTCGTCATCGGGCAAAAGGTCGTCGCCAGCATGATGCGCCGCGGGAAAAAAGGTGAATTTCGATCCAACCTCCACCGGGGCGGAGAGGCGGCAAAAATCCGCATCACCCCCGAGGAGCGTTCCACGGCCGTGCGTGCGGCCAGGATCATGGGCCTGAATGTTGCGGGAGTCGACATGCTGCGGTCCAATCATGGGGCGGTGATCATGGAGGTTAATTCTTCACCCGGGCTGGAAGGCATTGAGAAAGCGAACAAAATGGATATTGCCGCCATGGTGATCCAGTTTATTGAGAAAAATGCCGTTGCCGGCAAAACCCGCACCAAGGGAAGGGGGTAACAACGGATATCCGTGCCAGATAATTTCCGGATCAACGATGAAGAGGTGGTGGCGCGTTCAGCTCTCTGGGTTCGTGCTTCGAAAAGCGGCATCCTGAGGACCAAAGTGTTGCTGGGCGATCGGGTAAATCCAAAAGATCGGATGGGCATCGTGGCGGACCCTTTCGGTGAGAATGAGGAGAATATCCATTCCCCGGCCACGGGAATCGTCATCGGCCGAACGAACATGCCCCTGATCCATGAAGGCGATGCCGTATTTCATATTGCGCGCCTTGACTCGGACGCTTTTGTTGAAGCCACCCTGCAGGAGTTTCAGGAGGAGATCAGTCGGCAGTTCCTTGAAACCTGACCCTCCCGGGGCAGGCCGGAATTTACGGTTCGCTGAAACAGACGGAATTACACGCGGGCTGGGTGGTGAATCTGATTGAAGGGTCCACCACGAGCCTGTCTCCCATGAAGCTGCGCCCGATGAGCATGCGGTAATTAAAGCCGGACCGGTCCGTAATATTTACTTCGACCTGGCGGTAAAGTTCGCCCAGGCAGATGCCCAGATGGATGACGAAGCGCTCGGCCGCCTTTTTCTGATGTTGTTTGACTTTTGCGACCCGCACCAGTCTTTTTTCAAGTGTACGCTGTTTGCCATGAAAATCCGTGACGTCAAATCGCAGCCAGTTTTCCCCGTCACGCTGAAATGTTGCGATATTGGATGCATCCAGGGAGGTGGTTTTCGCGCCCGTATCCAGCTTGGCGCGGAAAACGAGCTTTTCAGGGCACACCATGACCCGTTCCAGCCAGCCGGCAACCTGCTTGGCCTGGGAAGCGGCGCCGGCCGGACCGGTCGACAACATGGCCAGGCATGCAAAAAGGAATGCGCCGGAATATTTCCTGATGAAAAAAATCATTTTATTATAGGTTGTTCCCGGAAATGACACCCGATACTCTTTGTATTTTCCCAGGCGGCCAAAGCGACGATGATGGCCGCGCGGACGGCATTTCTTAATCCGATCAGGTTGTCGTTCAGGTGAACGGCCCGGTAGAAATTTTCAATCTCTATTTCCAGGCCCCGCAAATCCCGGATGGCTCTTCTAAGCCGGTGATTGGTCCGGACCAGGCCCACGTAATTCCACATGACGTGTTTGATGGAGTTCATATCCTGGGTTATTAATGCCGGGTCCGGTGAGGCGGTTCCGGTCAACTGCCATTGGGGGATATTTTTTTGGGGGAAAAGATCCTCTTGGCCGATGTCTTTTAAAATGTTCCGGGCCGACCGGTCCCCCCAGACGACCCCTTCCAGCAGGGAACTGCTTGCCAGCCGGTTGGCGCCGTGTACGCCGGTGCAGGCGACTTCACCGATGGCATACAGATTATTTATGGTCGACCGGCCCCATTGATCGACCCAGATGCCGCCGCAGGAGTAGTGCGCCGCAGGAACCACCGGGACCAGATCTTTTGTGATATCAATTCCATATGCCAGGCAATTTTTGTAAATGGTTGGAAAATGCGACAGGATTTTATCCCTGGGTATATAAGAGCATAAATCCAGATAAACGCATGTCAGGTCATTCTCTATGATTTCCGTGTGGATGCTTCTGGAAACCAAATCCCGGGGGGCCAGATCTTTCCATCCCCTGTCATACTTGTCCATAAACGGTTTGCCGTCGGCATGCACGAGGCGGGCGCCTTCACCCCGGACGGCTTCGGAAATCAAAAAACAAGCGGCATCCTTGTGATAAAAGGTGGTGGGATGAAACTGTATGAACTCGTTGTTGATCACCCTGGCCCCGGCCCTGTAGGCCATGGCCAATCCATCGCCCCTGGCCCCCTTGGGATTGGTGGTCCTCAAAAAAATCTGGCCCAGGCCGCCGGTGGCCAGAACGACCTTTCTGGCAATGCAGGGGATGATCTCATTATTTTTTTGATCTAACAAATAAGCGCCCACGCATGTTTGGGGCTTGTAAACATCTCTGGAGTTTAAAGAGTGGTGAGACAGGGTTAAAAGATCTATGGCGGTATGATCGGTTAACATTTTGATATTCGGATATTTCTGTACCTTGCGGATCAGAGATTCCTGGATGGCTTTGCCGGTGGAATCCGCATGGTGCAGAATTCTTGGAACCGAATGGCCCCCTTCCATGGTTAAGGCCAGCGCCCCGGTTTCTGTTCTGTCAAAAGGGACGTTCAATTTCTGGATAAGAATTTTTTCGACCAGTTCGGGCCCTTCGGCCGCCAATATGCCCACATGTTCCGGGTTGCAGACCTCGGCGCCGGCGTTTTGAATGTCCTTGGTTAACAGCTGGCGGGAATCGTTTTCCGCTTTATAGATGATCCCGCCCTGGGCATACAGGGTGTTGGATTCCCGGACGTTGGAAGACCTGGATGTTAAAATGACGTTCAGCCCGGACCGGGCCAGTCTGAAAGCGGCGATGCCGCCTGCGATACCGCTGCCGATGATTAAAACATCTGTTTCCAAAAAGTCAGGCATGTCATCCGATCTCAATCATTCTTTGAACCGATCTGGCCGCTTTGATTCTGATATCTTCCGGCACAATAATTTCATATTGCATGTTGACCAGGGCTCCGAGCGTATCTTCCAGCGTGATTTCCTTCATGTGCGGGCATCGGATACTGCACATCCTGAGGATATCCTTGGACGGATTGGCCGCAATAATATTATCGCCCATGGAGCACTCGGTTAACAATAGATATCTGGGGGCCTTGGTGTTTTCCACATGCCGGATCATGGCCGTTGTGCTGCCGGAAAAATCCGAAGCCTCGACAACCTCGGGGCGGCATTCCGGATGCGCCAGGACCAGAACATCCGGGAACTGTTTTCTGACATTCAGAATATCGTCCACCGTAAACTGATCATGAACCTCGCATTTCCCGTGCCAGCCGATGATTGGATGGTCCAATGCCGCGCCGCTTGGATGCGTATCGTCCGGGAAAATGATCCGTTTGCCGGTTTCCCGGGCCACGTTTTTTGCAAGATATTCATCCGGGATAAATATGACCGCCTCCGTGTCTAAAGATGCCACCACTTTTACGGCATTGCTGGAAGTGCAGCATATATCGCTGACCGCTTTGACCGCCGCGTACGTATTGACATAGGTCACAACGGGGATGCCCGGAAATTGTTCTTTCAGGCCCAGGACATCTTCGGCCGTGATGCTGGCGGCCAGGGAGCAGCCCGCCTCTTTGGCCGGCAGCAGAACCGTTTTATGCGGGCTTAAAATTTTAGCGGTTTCGGCCATGAATTTCACACCGCAAAACACGATCACCTCTTTGTCGGTTTCAGCGGCTTTTCTGCTCAGTGCCAAAGAATCGCCGACAAAATCCGGAATGGAGTAATATAATGCCGGCTCCATATAATTGTGGCCCAGGATCACGGCATTCCTTTCTTTTTTAAGCTGGTTTATTTCTGCGGCAATCTCGGCTTTATAACGTATCTCGTCATCCGGGATCAAACGGCTCAGTTTTTGCTTCATTTTTAAATAGGTTTCTTCGACCGTCATTTCCTACCTCCGGAAAATAGCACAGTTTCCTGTCAGCGGGCCTTATGGCTGCAGGATGAAATGATAAATATCCCATTTCACGGATTTTTTCAATAGAAAAAGAATCAAGGCCTGTCATTCTGTTTGACAAGGTCCTTTGGTTTTGATAAAAATCTTCGCCGGAACACCGTGGTTCTTTTGACGGCCGGATTTTCCGTGCAGGCCTGAACCCGCAGCAAAAAGGAGACGCAGATCATGCAAGATCAGATCCAGATTAAAAAAGCGGTGTGCACCTGGTGCAAGGGGGAATGCGGCATTGACGTCCATGTCCGGGACGGGCGGCTGGTGAAACTGGAGGAAGACCGGAGTTTTGAAAGAAAAGTGTGGCCGCCCACCAAAAGCTGTGTCCGCTTCCAAACGGCCGGAGAGTATTTCCATCACCCGGACCGGGTCAATTTTCCCCTGAAAAGAGTTGGCGAAAGGGGCCAGGGCAAGTGGCAACAGATCCCCTGGGAGCAGGCCTTTGATGAAATTGCCGGCAAGATGCAGCAAATCGCGGACCAATACGGCTGGGAGGCCGTATCCTGGAGTCACGGCACCGGATATCGTACGGATGTACCCATCCCGCCGCGGTTTTTCTCCTGCATAGGTGCGCCGAACAACTGCAAGCAGGGGCAGATCTGCTACCTGCCCCGGAGCAAAGTCGCCAATGCCATCGCCGGGTATTTTTCCCACTATTCGGTCCGGCCTCAAACCCGATGCATTGTCATGTTGGGGGTAGATCCCCTGGTCGGGCGGCCCATCACGACCCAGTCGATCCGGGAGGCCCGTAAACTGGGCGCGAAAATCATTGTGATCGATCCCCGGCGGACCTCTGCCGCTGAAATGGCGGATATCTGGCTGCAGGTGAGGCCGGGAAGCGACGTTGCCCTGCTTTTGGGCATGACCCATGTTCTCATCGCGGAGAATCTATACGATAAGGATTTCGTGGATAACTGGTGCCACGGTTTTGATCAGCTCAAGGAACATGTCCGGGATTACCCACCCGAGAAGGTGGAAAGCATCACCTGGATTCCCGCCGAAAAAATTAAAGAGGCCGCACGCTTATACGCGGCAAACCGTCCGGCCTGCTTCATTGAGGGCATGGGGGTGGAACATCTGCAGAGCAGCGCGCAGGTTCTGCATGCCCGCTGGATTATGGCCGGTTTAACCGCCAACATTGATGTCCAGGGAGGCGACGAGCAGGTGGGCCAGTTTCCGGGCGTGCGGTCCTCTGTGGAAGTGGTGCCGGCCGCTAAAATGCCGCCGGAGCAGGGCCGCAAGGCCATCGGTGCGGACCGGTTCAAACTTTTGACCGCCCCGACCGCGCAGCTGATGAATGAGTATGCCCAAAGGGTCTGGGGCCGGGCCCACGAACCGCTGCTGGCCGCCCATGCCCCCTCCGTTTATCGCGCCATGATTACCGGGAAACCCTATCCGGTCCGGGCCATGTACACCGTGGCTTCGAATCCCATGGTCACCCAGGCCAACACCAAACTGGTGTATAAAGCGTTAAAAAGTCTGGACCTGTACGTCGTGGCCGATTTTTTTATGACCCCTTCGGCCGAACTGGCCGATTATGTCCTGGCGCCGGCCTGCTGGCTGGAGCGGCCCATGCTGTGGGATTTTGCCGGCCACGCCAATTACCTGATTGCCGGTGAGGCGGCCCTGCCCAAATCCATCCCCGGAGAATATGATCACCGGGTGGATTATGATATTTTCCGGCAGCTGGCCATACGGCTGGGCAAGGGAGAATATTTTCCCTGGGCCGACCTGGAGGCCTATTATGACCATATCCTGGAAGGCACCGGCCTGACCCACCATGAATTCGTCCATCAGCGCCGCTGCGTCCTCAAGGAGCAGAAATATAAAAAGTATGAAGATCAGGGCTTTGCCACGGCCACCGGGAAAGTCGAACTCTATTCAACCCTTTTTGAAAAATTGGGATACGACCCGTTGCCGCATTACCGGGAACCGGCGGAAACTCCCGTCAGCGACCCCGTTTCGGCCCGGCAATATCCCTACCGGCTGATTACCGGCGGGCGGGTGCGCCCATACTATCATTCGGAACAGCGGCAGATTGATACCATCCGCCGCATGCGGCCGGATCCCATCGTTCAGATTCATCCGGATACGGCGGCGGCACACGGCATTGTCGAAGGTGACTGGGTCTGGATCGAAACAAAAAGAGGCCGCATCAAACAGAAGGCGCAGGTTTTTGACGGCCTGGATCCCAGCGTGATTCATACCGAGCACGGCTGGTGGTATCCAGAACTGCCCGGAGAAGAGCCCTGGCTGCACGGCGTCTGGATATCCAACGCCAACGTTCTGCTCAATGATGATCCGGATGTGTGTAATGAAATCATCGGCGGCTGGCCGTTAAAGACGGCCCTGTGTAAAATATATAAGGAAAAAGTATATTAAAACAGGTATTTTTCAAACGAAGGCCTTGAAAAATGGCATCAGCCGATCGGGTCAAACGCCGTAGAAGAGGAACACGGCAAGCGGCGGCATATCAGTATCAGACGGACTGCTATTATTTTGCCCAGGTAGCCGAAGGCTTAAAGGAAGCCGGCGCACAGGAACTATCTGAACTCGGTGCCCAGGATGTCAGGCCGGAATTCAGCGGAATTCGTTTCGGGGCGGACAAGGCAACCCTGTATCGGATCAACTATCAGAGCCGGCTTCTTTCACGGTGCCTGGCCCCGTTAATGTCGTTTGCCTGTCCGGATACCGACAGGCTGTATCAGGAGGCCAAACAGATCGCGTGGGAAGATTTTTTTTCGGCAGGCAGCACCTTTGCCGTGTCGGGGAATGTTTCCGCCAGCGCGATTTCACATTCAAAGTACGCTGCCCTGCGCCTTAAAGATGCGGTGGCCGACTATTTCATAGAAAAATGCGGTCAGCGGCCGGATGTGTCGGTAAAAAACCCGGATATCCTGCTGAACCTTCATATCAGAAACGATAAGGCCGTCATAAGCCTCGACACTTCAGGTGGTGCGCTTCACCGGAGAGGATACAGAGAGGAGACCGTTTCAGCGCCGATGCAGGAAACGGTCGCCGCTGCAATTATCCGATTCAGCCAATGGGACGGCTCGATTCCTTTATATGATCCTTTGTGCGGTTCGGGGACCCTTTTGTGCGAAGCGCTCATGTGGTATAGCCGTACTCCTGCGGGTTTTTTCAGGAATCGATTCGGTTTTGAGCTGCTGCCCGACTTTGACCAGGCTGTCTGGCAGCAGGTTAAAAAAGAGGCCGACGGATGCATGCGGGAATTGCCGCAAGGGCTGATTTCGGGCAGTGATGTGTCCACCGTGGCTGTCGGTGCAGCGCGAACAAACCTGATGGGGCTTCGTTACGGAAATAACGTAAGCGTGGCAAGGACGGATTTTAGAAACCTGCCCGACCTTGAAGGACATGTAATTGTAACCAATCCGCCTTATGGCATTCGGATGGGAAGAGACGAGGACCTGGAAGTGTTTTATAAAAATCTGGGCGATTTTCTGAAACAGAAATGCCAGGGCTCGGCCGCTTTTGTCTATTTCGGAGATCGCAAGTATATCAAAAAAGTCGGGCTGAAAGCAGCATGGAAAAAACCGATCCAGGTCGGCGGGCTTGATGGCAGGCTGGTTAAATACGAGATGTACTGAGGACACGCGGGAGGTCTGCTCCGGCATCTAAAAAAACCAACCCCTTCAATATCAAGATCACACGGGCGGGAAAATAGCGAATAAACCAAACGATGGGTTCTGAGCGCCGGGGTTTGATTCAAACATAGAAACCTGGTCCTCTGGGCCGGGTCAGTGATAGATGGCTCTGCCCTGGCGTTTTGGGTCTAAAATTACAAATTCCAAGCACCAAATTACAAACAAATCCAAAATTCCAATATTCAATGCCCCCCTTCCGGGACGGGACATCGTTTGAATTTTAGAATTTGAGTCATTGGAATTTGTTTGGTATTTGTAATTTGATATTTGTGATTTCAATCATACAATGAACTTCCAGCAAAGCAAATCCCCTCCGGGGATAACCAAAGCCTGGTCGGCCAGGATATTTACTTTGTCTGTGCAGGCCTGACGTATGCTGAAGTGAGAGAAAATGGCAGATAAACAGTTGGGCTATTTCGGAGGAAAGATCAGTCCGGCGCAGGCCTACGGGGTGCTCGCGGCAACGGTTTTTTTGTGGGCGGTCGGGGTTGTCATCGTGCGTGCCGTGCACGGTAAAATTCCGCTTGTGGGTCTTTCCTACTGGCGCTGGACCCTTGCTTCGCTGGTCCTGTTCCCGTTCGTCCGGAAGGAATTAAAGGAAAAATCCCAGGCGGTCAGGGGCGGTCTGAAGTTGTTGGTCTGGCAAGGGATTTTAATTGTGGGCAGCGGGTCCCTTTTCTACTATGCGCTTAATTTTACCATGGTGATCAATGCCACCTTGATCAATGCGACCCAACCGGTCGTGACCGTGCTGTTAGCCTGGATGCTGATGGAAGAGCGGCTCAGGGGGATTCAGCTGCTGGGGGTCGCGTCCGCGCTGTGCGGCGTCGGCATCATGGTCTCAAAAGGCAGCTGGAGCGTGGTTGCATCCTTTGATTTCAACACCGGCGATCTACTTGTGCTGCTGGCCACGGTTGGCTATGCCGTCTATGCGATTAACATTCGGCGTATGCCGAAAAATCTGGGAACTTTCCCGGCCCTGCTTGTCATCATGTCTGCCGGCAGTGTTTTCCTGCTGCCCTTTTACATTGCGGAAACCATTTATCTGAAGCCGTTCCCCTTTACCCTTCCGTCCATCGGCATCGCTGCGATCCTGGCGGTTTTCCTTTCGATCCTGCCCATCGGAATGTGGAATTTTGCCAATGGAGTCGTCGGACCCAACAGGGCGGGGGTCTTCGTCAACCTGATTCCGGTATACGGCGCACTATTGGCGATCCTGTTTCTGGGCGAAAAACTGTACCGGTATCATGTCTCCGGCGCCGCGCTGGTCTGCGCCGGTATTCTCCTGGTTGTCCGGCAGCAGCAGTACCGGCACAAAAAGTAAAACGGATGCTATGACCCATGACCCGAGAAGAGTTTAGAGTTCTCTGTACCGTCTGCCTCGGTACCTTCCTGTTTTTCAACAGCTTCGGCAGCATCAATGTGGCCCTGCCCCACATTCAGCGGGAGTTCGCTGTGAGTCTTGCCATTGTCCAGTGGGTGTCCATCGCCGGGGTGGTGTTGATCTCAACCCTTTCCATCTGTTTCGGGCGTGCCGGGGATATACTGGGACGGCGCAAGCTCTACCAGTCCGGCATCATGCTTTACGCTTTGGGGGCCGGGCTGTGTGCCATGTCCCAGTCCATTGTGCAGCTGTTGATCTTCAGAGGGGTGATGGCTCTGGGCCTTTCCATCGCGACACCCATGTCCGGGGCCATTCTGGCATCCAATTTTGCTCCCCAGCGGCGCGGTTGGGCCCTGGGGTGGTATGCGGCCACCAGCGCCGTCGGGCGGGCCACCGGTCCCACGCTGGGGGGGATAATCCTCCATTTTTTCAGGTGGCGGGTCATTTTTCTCATGAATCTCATGGTGGGGCTTCTGGTTTCAGCGGCCGTCTTTCTGGTGCTGAAAGGCAAAGATGAGCGCTATCCGGACAAGTTTGATTTCATCGGCGCATTGGCATTGATTGTTGCTTATCCATCCCTGCTCATCGGGCTGACCCTGGGGGCCAAGACCCATTGGGCCGCCCCGATGATTCCCGTTTGGTTCCTGGCGGCGGCCGTGGGGACGGCAAGTTTTGTGTGGATTGAATTGCACGCCCGCAAGCCCCTGATCGAACCATCTTTTTTCCGCAACCTGCCTTTTTCCGGTGCGCTGCTGTCCATCGTGATGTTTACGGCAATGCACAGCCCGGTGGGCATTTTAGGCCCTCTTTACATGGTCAATGTGCTGGGGTATTCTTCTTTTTTCGTGGGGGTGATTATGACCGCCATGCCCGTTTTTACCGCCCTGGCATCACCGGCCAGCGGCAAACTGGCCGATAAGTTCGACTCCAGATATGTGGCGGTGCTGGGGCTGGTTTTTCTGGTGGCGGGCATCTGGATGTATGCCCACCTGGGAACTCGCGTCCATTATCTTTGGGTGGCGGTTTCGCTGTCCCTCATGGGAACGGGGGTGGGATTTTTCATGCCGGCCAATCAAAGGACGGCCTTTGCCGCCATGGAACCGGAAAATTACGGCATTGTTGCCGCCATGCTTTCTTCTTTTAACACCGGGTCGGGAACACTGGGCATCACGGTGGCGGTGGTGCTTCTTGAGCACTTGATGGGGGCAAGAGGGGTTGACAGCCCCGAGCTTTTTGCCTCTGCCCAGCAATTTTCTTTCCTTGCCATGCTTCCGCTGGCGGGCATTGCCATTGTGGTTCTGCTTTTGGGGGATATCAGGAAGATACGAAAATTCTTGACAATATAGAAGATCTTGAATAATCTTGAGAAACTTGTTAGGGGTGTCGTAAATGGCTGAGAGCCCTGTGAGCGTGCAGGGGCAACTCTTTACTACCTGACCAGGATAATACCTGCGTAGGGAAACGAGTAGGATAAGCAATTCATCGTGGCGGCGGGCCGTTTCCTTTGAGACCTTTGCAAAACCCCCTATTTTGCCCGATTTCTGTGTCAGGCTCAAATTTTAATCCTCAAAATACTCAATGTATTCTTCCGGTTAAAATTTTCGCCTTCCTTGAACTCGAACAAAATTTGACATTTTTCAAAGGTCT
>JAUYIZ010000138.1 GCA_030688615.1 Desulfobacterales bacterium | reverse complement strand
TGGATATCTTTTTGCGTGGACTTGGCGTGAGGGCGATCTTACACGAAGCCGCAGCGCTGACGGCCTTCGGAATCACGACACTGATTATTGCGGCCTTGATACAGGCCCACATGATGAGGAACGTGAACTGAAATCTGAAGTTGGGGTCTCTGTCACGATGACAGGTCGCGGCCGAAGGCGCGCGTCGCCAGCGCCCGGTTGCGGTGCCTGAAGGTGTTGTCCGCCATCTCCTTGCGAACCACCCGCTGAAAAAGATTAAACATCTTTATTTCCTGAGGCTCATCCCGGTAGAAGGTGTCCCAGGCATACTGCAGCAGTTCCTGCAGCCTGTCCGGCGACATCTGTTTCGGATAATACACCACCTTGTCGGCGGAATAGTCATCCCAGTCAAACGAAAAGATTCGATTCTGCTGTTTAAGCTCATCATAGGCCCTGGTATGGGGAAAGGGGGTCAGCACGGTAAACTCGGCCAGGTCCAGTTTGATTTCCAGCAGAAAATCGATCAGACGTTTGATATAATCTTCGGTATGACTGTCCAGTCCCAGCAGGACCGTGGCCTCCACCCCGATGTCATGGTCATGGTAGCGCTGGATTCTCTCGCGAATGTAATCGGAAGTATCGAACACGGCCTGGTAAACATACCAGGCTCCAGCGCGGGCGGCCGCCTCCAGCACCGCCGGATTGTCCTCGATGGGATGGCTGCACCACTTTTTCTTCAAGGGGGCCATTTCCCTGAACAGCTCCAGTTCCCAGCGCGTATCCTGGGCCAGCGAGTTGTCAACCAGAAAGAGGCGGTTGTTATCGATGCTTTCCATCTCTGATATGACCTTGTCAATGGGGCGCGGCCTGAACTTTTTACCGCCCAGATAGGCCACCGCGCAGGGATAGCAGTGAAAGCGGCACCCGCGCGAGGCGTGAACCAGATCGACCATTTGAATGCCCTTGTAATTGTACAGATCTTTTTTCAGAATATCGCGCCGGGCGGTGCCGATGATTTCGATGGGGGGCTTGTCTGCCAGATAATCATATACCGGTTGCAGTCGCCCTTTCTTATAGTCCTCAAAAACCTTTTCCATCCGTCCTTCGGCCTCACCGAGAAAAACCGAGTCGGCATGGGTCATGGTTTCTTCGGCATGCAGCATGCTCGCGATTCCGCCGCAAATGACCTTGACTCCCATGGCGCGGTAAATATCCGCGATCTGCAGGCCCCGCTTGATCTGAAGGGTGAGCATCATGGAGATGCCGACAAAATCTACCGGATCGGCAAAATCAATGGGTTCGAGATTTTCATCGATAAATTCAATTTCGACATCCTCCGGCACGGTTGCGGCAAATACCACCGGTCCGTGCGGCGGCAGGTGAAATTCGGTCTGCCTGCAGAGCTTCGGCCATTTGGGGTATATCAGTCTGAATTTCATTAAACCATGCCGCCATTGACCGAAATGACCTGACCGGTGACGTAGGATGCATCTTTGGAGCAGAGGAATCTTACCACCGTCGCAACTTCTTCGGGCTTGCCGATTCTGGCCATCGGGATCAATGCCTTGATATTGCCCATGGGTACATCCTTTATCATTTCGGTTTCGATGGGGCCCGGCGCCACGACGTTGACCCGAACTCCCAGACGGGCAACTTCGGACGCGACGACACGGCTGGCGCCGATCAGGCCGGCCTTGGCCGCAGCATAGTTGGCCTGGCCTCTATGCCCGATCAGGCCTGCAACCGATGCGATGGATACGATCGAGCCGCTTTTTTGTACGACCATTTTTTCGAGAACGGGCTTGGTCATATTATAGAAACCGTTCAAACTGACATCGATGACTGATTTCCAGTCCCTGCGCGGCATAAACACGAACAGACCATCGGCGGTGATGCCGGCATTATTGACCAGAACGTCAATGGAATCAAAACTTTTCAAAACAGCATCGATGGCGGCCTGGGTCGCCGCAGGGTCGACAACATCAAATTGCATGATGGTGCCGTCGCCGCCTTCCTGTTTTATTTTTTCGCGGGTTTCAATCGCGCCCCTTTCATCGGAACGATAATTGATGACCACATGATATCCACTCCTGGCCAGTTCCGTACTGATAGCGCGCCCGATTCCTCTGCTGGCGCCGGTGACGATTGCCACCTTTTTTTTTGTCGGCGTTTCCATTGGTGCCCGTCTCCTGATATGCAACGGTATCGTGTCAGTAAAAAAAACGGTTGAAGCTGCATGTTTTATAGTATAAAAAACTTCTTGATGAATTTCAGCCCCTTTTACTATTATTTGATGTGGGTGTAAAGGTGTGTGATAAGGTATTAAAATCGATAACACTGAACCGGGGGCAAAAGCGTTCGCGACCTTGTGGACCCTGGCAGAATATATTCATAAAAACACGAAAGATGATCGGTGCCGCATAACTTATGAAAATCAGCGAGGTTCCCCAGCAGCGCGGCATCATACCTGAAGACCTTCATGAAGTCTGCTACGCGGTCGATGAAAGCGGCCAATACGTGCTGGCGGAAAGTGTCGGCTGGGAACCGAAAAATGTCACCAATGATCAGGCATGGCAAGTCATTCAGGCCCAGGTGGCCGAAGCGCTGGGGAAGATACATGCCGGGCGGCAGAGCTGCCTGGCGTTTCACATGGCAATAAACCAGATGAATGTCAGCCTCCTTGCCAAATATGTACGCATGAACCGCTGGAGAGTCAGGCGTCATCTGAAACCGGATGTGTTCCAGCGCTTAAAATCCGACATTTTAAAGCAATATGCCGAAGTTTTCGGCATTGCGGTCGAACAGCTTCTGAAAGTTCCCCTCAGCGCAGCGCATTGTTTTAAGGAAAATACCCATCCATGCAAATAGGTTTCGAACACAGGCAGTCCGCCCATTGTGAAAGCGGCGTTTCGTCAAATCTGCTGTTCCATTATGGGGTTGATATCAGTGAGGCCATGGCCTTCGGTATCGGCGCCGGCCTTTTTTTTGGATATCTTCCGTTTATCAGGATCAACCAACTTCCCCTGACAACGTTTCGCTGTGAAGTCGGCGGTATCCTGAAACGCCTGACCCGGAAACTGGGCGTAAAAATTCATTTCGAAAAATTCCGTAATCCCGCAAAGGCAATGGCAGCGCTGGACCGGAGCCTTGAAAGCGGCATTCCCGTGGGCTGCCGCACCGGCGCCTACTGGCTGCCCTATTTCCCCTCGGCTTACCGTTTCCACTTTAATATGCACAACCTGGTCGTTTACGGCAAAGAAGGGGATGCCTATCTCATCAGCGATCCTGTTTTCCCGGAGACACAACGCTGCTCCCAAAAAGATCTGCTTAAAGCGCGTTTTGCCCAGGGCGCACTGGCGCCCAAAGGTACGATGTATTATCTGACGCATGTGCCCGCAGATATCGACCTTCGCGGCCCGATTTATAGCGGCATCAAAGATGTCTGCCATCGGATGCTGAAGGTGCCGGGGCCCATCATCGGGGTGCGGGGCATCCGCTTTCTGGCCGGCAGGGTGGAAAAGTGGCCCCGAAAACTGGGCAAGCGCAAGGCCGGCCTTTATCTGGGTCAGCTCGTGCGCATGCAGGAAGAACTCGGCACCGGCGGGGCCGGCTTCCGTTTCATGTATGCCGCCTTTCTGCAGGAAGCCGCTGGAATTTTAGATGAAAACCGGTTGCTCGACCTGTCCGATAAAATGACGCAGGTCGGTGATCTGTGGCGCAGCTTTGCGGTTATCGGCGCCCGCAACTGTAAAGACCGGGCCGCTGAATCGGATTCGTTCGGAGCGATGGCCGATATTCTCAGAGACTGCGCCCGGAAGGAATCCGAGATATATCATGAGCTGCTGGCGGTTATTAAGGGCCTCAAAAATTAATAATATGAATCACCATGCCCATTAAAGAAAAACTCAAACATATCATCATTGAGAGCCTGGACCTGCAGGGCGTCACCCCGGACCAGATTAAAAACGACGATCTTCTTTTCGGAGATAAATTCGGGCTGGATTCAATTGATGCGGTTGAAATCGTATTTCAGGTCGAACAGCATTTCGGTGTCAAGATCAGAGACATGAAAGAGGGACGTCCTGCTTTACAGTCCATCAATGCCCTGGCCGAATTTATTGAGGCCCGCCGATAGCCATGGGCCCTTTACCCCCTGTCGCCATAGCCGGAATCGGATGTATCTGCTCGGCCGGCCTGACCCTGAAAGACAGCATGCGGTCCCTGTATCGAGGGGAGCGCCGGCCGGCGCCCCCGACCTGTTTTTCTGCTCCCCCCCCGTTTGCTTTTCCGGTTTTTGAAATCCTGGAAGATTTTTTTCCCGGCCGCAAAATAAAAGAAAAAAATATATTGCGGACCTGCAAACTGGCAGTGACGGCCGCCTTGGAAGCGATGGCTGATGCGGGATTTGACCGTAAATTTTTGAAAAAGAAACGGGTGGGGGTCTGTATCGGCACCAACGTGGGCAGTTGCGTCAATAATGAGGCGTTTTACCTGAACAACGGGCAAGGGGACGCGCTTCTATCTGCACCGGCCGGCAGATTCCTGGCAAGCAATCCCACCCGGGTCATCGCGGCCGAATTTTGTGCCGGCGGTCCGCTGCAAACCGTGGTAAACGCCTGTTCCGCCGGGAGCGATGCCATCGGACTCGCTGCTTCGTGGATACGCACGGGGTTATGTGATGTTGTGATTGCCGGCGGGGCGGACGAATTGTACCAGGTAACCTATACGGGCTTTAAATCTCTGCTCATTTACGACGATTCCCCCTGCAGACCCTTTGATGCGAATCGAAAAGGCCTTAACCTGGGCGAGGGCGCCGCGATCTTCATACTGACATCGGAAAAAATTCAGCAAGAAGCGCGGCAAAAACCGCGCGGGTTCGTTTTAGGGTATGGCTGCGCGACCGATGCATACCACCCCACAAAAACCCGGCCGGACGGTCTGGGGCTGAAAATGGCGATTCAGGAGGCCGTGGAAGCAGGCGGGACAACCCTCGCGGAAATAGCCTTTGTCAGTGCTCACGGAACGGGAACCCGGGACAATGACCTGATCGAAAGCCGGGTTTTGAACGACCTTCTGCCGGGGGTGCCCTTTTTCTCAACCAAAGGATATACCGGCCACACTTTAGGCGCCTCCGGGGCGATTGCAGCGGCATTTACGGTCGCATGTCTCGAGGAAGGCAGGATACCGGCGAGCGCCGGGTTTTCGACACCGGACCCCGAGCTGGCGCCGGCCTATCCGGTCAGGCGGAATTTTTCCATCAGCGGCCGGATTGCCCTGTCGGAAACCCTGGCCTTCGGGGGCAGCAACGCGGTCCTGATTCTGGAAACAGGGAAGTGATCCATTGAACATCAGCATTAAAGGTATCGGTGTGTTGGGCGGATTCGGTTGCGGTGTCGCCCAACTCGAAAGCGCGCTTGTCAGGGGGAGCAGCCCGCAGAACACGGTCGCCATGACAACTTCGGACGGGAGCCTTGAGGTGCCGGCTTTAACCGCCCAAACGGACAGGCTCGCCGATTTTGTCGATAAAAGCGCCCTGCGCCGTCTCGATCATTATATCCGCATGGCGCTGCTGGGCTCCTATCTGGCCCTTGAAGATGCCGGCATGCTGGACGTCAAGCAGCGGCGCATGGGGATCATCGTTGCCACCGGATATGGCTCAACCTGCAATATGATGGACATACATCAGGCCTTGCGCAACGATGCGCCCGTCATTTCACCGACGAGGTTTTCAAATTCCGTCCACAATGCGGCGGCTACCCACATTTCAATCATGCTCAATGAAATGAGCCCCAGTTTGTCTGTCAACGACTATGACATGTCAATCCCCTCGGCTTTTTTAAGCGCCTGCCAGTGGCTGAGGGAAAAGCGGGTCGAATCCGTTCTGGTCGGCGGTGTTGATGAATATTGCCGGGCGCTGGGGTATAACTGGCACCGCCGCTGCCATCCGGGCAGCCCGGACAAAAACGCGCCGGCGGATTTACGCCCGGAGCATGCCGTTATCGGTGAAGGGGCCTGCTTTTTTCTGCTGACAGGGCAAGAAGATGCTTCGTCTTATGGTTTTATCGATGCGGTCCGGATGGAAAATTACACACGGGGCCGGGTGGATGCGGCCCAAGGCCCGGTTTACTTTCTGAGTGTCGACGACTACAGCGAATATGACGATCTTTATGCCGTTTATCTTCCCGGAAAAACCAAGGTGGCGTCCTATGCCCATATTTACGGCGGCCTACCCATCGGCATGGGCTTTGATATCGCTATTGCCGCCCTGAGCCATAAAACGGATAAAATCTATGCTTGCGCTGAGAACGCCCGTCATCATGCGGGCCATTTGAATGTCATCCGGCGCGAGGAGCCCCTTGGGGCCGGCGGCATCTGCTGTCTGAAGCTTGGCGCCGGCGGGATCCTGGGATCGGTTCATGTTAAACAACAGTCAGCATCATATAACAGTGGGAGAAACGGCCGCTTTCCGGGATAAAGCAGAGAAGTTTCTGACCCTTTTTTAACCTGCCGGAATGGAACAGCTCTTCCATAATAATAAACATGGAGGCACTGCCGGTGTTCCCCTTTGTCGTCAGGTTGGTAAACCATTTCTCGTAGGGGATCTCAAAATTGATATCTTTCATCCCGTGGTAGAATTTGTCCCGGAAATAGCCTGAAGAATAATGGGGAAGGTACCAGTCGACCTCCTCGGGTCTGAGGTTGTGTTTCTGAATGACGCGGGCCAACGCCCGGTGTTTTGCGGTTCGGACGATTTCCCTGTCCAGCAGCTTGATGTCCTGCTTGATCAGAAACTTGTAGGATTCCGCACCCGGATCGATTGATTCTGTCTCCCGCCAGCCAATCATGGAGCCGTCTGGTCTTTTTATGCCGCCCGCGTACATGCAGGTTTGCAATTCTCCGGCATATGAGATGTTCTCGATCCAATCGATCCTGAGGGAGATGCGGCCCGGGGTTTTTTGATTGGAAAGATACACGGCTCCGGCGCCGTCTGAAAGCATCCATCTGAGAAACTCGGCGTCAAAGGCCCGCATCGGCTTTTCTTCAAGGTCAACATCCGGCATGGCGCCCGGTGTGAAAAAAGCAGCCCGAAAGTAAGATGAGGCCAGGTCGGAACCGGTTGCCACCGCATTTTGCGTGCCGCCGGTAGCGACGTTCATGAAGGCAAACTTTAAAGCGGTCATGCTGCAAATGCAGATTCCCGAGGTTGTTACGGCTTCGCATTCCGTCAACCCGAGTTCTCCCAACACCATCAGGGCGTGGCCGGGTAATAAAAGATCGGGTGAGGTTGTCCCGCAGCTCATACATTCGATATCCGCCAGGGAAAAATTTTCATAGGGCTTGAGCCGCCTGACAGCCTCGGCCGTCAGTTGGGCGTTGGTATGGGTCAGGCGGCCGCTGGCTCGATCGATCGCATAATAGCGGGTCTCGATTTTATTGTTTCTGAGCATGATTTTTTTGGTCCTCGAAGGGATATCGTTTATCTTGCCCAGCACATCCTCGATCTGTTCGTTGGTTACCGGTTCATTCGGCAGGAATGCGGCGATGTCATTAATAAAAACGTCCATTTATTCTGTCCTGGTTTTAGGTTGATTCTGCGAAAAGTATGCAACCGCTGTTTTAGTTTTCTGCCGGTTGAAAATTTTTACAATCCAGGAAACCAGGGTAGCCAGGGGCGCGATTAAAATAATTGCACAGAGCAAATAATAAAAGAAAAGCCGCACCCGGATTTTCCGCTGCGGATCTGCCGGTCCGCCTTTTTGCGAAATGAATTTGGACCAGATCGTAAACACCTTGTGAATCCTTTGCTCAAAGATAATATAAGCGGCAATGACGGTAACGGCGCCATGCCGGTTGAGCGCCTGCTGGTCCAAATCCATTTTTTCGCCCGACAGGGCTTCCAGAATCATATTGCCGAATCGCCCGGATTCCTGAATGTCCCGGTCTGAGATTCCCGGCCGGGGGAAAATTCTTAAAAAACGGTCTTTTTTGCCGGTAAGCATCCATGCGGCGATGGTAACAATGCCGATAAGGTTCATGGCCCGGTCCATCAGAACGATATTGCCTTTAATTTCCCCGCCGATAGCACCGATCCGTCTTTTAACTTTTTCCTGCGCCAGCAGCCACATATTGCGGCATCCGATCAGGGTAATCACCGGTCGATGCCGGATGACCTTTTGCGCTTCGGGGGATTGCAGAAAAGCCGAAACCGGTATCGAGGGGGATAAATACCACACGGTATAGGCTAAAATAATGAGATCAAATTCATCCTCGGAGTTGAAACCAAAAGGTTCAAGCTTGCAGGGAGTCTCTTGAAATGCTTCGGGGAAAACATCACAGAACTGATGGCGGCTCCAGGGGAAAGGATAGTGCTTTTGGGGTCTTATTTCCTCGAAAACAACGGATATGTTTTCATTTTTTTTCAGCGGCGCCAGGACCGACTGAACGATTTCAGTCAGTTGACCCGACTGGGAGTAATATACGACCAAGATTTTTTTCATTTTGAGTAGGCGCTATCATATATTACCTTAACAATCAATCATAAATGGTTGGAATATTTATTTTGACAGATTCATCAAAAAAATGATATCGGGGGAGTCAAACAGATATTTAAAACGGCCCCGGTTTCTTACCAGATATGATCATTCGGCTTACATCAGTCCGGCTAATAACACTGCTCCTTATCCTGGCGCCTTTTGCAGCAGGCCTGCGGGTTTCAACCGCCCAGGACAGGGTAACGGATAAAGTCCCCGTCCGTTACGGCATGTCAACCATCTGGGGGAAAACAAATGATCCGGTGTCTGATATTAACTTTCTTCAATTGTCGGGTTTTATCATGTGGGATTATGAGGATATCTGGCGCTGCTGGGCGCCGGAGCCGCTGCGATTTAAAGTTGAAGTCGCTGCCGGCGCAACTACCACTGCGAAAGCCCGCGCAATGATTTCTGCTGACATGATAGCGCTTTATTATCTGAATATTATATCCGGATCTAAACTGCTTCCTTATTTTGAAGCCGGCATTGGATTGATATATACCGATTTTCAGGTTAAAGATCCGCAACCTCCCGGAGAAAGGCAGGGTTCCCGCTTTAATTTTAACCCCTTGATTGGAATCGGCATGGAATACCATGTGGCTTCCGGCGCCCCCTTTTTTGCAACTGCCCGCCTGAGTCATATTTCAAACGCCGATTTGCATAGCGAAAACCGGGGCGTAAACTCTATTATTATAATGGCAGGGCGCTTTTTCTGATGCCATTAAAATCTTCAAACCCCAAGTTTGATTCTGTAAACCATACCCCGCTCATCACAGATGCGCAAACCGTTACCGCCCTGGGGGCAGATCTGCAGACATTATGGAAGAACATATTGCGCGGGTTTACCGCCATAAAGCCTGTAAAGCGCTTTCCGACAGACAATTACAACACGAAAATCGCAGCCTGTATCGAGGACTTACAACCTTCCCCGCATAGATCCAGGATCCATCCCCTGCTGGACCGTCTTTTTCTCAAAATGGCTCCGGTTCCTTCTGACGCGATTCTGATTACCGCAACCGCGAAGGCCGGAATTGATAACCTGGAGAAATTGCGCCGCCAAGAGTCAAGGGGCGTTGATGACATATTGCCCTCGTCTTTAATCGATGTCGTTTCCGAAAAACTTGGACTGACCGGCAAGGGGTTCAACATCAGTGCCGCCTGCGCGTCTTCCACCATTGCCATAGCCCGGGGAGCCGAGATGATCGCTTCCGGAAGGGCTGACGCGGTATTGGTCTGCTGCCTGGACCTTGTTGCGGAGTTCACCCTGTCCGGGTTTTCAGCTCTGAAAGCGCTTTCCCCCGGCCCCTGTCAGCCTTTTGACCGTGACCGGCAGGGACTGTCCCTGGGGGAAGGCGCAGCGGCACTGCTTTTAATGAGCCGCAAACGGGCTCAGCAGGACGGTCGTTTGCCGCTGGGCAGGATTCTCGGCTGGGGCGTCGCCAACGATGCCACTCACATCACAGCACCGGCTCAGAGCGGCTGCGGCCTGGTTCAGGCGATATCGCGGGCACTCCGGGTGGCCGGGATAAAAGCAGATGAAATCTGCGGCATCAGCGCCCACGGAACCGGGACAATTTACAATGATCTGATGGAACTGACCGCTTTTCAACAGGTATTCGGTCGGCGGAAAGTTCCGGTGTATTCGGTCAAGGGCGCCATCGGGCATACCTTCGGGGCCGCCGGCGGTATAGAAGTGGCCCTCGGATTAAAGTGCCTTGCGACCCGGACAGCTCCCCCGACGGTCGGATTAAGCCGGCCGATGGATGAGGCCGTAGATCGGGTCAGCGCCGGGGCTGCAGCTATTTCAGAAGGTTTTCTGCTGACAACAAATTCAGGGTTCGGCGGGATTAACGCCGCCCTGGTTCTGGGCAGGTAAATATTTATGCTTGCTGAAATTTCCGGCATCGGCTGGATAACGGCCAACGGCGCGGGATGCGCAAAAGATCATGAATCTTTTGCCATGACAGACGGCCCGTTGCCTGTCATTACCCCCCAATTGATTTTTGGCGGCGCCTATGCGCCGTTCAGGCGTATGGACGAATACTCCCGGCTGGGGTTTGGGGCCATCGCATTTGCTCTGAAAGACGCCTGCTTGGACGCGTGCACGGAAAAAAGAAATATCGGCATTATTGCGTCCACGGCATACGGCTGCCTCAGTACCGACATGGATTATTTTGATACCGTCATGTCTGAACGGGGAGTCGGCGCCAGTCCGTCCTTATTTTCGTTTACGCTGCCCAGCATCTTTCTGGCCGAGGCGGCGATTCGGTTCGGCATGACCGGAACGACTTTCATCATCAATGAAAATATCTCCTGCGGATTGACCGTTCTGGAACTGGCGCTGGAAAGTATCCTCCGCGGAGAAGCTGATAAAATGCTGTGTGGTGTCTGTAACCACAACTGCCCGACAGGTTTTGAAGAAATATGCAGCGTCCCGCCGGGCGCACTTTTTTTGGTGGTTGAGGCGATTCCTGAAAAAGGGTCCTCCTACGGGAAAGTAGGCATAAACAGTCATGGGCACATCGAATTTAATAAGGAAACGGTAACCGATCTCAGGGAACTTGTCCAGCGATGCCTGAAACGCAACAGCGAGCGAGCGAATGGATGGAATCGATGAAGCTGATTGCACGAATTGCCGCCACCAATTATGTGCGCTCGGCCATAGAAGACAAAGCTGATTTGAGCCCCTTTAAACAGAAACCGACGGTTCGTATTATCACCGGCGTGCTGGCCATCGGTTTTAGTTTCGTAATTTGCTGGCCCGCAATTTCCGCGCTGGGAACCCTCTCGATTTATCTGAATGAACCCCTGTTGATTGTTATCGGAGGCCCGGTGCTGTATGGACTATCCCATCTGGTTTACCTGGCGGGGATGTATCTTGCCGGAGAGAAATATACCAAAATTTTTCTGAGATGGTTAACCCGGGTTACCATGGAAAAGCTGATTGGCGCAGGTTTTTAATATTGGCCTTATGACTGTAAAAAATCAATGCCACGGACGCGATGACACCGGTAGCGGCCAGAGGATGAAAATCATAGAAAAGTAAGGTTCCCGTCCCCAGGATAAAGACCATCACAAAAGACCCGACAAACGCAATCCGGAAAATCATATAGGTGATGATCCAGGCCAGGACCGAGGCGGCGGCTGACAGGGGTGCAAGAACCATCGAAAAACCCAGATAGTTGGCGACCCCCTTTCCTCCCTGAAAGCGATGAAAACAGGGGAACCGGTTTCCCAGGATTAGTCCAAACCCCACCCACGGGATCCATCCTGCTGCCAGAAAGTGGGTGCTGATCAGCGCCACCCCCATTGCCCGGCACACGTCCAGCAACAACACGGGCAGGGCCCAATAAAGGCCCAGGATCCGATACACATTGAAAGCGCCGGGATTCCCGCTGAATTCATTGCGAGGGTCATTTTTCCCCAGGGCTTTAAATAGAAGGATCGAAAAATTGATGGAAGCCAGGGCATAGGCGCCCGCGAAGATCAGGATAAATAGTTTCATAAAATCCCAAAGTATTCAGCATTCAGAAAAGAAGGAAAGGCCGCTTTTTTTATTCTGTATTCTTAAAATTCTGTTATCCACCGGGGCGGTTTCATCCGTCCGGCACTGACATCTTTCATATGCACCCGGCCGACACTTTCGCAAAGATTCCCTTGCTGATTGTATATCCAGATGTCGAAAATCAACAGGTCCCTACTTGTTTCCACGGCAATAACCCGGCTGAAATATATTTCTCCGGGCCGGGTCGGTTCATAAATGGTTCGATGGTCAAACCCCACCGGGAACGCGACCACCTGCTCATAGCGTTGGCCCCATACACAGGCGGCATGAAAAGCGGCATCCAGGTGAAAAGGTGATCCCAAAATCCCGTGGCTGTTGGAACCCTGCTCA
>JAUYIZ010000121.1 GCA_030688615.1 Desulfobacterales bacterium | reverse complement strand
GTGCCCGACCCGGGCATGGGGGTTAGTTGAAATTATCCAATTCTCAGCCAATCCTCCGGCTGAAGTCAACCCCGGACCGGTTTGTGGGTATAATTTTATTCTTCCTTTGGTTTAGGCCCCCGGATTCCGTTCACCACGCCGGAGATTAACAGAACAAAAGCCGCGACCAGAACGATCCAAAATACAATCATGACGAAGCCCATGCCGCCTTCTCCCATCATACTATGTACCCCCATGGCCCACCACCGACCTTTTTCAGGCCAGACCCATCTATTATGCGCGCAAATAAGCCATACGCCGGCCGCAATCAGGACGCCGGAAATTCCCAGGCTAAGGAGTATTGAAGCTCTTCGGTTCATTTTAGTTATCCTTTTTAACCTTGAACGCGCTTTTCAGGTTTCTTGAACGATTAATGCCTCAAAAAAAAGCTGCTGTCCAAACAGAAGAGCAAGGAGTGTGCCAAAGAAACATGTGATGTCCGAATATAACATGTAACATCTTGAATACTTGTGGCTTATTAAGACTTGATAGCGTTTAAAGGAAAGGGTCTCAATCATCAGCTTCACCCGGAGGCGTGTAAAAAAGAATCTAAATGATCGTAATTGGAAAGGCCCGCTGATTAAATCGGATTATATTTTACCTGAAAAGGAACTATTCTTTCTCGAATTTATAGGTTTTCAATTTGCTGTGAAGGGTCTTGCGGGTGATACCCAACCGGCGGGCGGCTTCGGCTTTATTTCCATTACTGGCATTCAGGGTATTCAGGATGGCTTCTTTTTCAATGTTCTCCAGTGAGCGCGTGCCGTCCGTTATGGGTGCCGCGGCAGTCAGCGCCGTCTCAAGGCCGGAATATTTTTCTGTTATGTTCAGCGGAAGCTGCTTTTCGGTAATATACTCGCCGCCCAGCAGAACAACCGCACGCTCGATAGCGTTTTCCAGTTCTCTTACATTGCCGGGCCAGTCAAAGTTGAGCAGCATGTCCATGGCTAAGGGTACAAAACCTTTAACCGTCTTGCGATTCTTTGCGGCAAATTTGTCCAGAAAGTGCCGGGACAGAAGAGGGATATCTTCCTGCCGCTCTCTCAGTGGCGGCACCTTTAGGGGCATGACATTTAAACGGTAGAAAAGATCTTCACGAAAACGCCCTGCAGCCACATCGGCCTGCAAATCGCGGTTGGTTGCGGCCACGATACGCACGTCCACCTTAATCGTCTCCTCACCACCTACCCGCTGAATCTCCTTTTCCTGAAGAACCCGCAGCATCTTGGCCTGCATGGCGGAAGATGTTTCACCAATCTCATCCAAAAAGATCGTGCTGTGATCGGCCTGCATGAATCTACCCTCACGGCGCCTGTCAGCACCTGTAAAGGCTCCTTTTTCGTGCCCGAAAAGTTCCGACTCAAGCAGACTCTCGGTAATGGCTGCGCAATTGACGACCACCAGGGGCTTTTCTTTGCGAGGACTGTTGTAGTGCAGCGAACGGGCGACCAATTCTTTGCCGGTCCCGCTTTCGCCGGTGATCAACACCGTGACCTCGGAGGGTGCAATCATGGACATCATTTCCAGCAGTTTTTTCATGGACGGACTCCTGCCGATGATATTGGCCAGATCATAATCCGCCCGCAGATGTTCCCTTAAGGCCCTGTTTTCCTCTTTGAGGCCGGCGTGCTCGCTTGCCCGTTCGATCGTCAGTTTCAGGACTTCAAAATCCAGGGGCTTGATCAGATAATCGTAGGCGCCTGACTTTAAGGCATCCACCGCCGACTCAACGGATGAATAGGCGGTCATGATAATTACGGGAATCGTCGGGTTGTAGGCTTTGATTTGCTCCAGGGCTTCAATGCCGCTCATATGTGTCATGCGCACGTCCATCAGAATGAGATCCAGCGGCCCAGATTTGACCATTTCAACAGCCGCCATGCCGTCATCGGCAGTTTCAACGACATATCCCCAACTCCGGGTGATCGTCTTTAACGCCGTTAAATGGCCGGCGTCATCATCCACTATCAATATTTTTGTTTTTTTATGCAATGTCATGATTTCCTCTCTGCGGGTCACTGGGCCGGCAAGGGATCGTTATTGTAAAGGAGGCCCCTTGCCCGGGTGTGCTCTTAACATCTATGTGTCCCTGGTGGGCTTCGATGATTTTATATACGATAGCCAACCCCAAACCGGTCCCCTTTTTCTTGGTGGTAAAATAGGGATCGAAGATCTGATTGAGGTGATCAGAAGCAATTCCCCGGCCGGTGTCACTTACGATGATGCGAACAGTTTCGGCAGTGTCAGCCGCACACTGCACAGTTAAAATGCCGCCATTCTCCATGGCTTGGATGGCATTCAGATAAAGGTTAAGCAGGCACTGGGCCAGCCGGTCCGGGTCGATCCAGGCCGGATCAATGTTATCTTCAGCCTGCAGTTTGATCTCAACAGAATTTTTGGCTGCATCCTGCTGGATTAACCGGATCGAACGGGAAAGCAGCGATGGGAGCCGGGTCAATTGCATTTTCAAATCAGAGGGTCGTGCAAATTCCAACAGCTCGGTGATCACCCGGTTTAAACGATCCACTTCCTGTACCATGACCTTGGCGGCCTCCCGGGCTTCGCTGCCCTCGGCGAACTGGCCGGCGAAAAAAGAGGCCATCCCCTTTATTGAGCTTAACGGGTTGCGGATTTCATGGGCAACGCCGGCGGCCAGCCCACCCAGGGCGGCCAGTTTTTCCTGGCGACGGATTTCGGCCTGTAACCTGCGAATTTCTTCCAAATTTCTTAAAATCAGAATTTGCCCGATGAAATCCCCCAGGTCGTTAGTAATCGAGGCGCCGCTCACGCTGACCGGCACGGTCCTGTCTCCGGCAAAGGTACATTCCATCTCCTGTTCGGTAATGGTTGCCCCCTGGTCAAGACTTTTTTGAACATCAGACAACCCTTCGGGTAAAAACTTGTCCGGTTTTTGGTTTTGTACGGTGGCCCTTTTCAAACCTGTAATTTTTTCGGCGGCGGCATTGAAAAAGGTTATCCGTTTTAAACGGTCCGTGGCAATCAGGCCTACCGGCAGATGACTGACCACTTCATTGGCAAAAGCGCTCGTATCCTGCAGAGACCGCCTGGCGGCACGGTAGTTGTGCATCCAGAACAAGGATACAAATCCGCCGAATCCCAGAAGAAGCATGACGACAGACAATAGGATCGTCGTTTGAATATCGTTGCGGACCGCCTCTTGAAACGGAGTAACATCCAGTCCGACGATGATCAGCAGTTGTTGCCGATTTTGTGGTGAGAGCCAGTCATTGGACGGTTCTGGTTTCGAACTATTCTGATCTATCATGGACTGGTTATGATCCAAGGTATTCTTTCCGTCGGGATTTAGCGGACGAAAATGACGATGAACCTCAAACACCCGCCGCTGATTATCGAGGGTGACCAGCTCCCAATTTTCATGTTCATTTGGCCCGAGATGGGTCACATTCCGGTCCGGATCGAAAAGCGTATTAATCTTGGTGAAATCACTGTGGGCGACCGTTTGGCCTTGTCTGTCGATCACTGCCATATAGACAACATCCGGCAGACGGGCGGTTTCTTCAAGTAATCGCTGGATCTGCTGACTACCCCACATCATGCCCATCATTCCTGTTCGAGCCCCGGCTTCCACGGCCCGAATCAGCGCAGCCCCCTTGGCACTTAAAAGCTGCGTCATATAGCGCCGCTCCCGGTTGGTGTTCTGATATGCCAGCACCATTACTACGATCAGCAAAATGGCCGTCGATCCCAGGATTATCCAGGGCGATGTTTGCATGCCCATACGCAGGCCGCCTTGGGATTTGTTTGCCATGCTTTCTCCTTTTTATCAGGTCTGCTTGATAGTTGATCAACCCTTTTCTGACAGATTAAACCCGGGCGTATAATTTGTAAACACTTTTTCCCTGGACTATATAAATGCGTTTAATATTTATACACATCGACCTTTGCGCCAAAAGGCAGGAAAGCTCAACTTGCAAGGGTACACTGCAGGATAGATTTTGCTTTGAAAACCAAGGAAGGTTTAGATATATAATTTCTCAAGAATTGCGGCGGGTGTGTAAACCTGACGGTCGGCTGATACTTTTAGAGCACATGCGCCCGAAAAACCAATTGCCGGGTTGTCTGTTCGACGGACTGAACCTGCTGGTTGTCCGGAAAATGGGAGCCCACATCAACCGAAGAACCCTGGATAATATTCGCTGCTCCGGATGGAAGATCAGAGAGATACGTCCGCTTTTTTCCGATATTGTACAATGGATTGAAGCAAAGCCATATTAAGCATGACATATGGGGTCCTTTTCTGGTTATTCAAGTTCCTTGGCCTTTTCAGGCATTTTCGTATCCTGGCACTTGGAATGCATTCCGCGCATCATCAGGATATGACCCAGCGGACAAATAAGAAGCAGCGCATAACCCCATGATCCGAGTACGCCCAGAGAGGATAACGCTAAAATCCCGATCAAGGGAATCGCACAGCAAAGTACCATGGCAAAAAAATGGTTCTGTTTGATCTTTTGCCATAAAGTGAAAAATACCGTAAGGATTGATTTCATCTGGATTTCCTCCTGAATTTAAATTGCCAAAATTATTTCGCCCTGCCATGAATGGCAACTGCTTGGTTTTCAAAGCCGTCTGGATTTTGCCGGTTCATAAGATTTTTTACGCAGGGCCCACATCAATATAAGCCCCAAAACAATCCCGATGAATCCGATGGATTGTGCCGCCGAAACATTCCCGAAATAGGTCAGTTTATCGGCCCGGAAATATTCGACGAAGATCCGGGCGGCGGAATACAGAATCACGTAAAGAATGAAGAGATTTCCGCGGGTTTTCATCTTCTTTCTCGCTTTCCATAAAATGCCGAAAATGATCAGGTTGAGAATCATTTCATAAAGCTGCGTGGGGTGAAGCGCTTGCCCCGGGAACATCTGTCCGGCGGGGCTTTCGGGAGCGTAAACCAGTCCCCACGGCAGGCTGGTGGGATATCCATGGGCGTCCCCGTTAAAAAAACATCCGATCCTGCCGATGGCCTGGCCCAAAATAAGAGACGGGGCAAAGGTGTCGGCAAATTTTCCAAAGGAAATCTTATGCCTTCGGGTATACCAGACAGCTACCAGAAGGCCGCCTAAAATGCCGCCGTGGATTGCAAGCCCGCCCTGCCATATCGCGAATACAGAAAGCGGATGATTCCAAAACTGGGCCAGGTCCCCAAACGCCACGTAATAAATTCGCGCGCCGATGATGGCGCCAATCATGAGATAAAGAAAAAAATCATCAATTTTTTCTCTGCCGATCCCTTTTCTTTCCGCCTCTTTCCTGGCCAGCCACAGACCGGTCAGACAAGCCGTGGCGATCATGACGCCATACCATCGAAGGACCAGTGGACCGATTTGTATTAAAACAGGGTGCATGCAAAATCTCCTTTGTTTCCTTTTTAATCACTGCCAGTGGCCTACCTATCCGGTTCCTTAAATTACCGCGACTCCACAGACGGATTTGCTCCCCAAATCCTGGGGAAAAATCGTGACGTGTTGGCTGCATAGCGGACATACTGTTCGCCGAAAGCTGCCAGCGATTGTCGTTCCTCTCTGCGTGCCAGGCGTACATACATCATAACCAGGAAGGGAAACATTATCAGGGTCGGTATTGTCGGCCACTGAATCATAAATCCGACCATAATCACCATAAATGCCGTGTACTGTGGATGTCTGATCCTCCCATAGGGGCCGGTGTGGGCGATTTGCGCATTTCGCTGGGCCCGGTAAAGCACTTTCCAGGAGACGGCCAGCAGGATAAGCCCCCCGGTAATCATTATATAGCTGACAAAATGCAGCGGGCCAAAGTGAGCGTCACTCTTCCATCCCAACAAGGTTTGAAAAAGATGGCTGGCGTCGTGTGAGAACCATTCAATATCCGGAAAACGTCTGGTTAGCCAGCCGGACAGCAGGTAAATGGTCAGGGGAAAACCATACATCTCGCTAAAAAGGGCAACAACAAATGCCGCAAATGCGCCGAATGTGCGCCAGTCACGCCGGGTGCGGGGTTTAAAGGAACTTAATGTAAAAAACAAAACCACCAGCGAGGCGATCAAGACCAGTTGCCAGTGACCATATGCAGGGATTTTATCCATCGATATTATTTTCCGGTTCGCTGAACGGTTCCGTTATTTTAAGAATAACCCGATATATCATGTTGGGTAAAGCAAGCATCATGCCACATTATGGAATATAAATATAACCACAAGTAATAACTGCCATTATTTGTTTATATATTAAAACATATCGCCTTTATCCACGGGATGGGGCCAATAGCCGGGAAATAAGTAAACAGCTTTGAAGCTCCCTGCAGCAATCTCCTCAAAAGGTATAGTTAAAAGACAGACGAATCCCCCGGGTGCGGGGTTCTGCCGAGATATCGATACGCACATTGTCTTTTAATTTTTTAATGAATTGCTCGTTCTGGTTCCGGTTGTATTTGTGCGCGCTGGAAATCGCGCCGTAAATATTTCCGGAATAGAACCCCATCCCCACAAAGGTGAAGAGCCCGCCGAGTCCGTAATTATCATCATTAAAGGATTCATAGGCGGCAAACCCGAAACCGGTATTGAGCAGAAAAGCGATGAGGGCGTCCTGATATCTTTCAAGGTAAAAATATCCCGCGCCGGGTATGATGGACAGAAATCCGGCCAGGCGGGGGTCTTTTTTGGGAATCAGATTTTTTTTGCTGAGCGCGTCCGACAACCTTTTTAATTGATAGTTGCGCTGGTTTGCCGGGCTGATTTTCCCAAAATAGAGGTCGGCCTTTTCCCAAGCGGCAACTTCAAGATAGATCCAGCCGATCTTGTAATATGCCTCATCCTGAGTATTTACTTCCCCGGTCATCCGGATCAGGTTAAAGAGGGTTGCCAGCGCCCGCCCGTGGTCTTTCAACTCGAGGTAGCACTGGCTGATCATAAAATGGGATTTGAGTGACAGGTCCGTGTTTTGATGGATGTCGAGCAGATTTTTAAAAGAAGCGATGGCATCTTGAAACCGCTCGGACTGGAAAAAGGACATGCCGATCTGAAACCTGGCTTTTTCGATCCGCTGGTCTTGCGGGAAAAAATAAATAAACCGTTTATATTCGCCGATGGCAAGGAAATATTCGCCTTTTGAAAAATAGGATTCGGCAAATTGAAACTGCCGGTCGGCATCGATGGTTAAAGCAGCGCTTTCAGAAACCGGTGCAAAAAAGAATGGAAGTGCCAAAATGGCCAGAAAAAGGATGTAGCGCCCCATTTGTATGCTGTTGTTCATGTGATTTCCTTCCAAGCCGTCATTTTTTAGCCCACCAGAAGTCATTATTGCTGACCGGATCGTAAACCCGATTTTCGTTGCTCACCCAGACTTTGGGGGAAAGCCTTGTTTCATCCCGGCCGCAACGCATCAAACGGTCGGCGCTCATCATCAGACCTACGGCAACACCATGTTTATTAATGACTTCCATTGAATATTTCGAACAGGTCGGGTACATGTCGCAACGGGCCCCGTCCACCGGCGAGATGTATTTTCGAAACAGGCTGATGGGGAAAAGAACCGGGTTGGTCTCGCTGTCCTGGCTGTATGCGGCGCTGCTCAGCAAGAGCAGCACCGCAGGGAAGAATAACATGAAGTGGTTAATTTTGAAATTCCGTTTCATTGTTGAATACTCCGAAGAACTTCCTCGATGGTACGGTTTGTTTGGATTATCACTCGGTCATTTTATTTTTCAACCGGCCAATAGCGCGGGAGGAGGGCAAGGATCTTTTCAGCAAAAAATTTGGTTCGTTTTTTGGCCTCCTCAATATGTCCTTGATCTGTAAACGCTGACACCTGAACAAAAGCGCCATCATTTCTATTATACAACATCCTGCTAATGAACCTCTGTATATTCTGTTGTATACCTGTGGCAAGAATCTTGTCTTTATCAGATTGATACCAATGGAGTTTAACTTCATAAGATTTGCCGTTTTTAGACAAGATATAATTAATATTACGTCCAGCCGGATAATAATCCACATCCACTTTAATCGTATGTGCTTCTATAATTGCCCATCCTTGACCAGGCAGACAGGCATAAGGGTTGTGGGGTGTACGGCCACCTTTTGCAGTTCCATAATATCCGAGATAAAGGTCCACCTGTTTCCCGTCCTCTGAACGATAATGACGGTACACATGTTTGTCTGCCTTGAGTTCCTCATAAACAGCCTTTGCGAAAAAGTCTTCTGTGCCCTTAAAACCTGATATTTCCATTGGAAGTTTTTCAAGCTTGGTTTCTATGACCACCGGATTTCCTCGGAAATTTATGGCGGTGATCAATACCGTGGTGCACAAAAGGGCAATAAAGGAAACTAAAAAATATTTGTTTGAGCTGTCTGGATTCATCTGGTCTGTCTGGTTACTCTGGATTGACTGATTGATTTGATCGATCCAATTTTGGGCCGAATCTGTTTAACAGCAGATACTCCAGAAAAAGAAGCCCAAATCCAAAAGCAAACACCGCTAACCCGGAAAAATCATGCAAAAAACCTTGTGCGACTTTACCGCCATAAAAATGAGCCAAAATGCCTGTACCCGTTACCCGTACGAGATTAGCAAAAATAGCAAGGGGGATAGCCGAAAAAACGATGATTAATCGTCCGGGCCAGTTTTTCATTATATAAGCAAAAAGAATACCCAGCATAATAAAAGCCATCATGGATCGGAGTCCTGAACATGCTTCTGTTACTTCAAGTTGCGTCTGGACAAAATAAAGCATATTTCCTTCACGATATACCGGAATTGTTGTAAGCTGAATTAAAAATGCAGATAGCTTTGTGGCAAAAATTTGAAGCGGCAAAGCCAATATACCCAAAATAGTATCGGGAACAGGCACCATAAATAAGAGATAAAGGAGGGGAAATTGAATTATCGAAAAGACAGCCCCCCCAAAATTAAACCACACAAGACCAATTAAACTGAAAACAATCATTGCTCTTGAGACAACAGCAATTGCACCAATAAAGCTTACAAAATAGAAAAAAATGCTGATAAAAAAAACAAGCGCTCCCCATTTTGAGTTTGAAGTTGAAGTTTTAAGAAGCTGCTCTCGTTTTTGCCATATGAGATAGGCAGTTATCAAAGGGACCAAAATCCCATGGGAGTTATCGGAATGATTGAGCCAGGTCGAGACCAAGTCCGGATAAACAGGATAAAAGGCTGCCGCCCAAAAGAGGAAAAGAATAATTGTTTTAAGCCTTATTTTCATATTCTTTAGCTGACGTAAACAAAAGTTATCATTGCTTTCACCAAGGTCATATGCATTCATTGGTTTTCACCGGGACGTTTTTTCAGCAACAATTTCATCCCCAAAAAACCGCAAATAATAACTTTAGTTCCTTCTGATAATTTTCCCTTCTCCGAAATTGCGTCCCAGATTTCACTGCCATATCTGATCTTACCTTCGGGGTTGATGTCCTTGATAACTACTCCGGTTTTGCCCAGCATGCCCTCCATTCCCAATCGGGGTTTCAGGCGCATCGCTTTGAAAATTTTAAAATACAGGATCAAATAAACTCCAAGTATAATTAGATAGATAGACATAGCGGTTTGAAAAGGAAAAAACCAAAAGACAGGCAAAGCGAAAACAGGTAAAAATAATATCAAATGACACACGATGTGGGCCTCCTCTCGGTTTGCGTTAGTGGCAGCGCGGCGGGCGTGGACTCTGCCTGGGACCAGAAAACCCGAAGTATGTTTGCGACACTCAAGCGGGCAGTTTAATGTCTTGCCCAAAACCGGAGCTGGTGGCCACTGCCACAGTGGGCAACCCTGGGAATCATAAACCGCTTCATGGCTATCACCTCCTCGTATAAAAAAAAATTGGAGAACACCATTTTACAACATAATAAATGTAGCGTTGCATTTATAGCCTCGAACCTGAAACCTTCTGTGTCCAAACTTTAATACATAGGCAAAGATTATGCCACTTTATAACATTTAAATTTAACTATAAGTAATCAAAGGTAATTTTCGTTTATTTGGTCTGCCAAAGACCTCTGCGGTTAATTGGATGAGTATATTAAACGGGTAATAATTATTCAGGCATAGGTTCGAAGGAATACCAGGCCTAATATAAAAGGATAAAAAGTATACAGCTTGTTACTTTCCGAGTGGATAATTACTAAACAGGTTAATCATTATCCTCGAGCAAGCAAAAGTTAATTGTTCCCGTGTATTTTGATATTATCGTTTAATTTAAGTCGGTTAAATTAATTTCATATGTAGCTGGCACTTTCTTTGCATTATCACTATGTAACATTCGTATAAATGACAAAACTAAAAAAGAGGTGTTCACGATGAAAGAAGCTGCCACTGAAAATCAGGTTTTTATCGATCCGGTCTGCGGTATGACTGCAGACAAGGAAGATGAATTCATCCACCATAAACATGAAGGCACGCTTTACTATTTCTGCAGCGAGCATTGCCTGGCGAAGTTCACATCCGACCCGGACGCATTCAGCGGCAAGAAAGAAACAGAGCCGACAGCACCGCCGCAAGCGCAGGCAGGCGACCGTCTGTTTACCTGCCCGATGCATCCTGAAGTCGAGCAGCCGGGTCCCGGCAGTTGCCCGAAATGCGGCATGGCGCTGGAACCGATGACCGTATCGCTGACGGAAGAAGAAAAAAATCCGGAATATGAGGACATGCGCAAGCGGTTCATCGTGGGAGCGATCCTGACGATTCCGCTGGTGATCATCGCCATGCGCGATCTCATCCCCGGGGGTTACATTCTTACCACCCTGGCTACCGCCAAGACCTATGAATGGCTGGAAGTTATTCTTGCCACTCCCGTAGTCCTCTGGGCCGGGTGGCCTTTTTACGTCAGGGCGGTCCAGTCCGTAATCAACAGGAGCCTGAACATGTTCACCCTCATCGGTCTGGGTGTCTCGGTGGCCTACATTTACAGTCTGTTTGGTGTGTTGTTTCCCCAACTTTTTCCGGAAACAATGCGGTCTGCCGAAGGCACGGTGGGCGTGTATTTCGAGGCGGCCGGCGTTATCGTCGCCTTGATTTTGCTGGGTCAGGTGTTGGAGCTGCGGGCCCGAAGCCAGACCGGTGCGGCCATAAAGGCGCTGTTGGGACTGGCACCCAAGACCGCCCGCAAAATTGACGCGGACGGAAATGAAAACGATATTCCCCTGGAGCAGGTAACAAAAGGCGACCGCCTGAGAGTCCGGCCGGGGGAAAAGGTGCCCGTGGACGGCGTTGTTCTGGAAGGGACAAGCAGCGTTGATGAATCAATGATTTCCGGCGAGCCGATTCCGGTTCAGAAGCAGGCCGGGGACAAACTCATCGGCGCCACGGTCAACGGTACCGGTTCATTAGTCATGGAGGCCCAGAAGGTCGGCGCCGAAACCCTGCTGTCGCAAATTGTCAAAATGGTGGCCGAGGCCCAGCGCAGCCGGGCGCCAATCCAGAAACTTGCCGATCTTGTGGCCGGTTATTTTGTGCCGGTGGTGATTGCCATCGCTTTGATCGCGTTTGGCGTCTGGTACTTTTTGGGTCCCGACCCCAGATTGGCTCACGCTCTGATTGCTGCCGTTTCGGTGCTGATCATCGCCTGCCCATGCGCCCTTGGCCTGGCAACTCCCATGTCGATCATGGTGGCAACCGGCAAAGGGGCGACCGTGGGTGTCCTGTTTAAGAATGCCGAGGCCATCGAAACCTTACGCAAAGTCAAAACCCTGTTGGTTGATAAGACCGGGACCCTGACCGAGGGCAAACCGAAATTGATAGCGGTCGTCGCTGCGCCGGGTATTGATAAAAATAGACTGCTATTGCTGGCAGCTTCGCTGGAGAAAGGCAGCGAACACCCCCTGGCAGCAGCCATTGTCGAAGGCGCCATCGATCAGGGCCTGCACCTGGCCGATGCCAAAAATTTTGCCTCGCACACCGGCAAGGGTGTTTCCGGAGAGGTTGATGGCCAAGCCGTGTTGCTCGGAAACGCCAAATTGCTGGAAGAATTTAAAGTGGATGCCGGTTCTTTTGCGGAACAGGCCTTATCCATGCAGTCCGAAGCACAGACGGTCATGTATGTGGCGGTTGACGGAAAAATCGGCGGTTTACTGGCGGTTGCCGACCCGATCAAAAAGAGCACGCCCGAGGCGATCAGACAGCTGCACGCTGAAGGTATCCGGATTGTGATGTTGACCGGTGATAATAAGGCGACCGCCGAGGCAGTTG
>JAUYIZ010000317.1 GCA_030688615.1 Desulfobacterales bacterium | reverse complement strand
CGCGGCGGTGTGGGACATGGCCAGCGCGGAAGGCTTGCCGCTGGTATTGGATTTGAACACGATAATCGGTTTCCGGGAAGTTCGCGCCATTTCACATAATTTTCTGCCGTCCGTAAAGCTTTCCAGATAAAGGACGATGATCGAGGTTTCAGGATCTTCCAGCAAATATTCCAACAGCGCCAATTCATCCACATTCAGCTTGTTGCCGATACTGATCACTTTGCTGACGCCCACGGACTCGTAAGAAAGCTGGCTGGTCCCCAGCCAGGCCACGGACCCGCTCTGGGCAACGATGGCGACCCCGCCCTTGCGGACCTGGTCCCTGTTTAAAAAACCAAAGGGCAAACAGGTTTTACTCTCCGGACAAATAATGCCCTGACAGTTGGGCCCGATAAAGCGGATGCCATAGGTATCGGCGATCTGCTTAATTTTCCGGGCCAACCGGCTGCCCTCTCCCCCCAGCTCGTTGAACCCGGCCGAATGGATGACCACCCGGTCAATTCCAGCCCGGCCGGCCGCCGTTAACATGTCCGGAACGGTCTCGGCCGGGACCATCAGCACCAGCAGGTCAATTTTTTCCTTGATTTCTTCCAAAGAGGTATGGATGGGGATGCCGAAAATTTCTCCCCGGTTTTTTCCGATGGCAAAAATCTTTCCCGGATATTCCATTTCCTTCAGATTGGCAAGAATCGTATTGGCGACTTTGGCCGGATTGGATGACAATCCCGCCACAGCAATGCTTTTCGGGTAGAAAAATTTCCGCATAAATCCCCTTTCTCATGGAACCCACATTTCTTCAACAGAAGTCAAAACATCGTTGGATATATATCGGCACCATGCGGCAGATGTCAAGAACTACCCGCTGCGGAACGCGTGGAAGAATTCTGCCGCAAGCTGCAGGGCATGCGTCCGCTGTTGCGGCTCAAATATTTCCGGTTGGATTTCATTATACTTGATTCGTTTGCAGGCCGAGGGTATAATGGGGCAAATGTAAAAAACAGATGAATCAGGAGACCCAACCATGTCCGCCTACACCTATCTGGGCAAAAGTTTTCCCCATACTCAGGATAATGAAAAAATAACCGGACGGGCCGCTTATGCCGCAGACCTGCGACTTGACCACATGCTCTGGGCCAAAATCCTTCACAGCCCGCTGAGTCACGCACGCATTCGATCCATAGATACGTCCGGCGCCGAACGCCTGCCGGGGGTTAAGGCCGTGGTGACCGCCAAAGACACCACCTGCGCACGGGTGGGACGCGGCGTTCAGGATCGGCCCCTTTTCGCTTTCAATGAGGTCAAATATAAGGGAGAGCCCGTCGCGGCAGTGGCGGCGGTGGATGAGCAGACCGCTCTGGACGCGCTGGAGTTAATCCGGGTGGACTATGAAGAACTGCCGGCGGTTTTCGATTCGTTTGAAGCGCTGAAACCCGACAGCGTGCGGGTTCACGAGGATAACGAAACCTTTGAACCGCGCCCTCCCACGCGCAAGGCCGGGGCAAACATCATTGACCGGGCCCGCGTTGTGGAGGGCAATTTTGAAAAGGCCATGGGCGAATGCGACGTCATTCATCAGGACAGCTACCATACCCAGATTGCCCATCCGGGCTATATGGAACCCCATGCGGCCGTGGCTCGTGTTGACGACGCGGGAAACGCAACCTTGTGGTGCAGCACCAAGGCGCCCTTTGCCGTCCGGGAGCATACCAGCAAGTTTCTCAACATTCCCATATCCAGATTGCGTGTCATCGCTTCCACGGTAGGCGGAGATTTCGGCGGGAAAGGGACCGCGACGGTGGAACCGATCAGTGTTCTGCTCGCCATGAAATCCGGCTGCCCGGTGAAACTGGTGTTAACCCGGGAAGAGGAGTTTTCCTGTATCCCCCAAAAAGCGTCAACCACAATGGAGCTGACGCTGGGGGCTAAAAAGGACGGAACGCTGTGGGCCGTCAAGGGGAAAATCGTGCTGGACTCCGGGGCCTACTATGACAATTCAGGCCGAGCCGAAGGAAATGCCTTAAAACTCATGGGGGTCTACCGCATCCCCAATATCGACCTCGAGGCTGTTCTGGTTTATACCAATAATCCTCCCAAAGGCCATGTGAGAGCGCCCAGCGGCCCGCCGCCGGCTTTTGCCATCGAGTCCCATATGGATGCCCTGAGCCGCAAGCTGGGGCTGGACCCGCTGGCATTCCGGCTTAAAAATATTGTCCAGGACCAGGACCATCTTGCCGGAGGAAAAGGCATTCTGCACCCGGAAGGTTTAAAACCCACCCTCCTGGCCGCCCGGGAGTATCTTGACAAAGAAAAGGGCCGGAAAGAAAAAAATAAAGGCTGGGGCGTGGCCTGCGGATTGTGGAGCACCAGTCCGGTACGGCCCGGCGGTCAAGCTTCCAGCGCCTGGGTGAAAATCAACGAGGATGGGTCCGTTCAGGTCATTACCGGGGCCACGGACCAGGGAGGAGGACAATACAGCGCTTTTGCCCAAATCGTCTCCGAAGTCCTTTCCGTTCCCTATGATTCGGTCTCGGTCATTGGCGCGGACACGGCATTTTCCCCTGATGAGAAAGGAACCGGGGGAAGTCAGACCACCTATCGGGTGGGAATTTCCGTGAAGCTGGCTGCCGAGGACGCCCGGCAGCAGCTGCTGGAGCTGGCATCCGACCGGTTGGATGCCGGCCAAGACATCCTGGATATCCGGGACGGAAAAGTATTCATCAAAGAAGCGCCTGAAAGATCCATCGGCCTGAGAGAACTGGCCGCTTCATCCCTCAGCTCCCCCCAGGGTCCGATTATAGGTGTCGGCCGTAAAGAAAGGGAAGCGTTCCTTGCGCAAATGAAAAGCTACCGGGGGCAAGTGGATATGGCCACTTTCTCCACCCATGTCGCTCAGGTGGAAATCGATCCGGAAACAGGACTCGTCAAGATCCTGAAATATTTTGCCGCCCATGAAGTCGGCCTGGCCATCAACCCGGATAACGTTAAGAAGCAGATTGAGGGGGGGGTGGTTTTCGGACTGGGTTACGCCCTGTCTGAAGAGGTAAAGGTTCAGCAGGGAAACACCCTCACCGACAGCTTCATGGATTACAAAATGCCCACCATGACCCTGGCGCCTGAGATCACCTATAAGATCATTGAACTGCCATGCAAGTTCGGGCCTTTTGGGGCCAAGGGCATCGGAGAACCTCCCGTGGTCCCTGTGGCGCCTGCCATCGCCAATGCCGTTTTCGATGCCATCGGGGTCCGGATCAAAGACCTTCCCATAACCCCGGAAAAAATTTTTTCAGGCCTGAAAAGAACGGGCTGATCTATTGGCTGTTCATCAAATACTAAAGGAAACGTTCATGGTCGAGCCTTACGCTGTCATCATCATGTGCGCGGTGTCCTTTTCAGCCTCATGGGTCGGTTCCCTGGCCGGAGGCGGCGGGCTGGTGGTCCTGCCGGTAATGCTTTCATTCGGTCTGCCGGTTCCCATTGCCCTGGGCACGCGGCGCCTGTCAACCATCGGTACGATCACCTCCGGGCTGGTACAGTTTCACAGGTGGAACAAGATCGATTATAAATTCAGCGCATCCCTGGTTGTTTTTGCCTTGACCGGCGCGCTGATCGGCTATCTGATTGTGGACAGTATCAACGAACTGATCCTGAAAAGGGTGATCGGATTTACCATCATCGCGATGGGGGCGGTCTTGATTTTTGAACACTCCGACATGATTAAAGGCATCAAGGGGAAACTTTTTACCTACCGGCACATCATCGGCCCCCCCGTGGCAATATTATCCGGCACGTTTGCAACCATCATCGGCGGGGGCGGGGGCCTGATCATGACCTATCTGCTGATTATTGTATATGGTCAAACCATTCTTGAATCCGCAGGGAACCGGAGACTGCCCCTGCTGGCAGGCAACATTCTGGCGGCCGGGTTGTTTATTATGGGTGGATATGTTCATTATCCCCTGGCGGCCGCATTATTTCTTGCCAACACACTGGGCGGGTGGTTCGGGTCCCGCTTTTATTTGAAGAAAGGCGATAAAAAAGTACGGATTTTCTTTTTCGCGGTGGTGCTGGTGCTGGGCATCAAGATATTGTTTTTTTAATCGGAGTGGCACAGGAGCTGCGTTGTTCAGCCCTCGGAGTAGCATACTACGCCGTCGGGCTGAAATGCCTTGCTCCAGCACCACTCAGGCAGGTTAACCGTGGCCGGCATCCGGCAGCCGCCGGACCAGCGCGGTAAAAGCTGCTGCCGCAAGCAACCCCGCGGCCCCGGCGGCAAAGGCCGCAAAATAATTGCCCTGCAGGTCAAACAGGTATCCCCCCACGGCCGGGCCCGCCGCCGCCCCCAGGGCCCACAAGGAAGTCAGCACCCCCATGATGATGCCCAGCTGCCGCGTACCGAAGGTGTCCCCGATCAGTGTGGTGGTGATGGTGGCAAAACCGCCCCACAGAAACCCGAAGGCCACGGCAAAGGCATACAGCGCCCACAGGGAGTGCGCCCACATGAGCCAGAGCAGCGACCCGAACTGCAACAGCGCGCAGGTCACCGCCAGGGGCTTTCTTCCCAGGGAATCCGACATTTTTCCGATCACCAGGCGCCCGCAGATATTTGCCAGGCCGATCAAACTGAGGATGAAGGCCGCATCCAGGGGCTCAATGCCCTGGTCAAGGGCATAGGAGACCACGTGGACGATAATCATGTGCAGGCTCAAGGCCAGAAAGAACCAGACGCATCCCAACAACCAGAACTGACTGGTTCCGGCCGCCTGGGACAGAGAAAGACCGGACGCATGAGCCGCCGGGGAGTTTGCGGGGTATGTTCCGGCCGATGCGGCCGGCACGGCGCCGTCCGGGAAAAGCCCCATCTCGGCAGGATCCTTTTTTAACGGCAGCGCAGCGGCAAGGATAATGCCGCCGGACACCAGACCCAGAATGAGAAACGCCATGCGCCAGTCGAAAAGGGTGATCAGATAGGCGGAAAACGGGGCAAGGACAATGGCGCCCACCCCGCCGCCGGACGAGGTGAGGCCCACCGCATATCCTCTCCGGGCGACAAACCACCTGGAGACCGTTGTGTTGACCACGGGGTATATGGCGCCCGTGCCCAGCGACAGCAGCAGGCTGTAAGTGATCAACAATTGCCAGGGCCGATGGACCAGACCCGTCAGGATCAGGCTCAAGGCCGTTAACGCCCCGAAGGATATGCAGATTTTCCTGGGTCCGTATTTATCTATGACCCAGCCTCCCGCGATGGACGAAACGCAGCACAGCAGCATGTAGACGGAAAAAATGCCTGATGTCGCTCCCCGGGTCATGCCGAATTCGATCTGGATGGATTTCAAAAAAACTCCGAAGGAATACCGCGTGCCCATGCCGATAACGCTCATCAGAAAACTGGCGGCAACGATGACCCAGCCGTAAAACATTTTATTTTTTCCGCAAATGGTGTTATCAACTGTCCCATAATTAATCCTAAAATCCCGTCACTCCGGGCTTGACCCCGGATCAAGTCCGGGGCAGGCTCCGGAGTCCACTTTTTTCTGGATGCCGGATCGGGGGCCGGCATGACAAAAAGTAGAGACAATTATGAGAACGTTAATTATTGCCTGCCGATGACCTGAATATGTCAAAAGGCCGCCCGTGTCAATCCCGTGTCAATATAATGAACCCAAAAATTCGAACCGGTGGTTAAGCTACTATTGAATTACCCTATTCATTAATAATTGAAGCGACCGAGGAGCCCGACTATTCAGACGTCGTGTCGAGTATGAGGATGGCACTGCCGGAAAGATAGCGGGATTTTGAAAGTAAAGGTGCCTTGTTTGCGCTCATGATTCGACCTTTCCAGCACTGCAGAAAATTTCTTTTCCCTCCGTTTACAAAAAATTATCGCCCTCGCCGGCTTTTTCTCACACCCGGTAGATCTTCTCTTCTTCTTTAACCCGTGGACTGTATTTCTTGAGCATGGCTTCAGCCTCTGCACGGATTTCATCCCTTAAAATTTCGGGTTCCATGACCTCCGCCTTCGCCCCCCAGTTCATCACCCAGAATTTAATTTCATCGGTGCCCGCCACTTCAGGTTCAAATATTATGGACCCGTCATCCTGTTCGTTGATGATCTGGCCTTCCTGCCATATTTATTCCCTGATGTAACCGGCCGCATCAGATGTAATGAAAGCGGGATTTAGAAAATATTATAAAAAAAATTTCTTGAGTGTGACCGTATCTGTCACACACGGGTGATAAGATGCTGCTAAAATCAATAAAAGGAGGCGGCAACTATGCAAAATTTAATA
>JAUYIZ010000109.1 GCA_030688615.1 Desulfobacterales bacterium | reverse complement strand
TTGGTTATCTCCAGAGGGGATTCGCTTTGTTGGAAGTTCACTGTATGATTGAAATTACAAATAGCAAACAATTTCCAATGACCCAAATTCGAAAATCCAAACCATATCTCGTCCTGGAAGGGGGGCATTGAATATTGGAATTTGAGATTTGTTTGTAATTTGGTGCTTGGAATTTGTAATTTCAGACCCAAAACGCCATGGCAGAGCCATCTATCCCTGACCTGGCCCGGAGGACCAGGTTTTCAATACGCCGTAAATGAAAAGGCCTGGGTTGAAGCTCCCGCGGGGTCGGCGAGCGCTGTTGCGGTTCAATCAAAAGCTTTCACCTCGCGCCGATTTGATCCGCAACATCGCCCAGTCCGAGTTCTTCAAGCTTTTTTTTCGTCGGGATGCCCTCATGGTCCCAGCCCCGGAATTGGTAGAACTCGTCCAGCATGGTGTCGAATTTTTCCTGGCTGAGGCCTTCGGTGCCGTAAGGCGTTTCTTTCTCCACCAGAAATGACGGGGGCAGGGTATCGTCCTTTCTGCCCATCCCTTCGCGAATATTGAATGCTTTTTCCAGGTTGTTGATGCGCTCGCCGACTTTCATCAGGTCATCGCCGCTCATGTCGACCCCGGTGGCAAAGGTGACAAGCTCGGCCAACTGGTCAAGGTTCACACGGTCATCCATCCTTCCGGCAACGACCTGGCAGACTTCCAGGGTGTTGATCATGGCCATAAAATCATTGTCAAACGCCAGGAGTATCCCCTTGTTCTCAATGGCGCGGGGTTTTCTTACCAGGTCCTTGACGGCCTCTTCTCCTCCCAGGACTTCTTTCAAGCGGGGCACACGGATGCCGCAGAGCTGCATCCCCCCCCTGAGGTGGTCGGCGCCCCGGGTTGCGGTGGCATAGGCCAGGGATTGGACAATATTGTTGCCCGTACCCGGGAAAAGGGCGCTCGCTTCCTGCCCCTTTGAAACCTTCAGGCAGACCTCCGAGCCCGGAATATGCTTCGAGGCCCGATAGGAGCCTTCGGCCAGCAGATCGCCAAATCCCTGACGGTAGGCAATCCTGGGCAGCATTTGAATCACCGCGTCGTGGTTCCCCCAGCTCAAGTCGAGATCATCGGTATCCTTGGCGGTAAGCAGCCCCCTTTGCCGGCACTCCATGGCAAAGGCTATGGTGGCCCCGGTGGAGTGCGTATCCAGGCCGAGGTGATCGCAGATGGTGGTCATCTTGAGTATGGCCGCCAGGTTATCGATGCCGCATTTGGGCCCCAAGGGGTAGGTAGTGCCATACTCGTTGCTCTCACCGTGGGTGGCATACGGCCCGTCCTTGACCTTGTAATAGTGACTGCAGGAAACCCCGCAGGCCGCGCAGCCCTTGTGCTTTACGGCATACTGGGCTTCAAACGCCTCGGAACTCACCTTTTCCCAGCCCTCAAAGTATCCTGCCTGGGAATTTCGGGTCGTCAGCCCGCGCTCATTGGTGAACCTGCGGACTAAAAACAGGGTCCCCGTCTCGGCAAACTCGCGCACAGCAGGCCGCGACATCAACTTCTCGTGGGCCCGCCGGACTGCCTGCAGGAACTCGGCAGGCCTGGCGATCTTGACCGAACCGGTCCCCCGGACGGCCACCGCCTTGACGTTTTTGGACCCCAGCACGGCCCCCATGCCCCCCTTGCCGCCGGTCCGGGTGATGTTGACAAACACCTTGGACATACGCACCAGATTCTCTCCGGCCGGGCCGATGCAGAGCACCCGGATGTTCCGGTCCCCATGTTCCTCCCACAGCTTGTAATTGGTCTCCAGGGTCGTTTTGCCCCAGATGCCGGAAGCGTCTTTCAATTCCAGGTGGCCGTCGTCAATCCAGAGGTAAACGGGTTTGGGCGAACGGCCGTAGAAAACGATCTGGTCGTAGCCGGCAAACTTCAGCTCGCTGGAAAAGTCTCCGCCGCCGTTGCCGTCGCCCAGCCCCCCCGGCACCGCAACCGTCGATTTGGCGGTAACGGTCCATCTGGACGCAGCCGGCACGGCCGTGCCGTTGAGCGGGCCGACCCCCACCATGACGACATTTTCCGGACCCAGCGGATCGATGCCCGGTTTCACCTCGTCGAAAAGGGTCTTGGAGTTGAATCCCCGGCCGCCCAGGTAATTTAACCGCATCTCTTCAGACAGGGGCTCCTTGACGATTTTACCTTCGGTCAGATAAACCTTTATTCGTTGTCCCGCCCAACCATACATATGGCCGACCTCCTTTATTGACAGTTGCGTACCTGTTCTTGCGCCAGCAGATCCGTGGTTGCCGACATTAAAGCTCTTCTTTCAGGAGCTGCCGGATCCGTCTCTTTTAGGGTGAGCGCGTGCCGGAAGCAGACCTTGGCGCACTCGGGGTCGCCGCCGCACAGGTCACACTTGATGGCAACGTTCTTATCCGCGTTCATGGACATGCCGCCGACCGGGCAGGCCTGTACGCAGGCTTCACAGGCGATACAGGCCGATTCGTCAACGATCACGGCCCCTGTTTTCTCGTCCCGCTCCAGCGCCCCATAGTCACAGCTTTCCAGGCAATAAGCCTCAGTGCAGTGCAGACAGACAGACACCAGGTTATTGCCGAATTCCTCGTCCCGGTGGATCTTGATCCTTGACTTGCTGGTGCCGCATTCGCCCTCATGGACCAGGGAACAGAACATCTCGCAAAGCCGGCAACCGACGCAGTTGTCGTGGTTCACATCAACTAAGTTCATGGTGTGCTTCCTCCTGAATCAAAAAATACCAACATGATGGAACAGGCGCCGTCACCTGTTCTTTTTCCTTATCCGTCCGGCCTGTCCGCAGCCGCCTCCGGCCGGCAGACCGTGGCATCCAGGCAGCCGGGTTGGGGAGCGGATTGTTGCGGATAAAACGGCAGCGCTCAAGCTGATGTCGGAACATATCGAAAGACGGCGCAATTGTCAATCGACAATTTGATAACCGGCAATACGATAAACTACAGGCAATAAAGGGACATAAAAAAGATTGACAAGACCCGGCGCGCTGCGCTAATAAGGGCAGGCATGAAACCGATTTGCAATCGGATCTGCGGCATTATTTTTTCGCGCGGACTTTGGAAAATGGCGCGGATCCGAAAGCGGATATCATGCCGGGTTTATTTAGTTTCCATCCATAAATGGCCCTTTTCCGCAATCTCGGCGTCAATCTTCGGAATCGCTTGTGCGACGTACCTTCGTACGTCTCCGCGCGATTCCTTGATTTCCTTGACCTTGCGAAAAATTGCTCATTTATGAATTGGAAACACCGTCGTGTCCAAAAAAGATTCGTGAATGGGCACTATTTAGGATAACGGGCGGTTA
>JAUYIZ010000100.1 GCA_030688615.1 Desulfobacterales bacterium | reverse complement strand
CTGGAACGTAAAACCATTGAAGTGCAGATCGTTTGCAAGGGCAAGCTAATTAAAGGAGATTCTCTGTGGATGGAATACCGGGGCGAGACTCTGCCGATTGATTCCATTTTCGGCACGCCCATCACGCGGGAAATCCGCGGGTTTCCTGTATTCACTACCGGTTTTAATTTATCGAGCTGAAATTGACAGGAGGAACTTATGAGCACACTCTCCACTTTAGAAAAAATATCGCAAAAATATTCCGACTCTGCGGAAGAGTTTATACGGGCAGGGGTAATCATGAATCTTAAAGAAAAACAACGATTGCTTCAGATGGAACGTTTTGAAATTTTGTCCAGATATCAGGCTGCCAGCGTGGACGAATTAAATCTTAAAATCACGGAAGGAAAGGCGCCGGAACATCCTGGCTGGGAAGATTTGATTGAGGTTAAAAATATAGAGGCGGAAATTAAAGAGATAGGAAATGATATCAGAATATTATAAGCGGATTAAAACAAATGTCGAAGCTAAATTTTCTGATATTTTAATATCCGCAGAACTGATTTCGGGCGTGGCGGGTCGTATCAGGAAGCTGCGTCTTTATTTGATTGACAATACGTTTCTGGATATCTGGTATTCTTCTGACGGCAGCTATTCATATCACTGGGAACAGCGGTATGTCAGAAATGCGATCTACCGCCATGATAACGCGCCGCATCAAAAATGGAAAAACATTTCAACTTTTCCCAAGCACTGCCATGACGGCACGCAGTTAAATGTTACGGAAAGTTTTTTGCCGGATGATCCTGATCGTGCGGTGGAAGAGTTTCTTGGTTTGGTAAGAGCGCGGATGGTTGTTTTTAAATGGAAATGAAAAAGAACTCAAAGGTAAGAGTGCCCTACCGTCTCGATCTGGGAACTGGCTCTGTGCTTCAGGTGGCGGAAGCCCCCGGCGACGGATACCCGGTTGATGTGATTTTTGAAAAAGACGGCAAACGCTTTTTAGAAACTTTTCCGCAGGATCACCTGGAGCCGGTTTCCGATATTTTCCAAAGATATCAGAACAATGAAAGTGACCACCCCACCGACTTTTTTTTAAAACAATTGGCCTTCCAATTGCCGCTTGAAAATTCCGGCGGTGAATTATCCAACAGCAAAACCGATCTTCTTCCTCACCAGATTTTATTAACCCATCAGATTATCAGCGCCCGCAGGCGTAAATTTTTGATTGCCGATGAGGTCGGCCTGGGAAAAACCATTGAAGTCGGAATGATTGTCAAAGAACTGCTGTCCCGCAGCGAGGCCAAAAGGGTATTAATTATCTGCCCGGCCGGACTGACGGTCAACTGGCAGAACGAAATGAAAGATTGCTTCAGAATATTTTTTGACATTTTTGGCCGGGACTTTTCGGGCGCTAATCCGCAGGCATGGGAACGCCATACTTTAGTGATCGTTTCCATCGACACCATTAAAAAGCCGCAACGGTTGGAAAAATTGATGTCAGGTCCGGACTGGGATCTGGTTGTTTTTGATGAAGCCCACCATTTGAGCCGGAAAAGATACGGCAAAAAAATAGAGGTCACGCAGAATTATCAGTTGGCCGAAAAGCTAAAAGGAAAAAGCCGTGATACGCTCTTTCTGACGGCGACCCCGCACCAGGGCGATGCCTTCCAGTTCTGGTCTTTGATCCAGCTTTTGGATGATCAGCTTTTTGAGGAACCGGCGGCAATGCTGGATCACAGAGGCCTGCTCGGCCGGGTGATGTTCCGGCGCACCAAAAGGGAAGCCACCGACGCAAAGGGCAATCCGATTTTTATGCGGCGGCAGGTGCACACCCAGAAATTTCAACTCTCCCTGCGGGAACAGCGATTTTACGATAAGCTGACGGAATATCTTAAAGAAGGATACGACGCTGCCGGCGCAGGCAAAGACAAAACCACCCAACAGCAGCGGGCGGTCGGTTTTGTGATGGCTACGTTTCAAAAAATCATGTCATCCAGCCCCAGGGCCATCAAACAGGCGCTCAGACGCCGCCTGATTTCGCTTTACGCCCGCAAACAGATGTCACTTGAAAGCGGCGCCTTGGGGGCCATCACCCGGCCGGAAATATCGTCGAAAATTATGAGTTGCCAGGAAGCCATGCGGAAGATTGTGGCCGATTTGCTTTCCTATCAAGAGATGAACATCGACTATACGGAAGCGGACTCCTATATAGCCCGATTAAAACAGCGTCTCATGAAAAGGCCCCGTTTTGAGGAAGAAGTCACCCACTGGGCGCTGGATGCCATGGAGACGGGTGATGACATCATTGAAGCGGCGGCCAATATCCCCGATGAGGAGGAAAAGCTCAAAGACCTCATTCATCTGGTGGATGAAGGGCCGGACCGGAAATTCGATACCTTGATTCGAGCGGTTGAACAAATCAGGCGGGAAAATAAGAATGAAAAGATGATCATCTTTACTCAATATCTGGAAACCCTCTATTTCCTTAAAGATGAGATTGGAAAATATTACGGCCCTGAAAAAATAGCCACCGTCAAGGGCGGCCCTTTGGAAGATAAGATCGCATCCTGCGAATCTTTCTGGGAGGAAAATGGCGCTCAGTTTCTCATCTCTACCTCGGCGGGCGGCGAGGGGATCAACCTGCAGGTTTGTCGCATCCTGTTCAATTATGACCTGCCCTGGAATCCGATGGCGGTTGAACAGCGCATCGGCAGGATTCATCGATACGGCCAGACCGAAACCGTTCAAATCTATCACCTGGTTGCTGAAGAGACCATCGAAGAAAAGGTTTATGCCATCCTGGAGGAAAAGCTTTTTGAGATCGCCATGACCATCGGCAAAGTGGACCCTGTAACCGGTGATGTCAGTGAAGATTTCCGCTCGGAGATACTCGGTTTTTTAGGTTCAAACGCCAACTACACATCCCTCTATAGAGAGGCGCTTTTACATCGCAACTATGCAAGAACCGAACAGGAAATCGCTGAAGCCGTCAAAGCCGCCAACGAGGCCAGCCAAGCCCTGCGACAACTTACTCAGGAGCTCTCAAGTTTTAACTTGGAATATTACCGGCAGCTCGAAGGCAAGTTTTCACTGGAAGATCTGAAACGATTTACCGAAAAGGCGATATTGCGCCTGGGAGGAAGCTTTATCCCCTCCGGTGATCTTGTCCAAATCGTAACGCCGCCGGCATTAAAGAAATATCCGGATGTGGCATCTCGTTATGCAAACGTGACCTTTTCCCGCAAAACCGCCACACGCAAAAAGAACGTGGATTTGCTCGGAATTGGTCATCCTCTGATTGATGCGTTGATCAACTATTTTAAGGACGATGGGGTAAAAGGCGAATTATTAAAGGTCAAGCACCCCGAAAGTCGCTCAAATTTAACCGTTCGCAATCTTTTTGTGATTGAATTTGAAGATGGAAGCCGCAGAGAAGAATATCACCTATTTTTGCTTGAAGGTGAAAATGCCGCCCAGGATCTGGATTATTTATTCCATAATGATTTTAAAGAAAGCAATGAATCATGAACCCTATCCGGATATAGAGGACAAGCTGGAAATGTTTATCCAGAACCGAAAAGCTCTGATCAAATCAAAATATGACGGGGTTGTGAATATTCGACATAAATGCATTGGAATTCAAGCTGTGAATTGAAAGATTTTTGAATGTTTGAAGGAGAATACGCCATAAATATGGAATAACCGCTCCCCCCGGGCCTTATGGCGTTTCCGGCTTTGCCAGCAGTTGGTCCGGGTCCGGCATGATACTGTCCGCACGCCAGTCCGGCAGCAAAAAGGGCATGTCGTTGTCGGATGAAAAAGCAGGGTAGGCGGTGGACTCCTTTTCGGCTTTGGGAAAAATAAAAAGGCTGTGTTCTTTTGGGCCTTTCAGTTTCAGGCTGTAAATGGGCGCTGCAAAATCCTTTTTGTGGCGGTCGTCAATGAACCGTTCACACTTGAGGCCGGAAAGGGCGGCCAGGAGGCCGTTCAACCTGGCCTGGTCGGCCATGGAACCTCCGGGGCCCTGCCAGACGGGTGCGGTTTTTCCGGCCGGCCCGGGGGGATCCTGCGCCGGGGGTGTTTTTTCGCCAAGGGCTTTTTCCGGGGCCGGAGTGCGCGTGAACACCACGGACTGGTTGTCCCGGGTCAGGTGGAGTTCCTGGATTTCGGCCGTGTTAAAAGAAAGGACCGTCTTGTCCCGGAGATTGTCAGGGTTCTGGTCAAATATATTCCTGAGATTTTCCCGGGCATGGTAAACCCGGTCGTCGCCGGCTAATTTTACAAAGGTGTGCCGGTAGGACGGCGCCGGTTTCCCCAGGTCTAATTCCAGCAGGAGTTTATCCCCCGACCAGGCCTTGACGGTGATTTTTTTATCGGCGGTAAGATCATAGCGGTCATACTGTCCGGATTCGGAAACCAGTGCTGTCAGGGTTAAATTCCCGAGGGTGTTTAACATGTTTTGGACCTTGTCCGCATCGGCCGCGTATTTTTCCCGGACGGTCCAGCGGTTGTCTGTTTTATTCAGGACGGCCCCGGCGCCGGGTTTGGAAATTTCGATCCTGGTGATGTCCGCTCCGGAAATATTTTTGATTTCAGGCAGCCGGTAGCCGGTCCGGTTTGGATTATGATAAACCAGATACAGCGACAGTGCTGCAATCACCATCATAAGTGCGAGGTATTCTTTCTTTACCGGGAGCTTCATTTTTTACCCTCCTGCTCAGGCCTCAAACATCATCCGGATACGTTTTTTGCGCGCATGCCTGAAAAACCAGACTGCCAGACCGAAAAGTATGACCAGCACGGGAAGGCCTGCGATATTAAATGATTTGACAAAGGTCTTACTGCCTGCCGTGACATCGTTTAACGGATTGAAATGCTCCTCTTTGCTGCGCATCACGGCAATGTCTTCCCGGTTGTTCAAAAAATCGATGATGTTCATGATAAACAGCGTGTTGGGGTGCCTGACGTCCGGGTTCAGCATATTGTCCTTGAGCATCTCGGACGATCCCATGACAAAGATTTTTCCGGGTTTTCCCCGGGACAAAAATCCGCCGCGGCCTTCAATTTTTGACAGGTCAATGGCCGGCAGTGTATCTTCTTGGGCTTTGGTTTCGCTTTGGGGGGGACCAGCGGAGGTGGATGTTTTTTCAGGTACGGGTTTCCCTTGGAAGTAACTGGGGAACTGTCCCTCCAGGATATATGCCAGGGGCAGATTCGGCTGTTCTTTGCCGGGTTCCGGCGGCCGGATGAACATGGGATTGAGGTTGATCTGCCGGTCCATCTCCCAGGAATTGGCTGAAGAGGAGAACATCTGACGGGTTTTGATGCCGTTTTCCTGGACCCGCTTGGCATCGAGTTGAAGCGGGGAGACTTTCAAAGTGATCAGCCCCTTGATGTTTTTCATGAATTCCAGTTGTTTGTTGATATTCCGGTTTTTGATCAGGGGGGCAAAATAAATCGCCTGTTCCCCGCCGCCCAGTTGGGGCGGCATCTGCTGCAAATAGGCGCTCTGGTCCAGGACGTAGGATTTCCGGATGCGGACGCCGTAATGGTCCAGCAATTTTTCGAGCCCGGTATCCAGGGGCAGGAAGGCCGACTCCTGGGGCCTTCCCATGGGCGGCTGCCCGGTGGGGGCCGTTTCCTTGAAGGCATCTAAAAAGATGGCCAGATTTTTCCCCCGCATCAGAAACTGATCGATTTGAAACAACTGGTAATCGGTAAAGTTTTCCGTGGGGCCTGCGATGACGAGGCTGTTGAGGCTCTCGGGAATGACGTCGTCCTTCAGGTTGATATTTTTTAAGGTATAATTTTCCCCGGAGAGCTGTCCGAAGTTTGTCACGCCATCCTGCCGCTGACGGGCCATGGGATCATTCGGGTCGGCGGGGGCAAAAAGGGTCCCGTGACTGGCGAGCACGCCGAGATCCTCGTTGATGTCGATCAACGATTCCACATGTTTGTTGATGATCTCTTCCATCTGGTTGATATCGGCCAGTTCATACTGGGTCCCGATCAGGGGGATTTTAAACACCCGGATCAGGGGGATGGTGACCTGCTTGTCCCCGTATTCCATTAAAAGCCCGATGGAACCGCTTCCGGCGGGGATCTTTCCGTTCGAGAGCTCCGGCCATTTCAGGTTCATGAGGTTATATTTTTCCGCTGAAGCCTCCAGGGCGGGGTCCTTTGAGGGGTCGAGATATTCAAAGGCCAGTTTGCCGAAATTTTTGGTGTTCAGCCGATGGACGGCCTTTTCGATCTGCTCGGGAAATCCGGCAAGGTCATTCAGGCGCATGTACGGCGCGACGGCTTTCAGGGAAGAGGAGAGAAACAGCTTGATCCGGATTTTACCGCTCAGTTTCAACAGGGCGCTGATTTTGTTGCTCAGTTTTTGAACGGCGGTCGTGATCCGGTACTCCAGGCCGTCAGGAGAAGTGACCACGGGGATGCGTTCGATAATGTCCCCGTGAATCAGGACAATGCCCATGTAAGCCTTCTGAAATTTAACCTCATCTTTTTCAATGGCCCGTATTTGAACCGGAGAGATCCCGTAGTTTCTGGCCAGCTCCTGGTTTTCCCCGGCTTTTTGAGTTATCCCGCCTTCTTCGGGGCTCACATCATAAAAGCGGTAGTTAAAATATGAATTGGCATAAAGGGCATACTCTTCCAGCAGATCGTGAAGGTACCGTTCGGTATTGTTGTGGGGGGCGGGAAGGTTCCGGGTAAAAAACACGTTGATCGTCAGGGGCTCGGACAGGCCGGAAACCACTTTCCGACTGGCCCGGGATATGGAGTAGCTTTGGTTTTCCGTCAGATCGATTCTGTAAAACAAGCTTGCCCCTGCCAGATTCACCAGGACGATGACCACCAGGTAAATAATGAATTTGAAATATTTTTCCGCCGGATGCCTTGCATCCATTTTCATCCTCCTTAATTTTTTCTCTGCAGGGAAATTTTCACGCCGTAAAGCCCGATAAAAATGAGGCTCAAAAAGTACAGCACGTCCCTGGAGTCAATCATGCCTTTGGAGATGTTCCTAAAATGATAGTCTGCACCCAGATATTCGAGAATTCCCAGAAGTGTCCGGGGAAGGAAAAAGAGCATCTTGTCAATCAGCGTCAGACCGAAACAGACGGTCATGCCGATGATAAAGGCAATGATCTGGTTGCGGGTCAAAGAGGAAGCAAACAGTCCGATGGCGCAAAAGGAGGCCCCCAGCAGAACAGCGCCGATGTAACCGCCCAGGACCGGCCCCCAGTCCAGATGTCCTATAAACGAGACGGTGACGGGATAGGCCAGCGTGGGAAGCAGCATGGCGGCTACCAGTGCCGTGGCTGCCAGGAATTTACCCAGGACAATGTCCCGGAAGGTCACCGGCAGCGTCAGCAGAATCTCGTAGGACCCGACGTTCAGTTCCTCGGAAAACAACCTCATGGTGATGGCCGGGATAATAAAAGCAAAGATGACCGGGAGCATGGAGAAAAATCCGCGAACGCTGGCCTGGTTAAATAAAAAAAATGATGAAAAAAAGAACCACCCGGTGACCACCAGAAAAATAGAAATCACGATATAGGCGATGGGGGATAAAAAATAAGAGCCCAGTTCCTTTTTAAATACATAGATTGCCTGACGCATTTCAACTGTCCTTTGTAAGTTCACGGAATATGTTTTCAAGACTCTGGCTTTGCTGCATAAATTCCAAAAGAATCCAGTCGGTTTCCTTGATTTTTCGGTAGAGATCCGCCCGGAGGTCAACCGCGGAGCTGCATGTCAAGCGCACCTGCAGCCTGCCGGCATCGCGATCTTCGACGGATATATTCTCCACGCCCAAAAGGCCCCCCAGTTGCTTTTCAACGGCATTGAAATCGGCATTCTGCAGGGAAATATAAATGAGACATTTCCCCCCGGCCGATTGCTTGAGATTTTCCATGCTGCCGTCAGCCACGATTTTGCCTTGACTGATGATGACCACCCGGTCGCATGTTGCTTCCGCTTCGCTGAGAATATGGGTGGAAAGAATGATGGTTTTTTCTTTCCCGATCTGTCTGATGATTTCACGAATTTCAATGATCTGGTTGGGGTCAAGGCCGGAAGTCGGTTCATCCAGAATCAAAATTTCCGGATCATCAATCATGGCGTGGGCCAGCCCGACGCGTTGTTTGAAACCCTTGGACAGTTCCCCGATGGGCTGGTGCATCACCCCGTGCAGGCCGCACGTTCCGGCCATGTGACGGATGCGGGCAGGGATCTGTTTTTTGTCCATGCCCCGGATGTTGGCAACGAAGGTCAGATAGTCGTAAACGATCATCTCATGATAGAGCGGCGCGGATTCGGGAAGATAACCCATCAGCTTCTTGGTTCTTAAGGGGTCTTCGTGTATCGTCCGGTCTTGGATGCGGATGGTGCCGGAAGTGGGTCGTAAAAAGCCGGTGAGCATCCGCAGGGTGGTGGTTTTCCCTGCCCCGTTTGGTCCCAGCAGGCCCAGGATTTCACCTTTCCGGATCTCCAGGCTGATCTGGTTGACCGCGCAGAACTCGTTGAAATACTTCGTTAGATTTTCGACCCGGATCATGTCTGTCTCCTGTAGGTTCCGATAATGCAATCCTGATGAGATGGATTATGTGCCAAATTGCAGTAAATATAAAAGAATATGTTTTTTGTCAAGCTGCAAATGAGTCAGGTTCTTGGGGCCGGGAGCCGAGTTGCCAGGCAAAGCAGGCTGAAGGCGGGGGTCAGGGATCGGCCT
>JAUYIZ010000095.1 GCA_030688615.1 Desulfobacterales bacterium | reverse complement strand
CGACTCGAACCGATTTCCCATTTAGGGTAGCAGCCAGACTTTCCGTTATCGATTTGCCGGAAATAAATCCAGTCTGCTTCAAAACAGCATAACCTCGCCACTGCAGCCGACCGCAAAAAGCGCGGCGGCTGACCGGCCCGTTATGCCGAAACAGAAACAGCAACAAGCGGAGGACAATAGCATGACTACGTTACTCGAGAAGGCCTTCAAGGAGGCGGCAACGCTGCCGGAGGTAGACCAAAACGCGTTAGCGAAATGGGTCCTTGACGAACTCCATTCTGAAATGAAATGGCAAAGAACGTTCGGGGAGTCGGAGGATATCCTTGAGAAGCTCGCCGACGAGGCATTAGAAGATAAGCGAAAGGGCAAGACCACCCCCCTTGATCCCAATTGCCTATGAAATCGCTGACAAACGAACGCTTCTGGAAGTGCTATGCCGATCTACCGCAGGAGATCAGGCGGCAGGCGAGCAAGACGTATGCCCTCTTCGAGAAGGACCCGTACCACCCGAGCCTCCATTTCAAGCGCATCCACTCGACTCGGCCGGTCTTCTCGGCCCGGATTAGCGTGGACTATCGGGCTGTAGGTATCATCGACGGCGACGATATCACTTGGTTTTGGATCGGATCGCACGCTGACTATGACAACCTCCTGAAACAACTAAGGAATGCATAACAAATCACTCCAGCCGACCAGGAATACACGCGGTGCAAATAGCACGGTCAGTGGCCGGGCGGCTGACCTCTAACGTTCGGCCCAAGAATTGGAGTGCAAAAGTGAAATTCAGTGAGCTTGTCAGATTACTTGAACGGCATGGTTTCAAAATTGTAAAAGAAAAGGGCTCAATAAGGTATTATGATAAACCAGGATGGGACAAATTGATTCGAGTTGATTATCACGGATCGAAAGAAGTGCCTGCAGGCACGTGTCATCACATCCTCAAAGCGGCAGGAATACAAAAGCCATAAGGAGAAAACAGAGATGATTGAATTACCATATTCATTAATAATTGAAGCGACCGAGGAGCCCGATTATTTCGGATTCTATTCGCCAGATCTGGAGGGTTTCTCTGGTATAGGACATTCTGTGGAGGACTGTTTGTTTAAGGCGAAGTGGGGCATGAAAGAACATACCGAACTGCTCAAGCAAGAAGGTCTTCCAGTTCCTTCTAATAATCCAGACCCCAGAATCATCGTACAGAACGAAAAGAAGCTGGCAGTTGCCTAATCCATAGAGGATTCTTTTTATTGCCAGCCGATGGCCGAACCAATCACTTGACCGGACAGCGGGTAGCGAAGCGGCTAAAGGGACGACATAGGCGCTGCCGGTCAGTTCAATCGTTCCTTTTTCTTTCTTCAGCGTATCCCAATGCTTTCTTGGCTCTTCAAACCTGGCCTGGGATCACCATATCATATTGAGGCACCGAGATTTCCGTCGATTTTTGAAAATCAACCCTTTTTATCGGGTTTGCCGCGACTTGTGATATTTTCCGGAACCACAACTATCGCGTTTTACAGATACATTGAGATTATCCCGATAAAAACGAGCTTCCAGAATGCGGTGTGAACGCGCCATTATCACCGCTTTCACCACAGCTCTTTTTATTACAGATATCATAATCTTCGATCGGGTGGATGGTCAAGCGAATTATAGCTATTTTCACCCCGATCGTCGCTCCCGCGGCCTCTGAAAGTTTGCGGCTTCAAAGGCAAGGGTTATTCGCTTCCCTGTCTTTAATTGCATTCACATAATGAATTCTCTGCGCCTGAATGTGAAATGCACACCGCCTACGTCCCTCCTTTTTAAAGTCTTGCCTTTTCAGAAAAATAAATGGTATAAATTATCAGAGTTAACTTAACAGTAACATATTTGCATTAATCTTCAGCGAGGAAGAGCATATGCGATGAACGAATTGAACCCCGTTTCTCTGATAGAGAGGTGGGGTTTTGTGTTTTCCGGGTATAAAGCGGACTTCCATCCCATAAGTTCATGCGTATGCCGGGCATACATCAGCCGTTGCAGACGACGGCTGATAGTTGTGCGTAAACGGCATCGTCAGATGGCAACAGACTCTACCTCGGGAGAAAGCATGAATCAAAACGGCAATAACATCGAAGCCCGCCTCTGGGACGCGGCGGATGAGCTGCGGGCCAATTCCAAACTGAAATCCTCCGAATACTCCGTCCCGGTGCTGGGGCTGGTTTTCTTGCGTTATGCCGACCACAAGTTCCAGGCGGCAGCAAAGAAACTGGAAGGCGCAGATAGCGGGCGGCGCAAGATCGGCCCGGCGGACTACCAGGCGCAGGGCGTGCTTTATCTGCCCGAGGCGGCGCGCTTCTCCGCGCTGATCACCATGCCCGAAGGGGCCGGCATCGGCACGGCCATCAACGACGCCATGCGCGCCATCGAGGCGGAGAATCCCGACCTCAAGGATGTGCTGCCCAAGACCTACAACCGATTCGATAACGCCCTGCTCAAGGAGCTTCTCAAGACCATGAACTCCGTCCCCATGGACATCAAGGGGGACGCCTTCGGCAAGATATACGAATACTTTCTCGGCCACTTTGCCATGAGCGAGGGACAGAAGGGCGGCGAGTTCTTCACGCCCACCGCCATCGTGCGGCTCATCGTCGGCATCATCGAGCCGTTTCACGGGCGCATCTTCGATCCGGCCTGCGGCTCCAGCGGTATGTTTGTGCAGAGCGCCCGATTTGTGACCGAACACCAGAAGAACCCCGGCGCGGAGCTGAGCGTCTATGGCCAGGAAAAGGTGGCCGAGACCGTGCGCCTGGGCAAGATGAACCTCGCTGTGCATGGACTGGCCGGCGACATCCGCCAGGGCAACGCCTACTACGAAGACCTGCACCGCTCCACCGGCAAGTTCGATTTTGTCATGGCCAATCCGCCCTTCAATGTGAACCGGGTGGATAAAGACCGGCTCAAGGACGACCCGCGTTTTCCCTTTGGCCTGCCCCGCACCGACAACGCCAATTATCTCTGGATTCAGATCTTCTTCAGCGCCCTTTCCGACACCGGCCGTGCCGGGTTCGTTATGGCCAATTCCGCCGCCGACGCCCGCAGCTCCGAACTGGACATCCGCAGACAACTGATCGAAGCCCGCGCCGTGGATGTGATGGTGGCCGTCGGCGCCAACTTTTTCTACACCGTGACCCTGCCCTGCACCCTCTGGTTCTTTGATAAGGGCAAGTCTGGGAGCGCCGCACCCCAGTGCGGCAAGTACACCGATGGCAAGAGCGGAGACGGCCGCACTGGGGTGCGGCGATCCCAGGAACGCGCACAAAATCGCACCCTGGGATGGTATTCCCGCGGATACCTCCCCCATTTCGATATACCCCATGTCATCCAGCATATAACCTACCGCCTGACTGATTCGCTTCCCCACACGGTACTGGAACATATGC
>JAUYIZ010000089.1 GCA_030688615.1 Desulfobacterales bacterium | reverse complement strand
GTCGGGAAGGGTTATATTCACCATTGCACACCCGTATTCAATTAGAGATATTTGTAGCTCAAACCACCTTCATGCGATGGCTTCGTAAAAAATCAGGTTACTCCATTTGGATATCCAATGCAAGCGTGGCCGTGCATAAATTGCCTTTTTTTTGCAGCACCCCGGGAAAAATGGTAACCGTTCACTGAGTTTCTGAAATCCCAAATACCAAGCAATTTCCAATGACCAAAATTCGAAAATCCAAACGATGTCTCGTCCTGGAAGGCTTGGGTCATTGAATATTGGAATTTGAGATTTGTTTGTAATTTGGTGCTTGGAATTTGTAATTTCAGACCCAAAATGCCATGGCAGGGCCATCTATCCCTGACCTGGCCCAAAGGACCAGGTTTCTATGTTTGAATTAAGATTCGGATCGGGGATGTTTGACAAGCCGGGCGTATCATAATATTATCGTTCATCGGGCCGGGAGAATTTACCGGGTCCGGACCGCACGAGGAAAACCCATGGAAAGAATTCAACCATTGAAAAAATTTTCGCCCCGGGCCGATTCGGGGCTTCTGGAAAATTTTGAAAAAATCGTTGCACAGATCAGCCGGGTGGTCCTGGGCAAAAAAGACCAGATTCGCCTGGCGCTGACCTGCCTGTTTGCCGGGGGGCACCTGCTCATCGAAGACATACCCGGTATCGGAAAAACCACCCTGGCCAAAGCCCTGGCCAAAGTCCTGGGACTTCAATTCCGGCGAATCCAGTGCACCAGCGACATGTTGCCCGGAGATATCCTGGGAATTTCGATTTTTGACCAAAAAAACGCCCTGTTCGTGTTTCACCCCGGCCCCATTTTTACCCAGGTACTGCTGGCCGATGAAATCAACCGGGCCACGCCCAAAACACAAAGCGCCCTCTTAGAGGCCATGGAAGAACGTCAGGTCACGGTGGAAGGTGAAACGCGCCTTCTGGATCAGCCATTTTTCGTCATCGCCACCCAGAATCCCCTGGAGCACTCCGGAACCTTTTTGCTGCCGGAATCCCAGATGGATCGTTTTTTAATGCGCATCGATATCGGCTACCCGGGGCGATTCGATGAAAAAGCCCTCCTGACTCAGGAGGAGCACCCCAACAGGCTCTTACACCTGACCCCTTTGCTGACCCCCGCGGATGTTTTGACCATACAGCGTCAGATTGCTCAAATCCATGTTTCAGACCCCTTGTTGGAATACCTTCAGGATATTCTGGAGTTTACGCGGACTTCGCCTCATTTTCAGATCGGCCTTTCCCCCCGGGCCGGCCTGGCCCTTTTGCGGGCCACCCGCTCCTGGGCCTTTCTTCAAGGCCGGGACTTTGCCCTGCCGGAAGATCTGCAAAGCGTAATATTCCGGGTCATCGGCCACCGGTTGCGCTCTTCCGAGGATTTAAAAGAGATTCCGGCAGAAAGACTGGTTCAACTGATAACCACGATTCCCATTCCCTAATGAAGCCTCTTTTTATCAGACCCTTAAAAAAAAAGCCCCTCGGACCCTCCGTTTCTTTGACATTGCCAAAGCTCAACCGGAAAAACGTGTATATATTGCCCACGCGATACGGGTTTTTATTTATTTTTATTCTGGTGGTCCTCCTGCTGGATGCCATGAATCACAACAACAATCTGGAATTTCTGTACGTTTTTCTTCTGGCCGGGATCCTCTTTGTATCCATTTTTCATACCTATCGTAACCTCATGGGCCTGCGCATTGTGTCCGGAAGGGCCAACCCGGTCTTTGCAGGGGAAAAGGCCGTGTTTGAAATGCGGGCCCGTTCATCCTTCCGGCCCCGAAGCGCGGTGCGGTTTTCCTTCGGCCCCGAAGATGAAACCACGGTCGATTTGCCCGGCGCACAGGGCACCCGGATCCATATGTCCGTCACGGCCCCGGAACGCGGAATATTTGATCCGGGGGCCCTGTCGATTTTCACCTGTTTTCCCCTGGGTCTTTTCAAGTCCTGGTCCAAAGTTGATACGGGCGCCAGCTGCATGGTCTATCCGCGGCCGCTGGCCGGGCCGTTCAGCCCGCTGCAGGGGGAGGATTCATCGGGCCATACCGGGAAAACCCCCGGGCCCGGCGTTGACGATTTTAAGGGGCTCAGGCTGTTTCGTCCCGGCGATTCACGGCAGCACATTTACTGGAAGGCCTTTTCCAGGGGCAGGGGTCTTTTAACCAAAGAGTTTATGGGGGCTGCCGGTTCCGCGATCATGTTGGACTGGGAAGGCTTGAGCACTCCGGACGTTGAAATTAAACTGTCCCGCTTGTGCCATATGGTCCTGATTGCCCACGGGTTGAACTTGCCCTACGGACTCAAACTGCCGGGGACGGCAATCGGTCCATCCAAAGGCGCCGGGCACAAGCATGAATGTTTACAAGCGCTGGCATTGTTTGCGCCCCCCTCAAATAAACCTGACAAGACGCACCATGAAACGTGTTGAACCACACCGGTTATTGATTCTGGCAATGATTGCCATGGCTGTGCTTCCTCATATTCCAAGGATCCCGGTCTGGATACTGACCTGGTGTGTCCTCTGCTGGGGATATGCGGCCCTGGCAACCAAAAAAAAGTGGCCTTTTCCGGGCAAGACATTCCTGCGGGTCATGGCCGTCGGCGGTTTCATGGGCGGGTTTTTATCCTACGGCTTTGTTTTCAGCCGCGAAGCAGGCCTGGGCCTTTTTTCAATCATGCTGGGTCTGAAACCCCTTGAAATTCGATCCTACCGGGACAGCATCGTTACTGTTTTCCTGTCTATTTTCATGGTGATCTCCAGTCTGTTTTATTCCAGCTCCCTGTTCACGGCCATGTACATGTTCCTTTTCGTGCTCGGTACGGCATGGGTTTTAATTCAAATCAACCATCCGGGTGGATATTTGATAAAGCATCTGAAAACCGCCGCGGCAATCACCGCCCAGGCCCTGCCGCTGATGCTCCTGTTCTTCTTTCTTTTCCCCCGGATCCAGGGTAGCCTGTGGCGCGTGGCCAACTCGGAGACCGCCCGGGTCGGTTTCAGCGGCGCCATGTCCCCCGGGGACATATCCGGCCTTGTCCGGAGCAATGCCGTCGCTTTCCGCGTCGAGTTTACCGGAGACATCCCGCCCAGGGAACATCTTTACTGGCGGGGACTTGTTTTATGGCACTTTGACGGGAGGGGGTGGACGCGCGGCCCCCGTATTCCCGAAAAGATCATGTCCCTCCCGGCCGGGGAAACCGTGGATCATGTCATCACGCTGGAACCCCATGAAAACAGATGGCTTTTCGGTCTGGACGTGCCGGCTTTTTCAACGGAAATGGTCAGGATGAGAACCGATCACACCCTGTTTTTAAGGTATGACCTCAAGGAAAGGCTCCGTTATCCGGTCAAATCCCATGCGGCAGCCTTCCCGGGCCCCATTCAGTCCTGGGAAGCGCGTCGGTCCCTTGAAATTCCCGTTGCAGGAAATGAAAAGGCCCTGGCCCTGGCACGACTATGGGCCGAGCAGACCGGGCAACAACCTGAGAAAGTCATCAAGGTTGCGCTCGAATATATCCGGAACAACGATTTTTTTTACACGCTCAACCCGCCCGTTCTCGGTCCGGACAGCGTTGACGATTTTCTCTTTCGTACCCGAAGAGGCTATTGCGAACACTACGCCTCGGCCTTTGCCTTTCTGATGCGTGCCGCCCGCATCCCTTCCCGGATCGTCATCGGCTACATGGGCGGGGAGGTAAACCCCTATGGAGATTATGTCATCGTCCGTCAATCCAACGCCCACGCCTGGGTGGAAGTCTGGCTTGCAGATCAAGGATGGGTCCGGATCGACCCGACAGGGGCCATCGCGCCGGGCCGAATTGAACTGGACGCGGCCGCGGCCCTGTCGCCGGAAGCCTTCCCGCAATATCTGCCCTGGGCCGGGCTTGCGCCGCTGCTGGGCCATTGGAGAAACATCAAGCTCAGATGGGATGTTGTCAACAACTACTGGAATATATGGGTGATGGGATATTCGGATGCCGAACAGACAAAACTCCTTAAAAAGGTGGGCTTTCCCATGGGTTCATGGAAGAACCGGATCAAGACCCTGATTTTATTTTTCGGATTCATCGGGCTTTTCAGCGCGCTTTTATTCATGCCGCCTTTTAAAAAATCTGCCGTCCGGAAAGACAAAACATTTGAGATTTACACCCGTTTTTGCCGCAAACTCGGGAAAATGGGTCTTCCCCGGAGTCCGCACCAGGGTCCGGCAGATTATGCCCGTACGGCAGCAGCCCTGAGGAAAGACCTGGCTCCGGCCATACACGCCGTTACCGCCCTTTACATACAGCTCAGATACGGCGCGCATGCTGATGCGGCGCTGTTTAAAAAATTTCGCAGCCTGGTAAAAAAATTCCAGGCCTGATCTCTGTCTCGCAACTGTACCATTAAAAAAAGCGACTGCCCCTCTGCGAGACCTTTGAAAAATGTCAAATTTTGTTCGAGTTCAAGGAAGGCGAAAATTTTAACCGGAAGAATACATGGGGTATTTTGAGGATTAAAATTTGAGCCTGACACAGAAATCGGGCAAAATAGGGGGTTTTGCAAAGGTCTCTCTGCCTTCACGGGGTTGCCGCATAGTACCCCTGAGGCCATGAGCGGCCGAACCCCCATCGAAAAGGAGTCGGCAGCCATCCATGGCCGGCGATTCTGACCCCCGTATACATGATCAGGGGCATTATCGTGTGCCCTTTCCCGGACACGCATTGCATCAATCTGACATCCGACGCCTTTCTTTCCCCGGGGGTGCCGCCCCGCCAGTAGTCCTTGTCGTGGTTGTAGCAGCAATCAGAATAATCCCAGTCCGGCCACCAGGAACAGCCGTCGCTGACAAACGGCTTCAGAGGGGGTTCTGCAGGCCTGGGCGGATGGGCGCACGAAGACACCAGGAGGATGCAGCTCAAAAGGATGGCGGGTAATTTTCTCACGCTGGGCTATGGCTCCCCGAGTCTGGTGCAAATTTCAACCGCCAGGCTGAATATGACATCCAAGGTTAACAGTTCCATGATGCTCTTGTCGAACAAAATCCCGGCCGCGGCCTCGAATTCGTCATCCCCCTGCCAGTAAAGGACAGCCGCCCGGATGCGGGGGGTGATACGGAAACCGTAGGCCGCATCGGCCATGTTCAAAAAAACGCCGCCCTGCCGTTCGCACTTTTCCTTAAATATTTCCAAATTATTCCCGCATCGCTGTCCGATGACGTGGGCGGGTATTTCATGGGGGCCACGAAAAAATGTTACCCCGCCGGGGATGTCTTTTTCAGATATCCATTCATTGCGCAGCCGGATTTTTTTTGATCGTAAAAGATAATAAACGATGAAAAGGCCCAGATAAATATTCACCGCCGAGGTTTCGTCGAGCAGGCATGATATTTTGGCCTCCTGCGGAAAAATGCCGTAGTCCCGGCCCCACACCCGCAAGGTATACCGTTTTATTACACTGTCATAGCGACACAATGCCCGCCGGCAGACCTCTTCAGGGTCTCTCCGGGAAAGCTCACGAAAGTGCGTTAAATAGGGGACGTTCATAAGTTTCTTGGGTCCTGACGCTGAAGAATACGGTATCAGATCGCCACGGCGCCTGTCAACTTATAAACTTATGAACGTCCCCTGTCTGAACTATCTGAACACTTGCTATTTCATCCATAATATGAAATAATGTTTAAAATTTTTCGTAACCGTGAACGGTTACAATTTTTCAAGGAGCGCCCCTATGGTTATCAATCCGCTTAAACCCCTAATATACAGGATCTTTGCGGGAGCGATTTTTATTACGCTCTCCTGGGTGGCCCCGGTTGAATTTAATTCCGCCGGATATGACCCGGCCCGCCTTCTGTTCTCCGGGGCCCGGCCCGCGGCCGCCTCACACCAGGCTGCAGAGCAGCCCCAATGGCCCCATGAAGGAAGCGATCTGACTCCGGACCCGGCCGTGGTCTTCGGCAGGCTGCCTAACGGTTTCAGATACATATTGATGGGAAACAACACCCCCAAAGACCGGCTCAGCATGCATCTGGTTGTTCTGGCCGGATCGTTGCACGAAACCGACGATCAGCAGGGACTTGCCCATTATCTGGAACACATGCTTTTTAACGGCACCACCCATTTTGCCCCCGGAGAACTGGTCAAATATTTTCAAAGCATCGGCATGAATTTCGGACCGGATGCCAACGCCTACACCACCTTCGATAAAACCGTATATGACCTCCTTTTGCCCGACAACACCGCCCATAGCCTTGAAAACGGCCTGGTCGTGATGCAAGACTATGCCCGGGGCGCGCTGTTGATACCTGCGGAAGTGGAGCGGGAGCGCAATATCGTTCTTTCGGAAAAACAAACACGGGACTCCGCATCCTATCGGACCTATATGGCCTCGATGAAATTTTCGTTTCAGGACACAAGGATTTCAAAACGATTTCCCATCGGCGTGGAAAAGGTTCTGAAATCTGCCGATCATGGCCTGCTGAAAGATTTTTACGATGCCTGGTACCGCCCCGAAACGATGATCCTGGTAATGGTGGGCGCTTTTGACCACAAGACTGCGGTTTCCCTCATCAAAGAAAAATTTTCCGGCCTGATTGCCCGGGCGCCCCCAAAGCCCGCACCGGACATCGGACAGTTCGCCCACCAGAAAGTCAAACCGTTTTACCATTTTGAAAAAGAAGCCGAAAACACCACCATCGGCATCGAAGTTTTACGCCGGGTTGAAAGTATCCCGGATTCCCTGGCGCTGCAAAAAAAATTCCTTCTATGGCGTCTGGCCGAACGCATGATCCAGAACCGGTTGACTTTTATTGCCAAAAAACCGGAAACTCCCATAACTTCGGGCACGATAGATTCCGGCTTTTTTCTCCACCAGGTCCAGTATGCTTCCATTTCCGCCGAAAGCCGCCCGGAGAACTGGGAAAAAGCGCTTCTGTTGATCGAACAATCTTTAAGAAAGGCCCTGGAACACGGGTTTGCAGCCTCGGAACTGGCCCGGGTCAAAAAAGAACATCAGGCCGAATTGGACATACAGATCGCCAAGGCCGCGACCCGCGACAGCCGGGAGCTGGCAAGGGAAATCATTGACACGGTTACGCAGGACCGGATACTGCTGTCGCCGCGGCAGAAAAAAGAACTTTTTTCTCCCCTGCTGAACCATCTGACATTAAAAGAGGTTCATGACGTATTCAAGGAAATATGGGCGCCGCAGCACCGACTGGTCACCCTGACAGGAAATGCGCAATTAAGCGATCCGGAGAAATCTGCCGGACAAATGATAGAATCTGCCTTTCATGCCAGCCAAAACATACCGGTATCCGAACCGGAAGAAAAAATTGCCAAGGAATTTCCCTATCTGCCGGAACCCCCGGCAGCCGGCAATATCCTTCAGACCGAGAATATCGCCGACCTCGGCATTGTCCGGGTCAAGTTTGAAAACGGCGTTCACCTCAACCTGAGAAAATCCGATTTCAAGAAAAACGAGGTGCTGGTCAATCTTATTTTCGGACGGGGCAGCTCCGAACAGCCAAAAGATCTTCCGGGCCTGGCCGAACTGAGCACGGCGGTCGTCAATGAAAGCGGCCTGGGCGCCTTGAAAAAGGACGAACTGGAGCGGGCCATGGCCGGCAAAAACACGGAATTGACCTTTCAAATCAAACGGGGCTACTTTGCCTTGAAGGGCAGCACCGTTTCCGGTCAAATCCCCCTGTTGTTCCAGCTTCTTTATACCTATTTGAAGGACCCGGCTTATCGCCCGGAAGCCTATGCCTTCTCGATGGAACAGTTCGCACAGCGCTATCTTAAACTTTCCCATTCCCCTGACGGTGCCATTTTGCTTCAGGGGCAGCGCTTTTTTGCCGGAGGGGATGACCGGTTCGGCCTGCCGGATTTTGAAAAATTCAAAAAACTCACCCTGGAGGATGTCCGCTCCTTTGTGGACGGGCCCTTACGGAACGCGCCGATCGAAATATCCATCGCGGGTGATTTTGATACAGCACAGGTCATTGAAATCGCAGGAAAATATCTGGGAAGCCTCGACCGGCAGGCGCGCCTGCCGGAGCAAAAAAGGCACGAACGGCCCGAATTTCCCGCCGGTCGGTCCCTGAATGTCGCGGTGGACACGAAAATTCCCAAAGGCCTGGTGATCGTGGCTTATCCCACGGACGATTTCTGGGATATCGGGCGGACCCGGCGGTTATCCGTTTTGGGCGACATTCTATCCGAAAGGCTTCGGGTGCGGATACGCGAGGCCCTGGGCCTGGCCTATGCAACCTATGCCTATAATCGATCCAGCCGGGTTTATCCGGGCTTCGGGTCGCTGAGGGCCATGGTTCATGTGGATCCCCCCAAGGCGGAACGCGTTGTGGGGGAAATTCAACGCGTGGTATCCGGCCTGGTGGAAACAGGGATTACCCTGGATGAATTGCAAAGATCGCTCATTCCCGCGGCCAGAAGCATAAAGGACATGGTCAGGACCAATGAATATTGGCTCGACAGGGTCCTGACGGACGTATACCGGTATCCCCGGCAACTGGAGTGGGCGCGCACGCTGGCAGCGGACTATGCCGCCATTACCGCCGGCGAGCTGGATCGGCTTGCCAAAAAATACCTGGACCCCAAGCAGGCCGCCACGGTCATTTCCCGGCCCAAAATAACCCCCGGCCCCGGCAAATAACGGGTTTACATGCGGGCTAAAACCGGCTATAGCCACTATAACATCTGTTGACGGTTGCCGGTTTACAGTTAACGGTTAAATTGTTTTCATATAAAACCAGATAACCAGATAAACCAGATAACACCCATGCCCGGATCGGGCACAACGAAGCATGAAAATGGTCATTTTCATATAAAAAACAACGGGATCGACATGGAAAAACAGACAAGCGTAAAGGATGTGGTCTGCTGGGCCTCCCCGGGTTGCCATGACCAGTGCCGGCTGCGCGTGACCGTCGAAGACGGCCGCATCGTTAAAATGGTCGGGCACCCCGATTATTCCAAGAAACGCCCCCAGAGTTGCGGCCGAAGGCTGCCCCACCTTACCAAATGGCTCTATCATCCGGATCAACTGTCGGTCCCTTTGAAAAGAGCCGGTGAGCGGGGCCAAAACCAGTGGACCAAAATTTCCTGGGAACAGGCCCTCGATGAAATTGCCGAGAAATTGACCCGCCTGAAAAAGACCTATGGCCCCGAATGCCTGGCGGTCAAGGAAGGCACTTACCGGAGTGATTTGTACGGCATCCGGGCACGATTTTTAAATCTGTTCGGCAACCCGGGAAATGTGGTGGGCCCGGGCACGGTCTGTTTGACCAATCGAATGCAGCTCTATTACGCCCTGATCGGCACGGCCGGCCTTTTTCAAAGACACGCTGCCGCCAGAAGCCAGGTCATCGACGGGTGCAATTTTACCGAAAGCCGGGAGATCAGCCAATGGGCCGGGCTGAGAAAACGGCTTAAAGGCGGCGACTACAAGCTGATCGTCATCGATCCGCGCAAAACCCGAATCGCCCGCAGTGCGGACATCTGGCTGCAGATCCGGCCCGGCACCGATACGGCCCTGTACATGTCCTGGATCCATGTCATCATTGAAGAAAACCTTTATGACGAGGCTTTTGTCCGGCAGTGGACCCACGGTTTCGAAGACCTCAGAAAACGCGCGCGGGAATATGCGCCCGAGAAGGTCTCGGAAATCACCTGGATTGCCCCGGATAAAATAAGAGAGTCCGCCCGCATTTACGCCACCGTCAAGCCGTCCATCTTAAACGGCGGGGTCGCCAGCGATCAAATCGGTTTAAACTCCATCCGGGCCGAACAGGCCCGGGTCTGCCTGCGGGCCATTACCGGAAATATGGCCGTCACCGGCGGCGAAATTTATACCGGCCCGGGGCCGCTGATCGACGGCAAGATGGGCGTTCGGGATGCCATGCTCCAACTGGCCGACAAACTGCCGGCCGATCAAAAAGCAAAACAACTGGGCGCCGACCGCTACAAACTCATGACCTGGCCGGGCTACGACCTGATCAACCCTCACTATCAAAAACTGTACGGCATTCCCCTGTGCATGAGCGGGCACAATTTTCAGGCGCCCGAACCCCTGGTCTGGACGGCCATCCTGACCGGAAAACCCTATCCGGTCAAAGCGCTGCTGACCTGGAGCTCCAACCCGATGGTCAATTGCGCCGATACCCAAAGGGTTTACCGGGCCCTGAAAAGCCCGAACCTTGAGCTGCACGTGATGCTGGAGCATTTCATGACGCCCAGCGCCCTGCTGGCCGACTATGTCCTGCCGGCCGCCAGCAAGCTGGAAAAACCCATCTTAAGTTCCTTTGAAGATTTTACCCCTTTGTTTGTCGCCGGGGAAAGAGCCATCCAGCCCATGGGGCAGAGGCGGCCGGACTATGATTTTTTCCGGGAGATGGCCATCCGGCTCGGTTTTGGCGAATATTTTCCATGGCAGACCGAAGAAGAGCTGGCCGACTACCGCTTAAAGCCCCTGGGCCTCACTTTTCAGGAAGTGGCGACCCAAAAACACGTGCTCCGCAGCAGTGAACCCTGGACTTATGCGACGCCCCATCCCGCGACCGGCGAGCCATCCGGTTTTGCGACCCCCTCGGGAAAGATCGAACTGTATTCAAACATTCTCAAGGCGCTGGGCTATGACCCGCTGCCCTTTTATGAAGAACCGCCGGAAAGTCTGACCCGGACCCCGGAGATTGCCGAAAAGTATCCCTTGATTCTCATTACCGGGGGCAGGGTCAAAGCATTTTTTCATTCCGAGAACCGTCAGCCCGGCATGGGCTTTCGCAAGCAGCACCCGGACCCTCTGATGGATATCCATCCGGACACGGCCGGCAACCTGGGAATTTCAGAGGGTCAATGGGCATGCATAGAAACCCGCAGAGGTGTGATCAAACAGAAAGCCAGGCTGACCCGCGACATTGATCCGAGGGTAGTCAATGTCGAAGCCCAATGGTGGTTTCCGGAACAGCCCGCCGAGGAACCCTCGCTGCACGGCGTCTGGCAGTCCAATGCCAACGTGCTGACCATGACTGATCCGGAAAGCTTCGATCCCGTGACCGGAGGATGGCCGTTACGGGCCCTTCTCTGCAAGGTATATAAAGTATAACGAACTGAAGTTCCGAAACTTGCGAAATAACAATAGGTTAAACGCTCACACCCGGCAATAACCTCATGGCAAAGGGCCAAGGGCGAAAGGCGAAGGGCCGGTTCGCCTTGTTTTTCCTTTAGCCTTTAGCCCTTGGCCTTTAGCCGATAAGTTTAATTCTCAGTCCTTGTGTAAACCAAAAACGTAAATTTTTCTTACGTTTTTGGTTTACAAAGTATACCAAACTGAAGTTCTATATCGTCAAAGCAAGGGGATATTTATGAAAGAAAAGGTAAAACGGCAGAAGCGAATCATCCGAATGACCGTCAACGGCCAACCCTGCGAACTAGAGGTGGGCGGCCGGGGCTACAATGTGGACCCGTCCCACACCCTGTCCTATACGCTCAGAGAGACCCTGGGCCTTACCGGGACAAAGATCGGCTGCGACAAGGGGGCCTGCGGAGCGTGTACGGTCCTGGCGGACGGCGAGCCAGTGCTGTCGTGCATGATGCTGACCATCGAGTGCGACGGGAAAAACATTACCACCATTGAAGGTCTTGAGGACCGGGCAAGCGGGAAGCTGGACCCCCTGCAACAGGCGTTCATCGACCACACCGCCTTTCAATGCGGATTCTGCACCCCCGGAATACTGATGGCCTCCAAAGCCCTGCTGGACAAAATTCCCCATCCCACCGAGGATCAGATTAAAGCGGCGCTGTCCGGCCACTTCTGCCGGTGCATCAGTCACTATCACGTGCTCAGGGCCGTTAAACAGGTGGCCGGAAAAGGAGAACAGCCCCATGAATGAAGGGTACCGGTTTATCGGGAAAAACACCCCGCGGAAAGATGCCGCTGACATTGTCACCGGACGGGCGGAATTTGTCGATGACATGAAAATACCCAACCTGCTTTACGCCCGGATATTACGGTGCCCGCACCCCCATGCGCTGATCAAAAGGATCGAAACCCGGCAAGCCGAGGCGCTTTCCGGTGTTGAGGCCGTATTGACGTACAAAAACGTCCCGGACTGGACCGCCGGCGTGCCGCGGCATATCCGGGTACTGGATCAAAAGCTTCGTTTTGTCGGGGATGCGGTGGCCCTGGTGGCCGCAAAAACCACGGCCATTGCCGATAAGGCCCTGGAACTGATCCGGGTGGAATACGAGCTTCTTCCGGCCGTCTATGACGTGGAAGAAGCCCTCAAGCCCGGGGCGCCCCGCTTGTATGACCAGTTTCCCCACAACCGGATTCCGAGCGAGGTTCCTATTTTCGGTCCCAAAAGCCTGGCGAAAATCCAGATGGGCAACGTTAAGCAGGGGTTTGACGACGCGGATGTCATCGTTGAAGGGACCTGCCGGTATGAAGGAATCTCAAACCCGCTGTCCATCGAACCTCCCGGGCTGATCATCAAATGGGACGGCCCGGGAAAACTCACGGTCTGGTCGGCCACCCAGAGCGCATCCATCCAGCGTTACGTCATGCAAGGCCGTTTGGGCCTGCCGGATATTCGCTCCATCGGAGAACACTGCGGCGGCAGCTACGGAACCAAGAACCAATACTCCCAGGTCTTTTTTTACGCCGCGGCACTGGCAAAGGCCACGGGAAAGGCGGTTAAACTGTTCTATTCCAAGGAAGAGCAGATGGGGGCCTTTGTCCTGCGGCTGGGGTCCCGCTTTACCGGCCGGGTGGGCATGAAAAAAGACGGCACCGTGACCGCAGTTTCCGGGACCTGGTTTGTCAACACCGGCTCCTTTTCCGAAATCACCCAGGGACAGATCCACGTGGGGTTCGGTGAAATACAACTGGCCCTCCGGTGCCTCAATTGGGATTTAAAACCCGAGCTGGTCTGCTCGAACCGGAACGCATCCGGCACCGTGAGGGGTTTTGGCGGCCAGGAACTGAAATCAGCCGTGCTGCCCATTATCAGCCGGGCCATGAAAAAAGTCGACCTGGACCCGGTCGCGTTCTTTAGGAAGAACTATGTAAAACCCGGCGACCGTTATCTGTGGCGGGATGGAAACTGGTGGGAATGCAGGGGGATCGATTACCGCAAGGCCATCGATAAAGGCGCCGCGGCCTTCGGCTGGGAGAAAAAATGGAAAGGCTGGCTTACGCCCACGGCCGTAAACGGCCCCAAGAGGATCGGCGTGGGCGTGGGGGTGCACGGCAATGCCGACGTGGGTGAAGATGAGTCGGAAGCCTACGTCCGATTAAACCCGGATGCCACGGCCACGATCCACTCCTGCGTCTCGGAATGCGGCACCGGCCAGAAAAGCAGTCTTTGCAAAATGGCCGCGGAAGTACTGCAGCTGCCCCTGGAACGCATCAACATTTCACCGGCCGACACCCTGGTCAATCCTTTCGAGTTCGGACTTGTGGGGTCCAGGGGAACCTACGCGGTGGGCGCCGCCGTCATCGCAGCGGCCCAGGATGCCCAGGCCAAACTCTTTGGGCAGGCGGCGGAAATTCTGAAAGTCAAACCGGAAGATTTAACCGGCATGGACGGCATGGTTTATGTCAAGGACTCCCCGGATATTGGGCTGTCATGGAGAAAAATTATGGGCATTACCCGTTCCATCACCGGTTTCGGACACTTTGTGCCGGACTTTTCCGTGCCCAGTTTCCTGATGGTTTTCCTGGAGGTTGAAGTGGATACGGAAACGGGGCGGCTTGACCTGCGCCGGGTGGTTTCCGCCACGGACGTGGGACAAATCATCGATCCTCTCAGCCTCGAAGGCCAGCTTTACGGCGGGTTGGGCGCCGCCGGAATTGATACGGCCATTTTTGAAGAGACCGTTCTGGACGAAAAAAACGGCCGCCTGCTCAATGTGAACATGATCGATTACAAGTGGCGGACCTTCAACGAGCTGCCGCCGTTTGAACTGATTACCCTGGAAACACCCGTCGAAACCCACCGCTTCAAGGCCATCGGGGTCGGAGAAATCGCCTCCGCACCCGGACCCAGCGCCGTGCTGATGGCGGTCTCCAACGCCCTCGGAACGTGGGTTTCCGATTACCCGGTGCGGCCGGATATGATCCTTGAGGCCGCGGGCAGAATCCCAGGAGGTGCATCGCAATGAAATCCTTTCGGCATGTGGATGTGACAACGGTTACAGAGGCGGTGGCGGCTCTTGAATATTATAAAGGAAAAGCGGTGCTGAATGCCGGGGCGACAGACCTGCTGGGAATATTGAAAGACAGTCTGCTCCCGGAGCAGCCGGCCGCTCTTATCAACATCAAAACCATTGCCGGATTAAATTACATCCGGGCCGATTCCGCAGGAGTAAGGATCGGCGCTCTGACCCGCTTGTCTGAAATTGCCGCATCCCCGGCGGTTTCGGCCCGCCATGAAGGCCTGGCCCGGGCGGCCCGGTCCGTGGCCACCCCGGAAATTCGAAACATGGGAACTCTTGGCGGCAACCTTTGCCAGCAGGTCAGATGCTGGTACTACCGCTACCCCCACCATCTGGGAGGACGGATCATCTGTTACCGGAAGGGACAAGGAACCTGCCCGGCCATCATCGGCGACAACCGCTATCATGCCATTATGGGCGGCAAGGTCTGCTTTGCCGTCTGCCCGTCAGATCTGGCCGTCATGCTGGCGGCCCTGGATGCCAGAATCACCCTTTACGGCCCTGAAGGTGAGAGAACCCTGGGCATCCAGGATTTTTTTCACACCCTGGGAAATGTAATGGGGCCCCGGGAGATCCTCACCGAAGTTCAGGTTCCTTTACCTCCCGACAACAGCCGCCAGACCTTTCATAAATACCGTCTCAGGGAACAGGTCGACTTTGCCATCGTCAGCATCGGTTCGGTCATCGGGGTTACAGACGGCCGCTGCACCCATGCAAAAATAGCCTTGGGCGCGGTGGCGCCGACGCCGGTGCGGGCCACCGGGGCGGAAAACCTGATCCTGGGAAAATCCATCGATGCCGATCTGGCGGAAGCGGCGGCCCGCGCGGCCGTCACGGGTGCAAAGCCCCTGGGCAAAAACGCCTACAAGATCGAGATAACCAAAACCCTGGTAAGAAGAATGCTGCTGTCCCAACTTTGACGGGTTTGTAAAAAGCCCAATTTCTGCGTGGCCTTGAACCTGGGGCTTTTTACAAACCCGTCCCTTTTGCCTTGCGGGGCATCGTGGCCACCAGGAGCATCGCGGCCACGTTCAGGCCGGCGAACACCGTCCATACCCCGTCATAGCTGCCCCGGCGGTCAAAGACCCACCCGGCCACGGGCGCTCCAAGGATACGATATCGGGGGACACCATACCGATATCCTATTGTCTGATGCCGAATCGTGTTCATTTGGTTGCGGTTCCCAAGGGGAAGGACGGCCTGCATCTTGCGATTAGTGAAGCGCATTTGGCAGTATACGCGGATGATCAATTTCCGGCAAGGTTGGCGCGGGCATCTGTGGCAGGGGCGGTTTGCATCCTATGTCCTGGATGAGAAATATCTTCTTGCCTGCGTGCGGTACGTTGAGAACAATCCGGTTCGTGCAAAATTGGCCGCCCGTGCTGAAAACTGGCGCTGGAGCACTGCCTAGGCACATGTCTCGGGCAAAGATGACCGGTTGTTATTCGTCAAACCGATACTGGGCCGGTAAAAAAGAAATGGGCGGATTTTTTGAGTTTCCCTAAAAAAAGAAATAGGTATGGTGTCCCCCGAATCAGCGGCGGGGTATATTTTATTTTCTTGTTGGGCGGGGTTGGCTTCTCTAAAACTCAATTCTATTTTTTTGTTTATTGCGTCATTACGGCAGCGACAAATAATTTTTCTTGCCTTTTGGATACCCTTCAATTAAAAATTTGCCGAGGGGACATTCAATCGGTTTTTCACGTTTTGGGCTCCAAATCCAACCCTCTAAAATAAACCGGCAGACGATCTTGGCCGCATAAAGCCGGATCAACCGGACAGAGTATCCAGCGGGCTTTTCAGCAGGGCGATATCCCGGCTCATCACGTGAGTATAAATTTCGGTGGTTTTGACATCTGCATGGCCCAACAGCTCCTGGAGCACCCGGATGTTGGCACCGTCTTCCAGCATGTGGGTAGCGAAGCTGTGACGAAGCGTATGGCAGCCGATCTGTTTCATAATGCCTGCGCGGTGCGCGGCGCGTTTTACCGCTTTTTGGAGTCCGGACTCCAAGACATGATGCCGCATTTCGCGTCCGGACCTCGGATCCAGGGAACGTTTGCCGGCAGGAAAAACATACTGCCAGCGGGTTTCATGCGCCGCGTGAGGATACTTTCGGCTCAGGGCTTCGGGCAGATAAACTTCGCCAAATCCCTCTTCGAGTTCTTTATGATGCAGAGCAATTACCTGATCCAAATGACAGTGCAATTCATCGCGAATATTGCGGGGAAGGAGGGTTGTGCGGTCTTTGCCTCCTTTGCCGCCGCGAACAAAGATGTTTTGGCTGCCGAAGTCCACATCCTGAATGCGCAGGCGGATGCATTCCATCAGACGCAGCCCGGCCCCGTAAAGCAGTTTGGCCATTAAAGCATGGGCGCCGCCCATGTGGGCCAGCAGGGCCTGGATTTCAGATTTTGTTAGAACCGTGGGCGGATGCCGGTGCCGCTTGGAGCGTGCCGGCGCGATTTTATCCTCTATTGGTTTGTCAAGCACCTCGCGATACAAAAAGACAATGGCGTTTAAAGCCTGCCGTTGAGTCGAGGCGGAAACTTTGCCTTTGACGGCGAGGTGGGAAAGAAACTTTTCGACATCCTTGGCCCCCAGTTTGCTCGGATGGGTTTGGCCACCAAAAAAGCGGATATAGCGCAGGGCCCACTGGCAGTAGGTCTGCTCGGTGCGATAGGCATAGTGGTGGTATCGTAAAACCTCCCGCACCTGGTCCATGAGTTTAAGTTTGGGGTTTGGACGATATTTGGGCTTTTTGTCCATTTTTTATCTTAAATATTGATAAGTGGAATTATTTTTTTGTATTTTCCATAAGTCATACTTAATAACACAATAAGTGGAAATTTATTCCATCTATATGCTCCAATATGATAGAAACTTTTCCACTTATTGCACTGTTGGACACAAGACAGAAAAAGATTATGTTAAACTATAGAAAATGGAGAACTCATTGAAAACTATTCATAAAATAATAAACGGCGACAGTCGGCAAATGAACTGTCTATCCGACAAGTCAATTCATTTGGCAATCACATCCCCCCCATACTGGCAATTAAAAGACTACGGGACTGAAGATCAGATCGGCTATCACGAAAGTTATGAAAATTATATCAATAATCTGAACCTCGTCTGGAAGGAGTGTTATCGGGTATTACACCCCGGCTGCCGACTTTGCATCAATATCGGAGACCAGTTCGCCCGGGCAGTTTATTATGGCCGGTATAAAGTTATTCCCATAAGAACCGAAATAATTAAATTTTGTGAAATTTTAGGATTTGACTATATGGGGGCCGTCATCTGGCAGAAAGTCACCACCTGCAATACTACCGGTGGCGCCACGATAATGGGCAGTTTTCCATATCCCCGAAACGGCATTTTGAAGCTCGATTATGAATTTATCCTGCTTTTCAAGAAACAAGGCGTTGTCCCAGGGCCGGCTAAGGAACAAAAAGAACATTCAATAATAACAAAAGACGACTGGAATACTTTTTTTTCAGGGCACTGGTATTTCGCAGGGGCAAAACAGGACGGACACATTGCCATGTTTCCGGAAGAGTTGCCTGCCCGCCTGATAAAGATGTTTTCTTTTACCGGCGAAACGGTTTTAGACCCTTTCCTCGGCAGTGGGACAACTGCCCTTGCCGCTCGTAATCTATGCCGTAATTCTGTAGGCTATGAAATCAATTCGGCCTTTCTTCCAATAATTCAAAATAGGCTGAATGTGGGGCAATCCGATATTGAATCTACCGAATACGTATTTCTCAAGGATGGCGTTAAAACCGAATTGAATAAAGAAATCGAAAAGCTGCCCTATATCTTCAAAGACCCTCATAAGCTCGATAAGAAAATGGACCCGAAGAAGCTTCTATTCGGTTCAAAAATTGACAAAGACAGCGGTGAAAGAGAAGTTTACTATTCTGTAAAAGAAGTAATCAGTCCTGAGCTGCTGAAGCTGAACAATGATTTGGCCGTTCGCCTTATCGGCGTAAAAGAAAACGGGGCGACCAACGCACAGGCGATCAGATTTCTGATCGAAAAAACAAAGGGTCAAAAAGTATTCATAAAGTTCGACAATCAGAAATATGATGAAGGAAACAACCTTCTTTGTTATCTATATTTGGCAAACAAGACTTTTATCAATGCCCATATAATCAAGGAAGGTTTGGCTGATGTGGACAGGTTAATTGATTTTAAATACAAAGATAAATTTATAAACCTGCAGAGGCAATAAATGGCAAAAAAACAAAGATACTCCATGGAATTCGGCAAAAAAGAAAAAGTCCTGAATTATGCCAACCAAACTTATCAGTTATCAAGGCCCAATAAAGTCGGAGCCGTGATGGCTCTTATTAGGGAATGCCAGCCAAAAACAATTCAAGAATGGGAACGATGGTATTTTGAAAACGCCTATACAGTCTCAAAGGCGCCGACTAAAATTTCCCCGGGCTCTTTACGAGAACTTGGCGAGCGGCTTTACGAGAAAATAACCGAAGTAGTTATTCCTGAATGGCAAACTGCTTTCAGTCAACTGACGCTTCAGGATTGCATTGATTATATTTACAATCTTACCGTGAATAGGACATTTGACGGTTTCCTTCGGGAGAAATCTGTTGTTAATGACGGATTAGCCAAAATCTTTCCAGACATAATTTTCGAGGAATCAGATTCTGAACTCGACCACGCGGGAGACATCGACTATGTAGCAAAAGTTGATAATAGAGCATTTGGAATTCAAATCAAGCCATTGACAGCGAAAGCAAACTTCGGCAATTATTCTCCAACTGAAAGAATGAAACATAGTTTCGCAGAATTTGAAGAGCAATACGGCGGCAAAGTATTTATAGTCTTCAGTTTGGATGGAGAAATCGGGAATACAGAAGTGATTGAACAGATTCGAAAGGAAATAGAACGACTGAAGCAATAAATACCCGTCCAACGAATCGCTCAAGACGGACGTGGCGATACTTCCGCCACGCCGCTTAGCTTAAGCGTTCGCCGGAAAATTGATTGATATACAAGGAAAAGGAAAATGTCCCCAGCAGTCTTGAGATCAGGACCATACAGGTTTTATTTTGTCAGCCATGATCTGCACGAACCACCACATGTCCACATCGACCGGGACGCCTTCTCAGCCAAATTCTGGCTCAAGCCTGTGGCCTTGGCATATAATCTCGGATTTCCGG
>JAUYIZ010000085.1 GCA_030688615.1 Desulfobacterales bacterium | reverse complement strand
AGGCCGGATTGCCTTGTTATTTCCCTTAGCCCTTCGCCTTTAGCCTTGCGCCGATAAGTGTAATTCTCAATCATTGCGCAAACCAAAAACGTAAATTTTTCTCACGTTTTTGGGACATAATCACATAACCAACTGCAGTTTGAGTTTTAAGGGATGAGTTTTAATAAAATTCAGGAGGTTGCAATGGTAAAGTTTTTAAACAGGTTAACCGAAAATGTGTTAAACGGAAAGCAGATCAGCCACCGGGATGCGGTGGATCTTTCCGAAATTTCAAAACAGTCTCAAATGGTTTATTTATTCAGCTGTGCCAATCAGATCCGGGAGGCCTTCAAAGGCTCGGTCATTGACCTTTGTGTCGTCCTAAACGCGAAATCCGGAGGGTGCAGTGAAAACTGCAAATTCTGCGCCCAATCATCCCATTACCCGACCCAGATAAAGCGGTACCCCCTGGTTGAAAAAAACGATATCCTGGCAAAAGCAAAAAACGCTTCCGCTGTCGGCGCCAACCGTTTCGGCATTGTGGTAAGTGGAAGGGATGTTAAAAATACGGAGGAATTGAGCAGGATATGTTCAGCCATCCAGGATATTTCTTCCCAGGCCGGCGTGGAAAAGTGCGCTTCCCTGGGAACGCTGACCCGGCAGGGGGCGCGCGAACTCAAAAAAGCCGGGTTGCAGCGCTATCATCACAATCTGGAAACGGCGGAAAGTTTTTTCCCCAAGATTTGTACCACCCATTCTTATCAGGATCGGGTCGCAACGGTGAAAATTGCCAAGGAAGAGGGCCTGGCGGTCTGCAGCGGCGGGATATTCGGCCTGGGGGAATCTCCCATGGAACGTCTGGAACTGGCCTTTGCGCTGAAGGAACTGGATGTGGACTCCATTCCGTTAAATTTTTTGAACCCGATTCCCGGAACTCCCCTGGAGAATGCCCCTCCGGTGCAACCCATGGAAATTTTAAAGCTCATCGCCATCTTCCGTTTTATTCATCCGACCAAAGACATCCGGGTTTGCGGCGGAAGGCAGAGGAATTTAAGGAGTGCCCAGGCCCTGATTTATCTTGCCGGGGCCAATGCCACCATGATCGCCGATTATCTGACCACGCCGGGCAGCGATCCTGCTGAAGATATACAAATGATCAAAGACCTGATGCTGGAACCGCAGCAGCGGGCACATTCCCCGCAGCCTGCTGTGGGGTAAGCGCAGGGAAAAACAGATGGATATGGATCAAAGAAACAGGCAAATGGAAGCAGACGATCTGGGTTTTATCTGGCACCCCTTTACCCAGATGAAAGATTACATGAAGGAAAAACCGCTGATTATTGAAAAAGGTAACGGCGTTTATCTGTGGGATATATACGGAAATAAATATATTGACGGCATATCTTCCCTGTGGGTTACCACCCACGGACATGGCCGCAGAGAGATCGATGAAGCGATTATCGAGCAGATCGGGAAAATTTCCCATTCCACCCTGCTGGGGCTTTCCCACCCTTCTGCCATTGTTTTGGCCAGAAACCTGGCAAATGTCGCGCCGGAAGGGCTGAGTAAGGTTTTTTATTCGGACAATGGATCCTGCGCCGTCGAAATCGGCCTGAAGATGGCTTTTCAATACTGGCTCCAGTCCTCAAAAGGAAAAAACAGTAAAAAAAAGATTATTTCTTTCACGAATGCGTATCACGGAGATACGCTGGGGGCGGTCAGCGTGGGGGGGATCGATTTGTTTCATGAAATCTATTCCCCGTTGCTTTTTGAATCCATCAAGGCGCCATCGCCATATTGTTATCGATGCCACCTGGGAAAAACATATCCTGCCTGCCGACTGGAATGTCTGGGTCGGCTGGAAGAGGTCGTCAGCGAACACCACGAACAGACGGCGGCCTTGATTATCGAACCTCTCGTCCAGGGTGCCGCAGGCATGCTGGTTTCTCCGCCCGGATATCTGAAAGGGGTCCGGGCCCTCTGCAGCAAGTATGGCATCCTGATGATTGCCGATGAAGTCGCGGTGGGTTTTGGCAGAACCGGACGGCTTTTCGCCTGTGAGCATGAGCAGGTAATACCGGACATCCTGATTTTAGGCAAGGGGATTACCGGAGGGTATCTGCCCCTGGCGGTCACCATGGCTACCGAAGAAATCTTCAATGGGTTTTTAGGTGAATTTGATGAACTGAAGACCTTTTACCACGGGCATACCTATACGGGAAACCCGTTAGCCTGCGCAGCGGCCATTGCAAGTCTCGATCTTTTCAGAAACGATCGCACCCTGGAAAGAATGATGGAAAATATCGAGCGGCTCCGTCAGGGCCTGAGGCGCTTTCGGGACCTGAAACATGTGGGGGATGTCCGGCAGATGGGGTTCATGGTCGGTATTGAGCTGGTGTCCGATAAGGACACCAAAACACCATTTCCTGCGGGAGAAAAGACGGGCATAAAGGTGATTCTCGAGGCCAGAAAAAGAGGGCTGATTTTGAGACCGCTGGGCGATGTGATCGTCTTGATGCCCATTTTAAATACAGATGCCGGGGCCTTGGACGCGCTGATCCGCATCACCTATGAGGCCATCCAAACGGTCACCGAAGCATAGGATAAAAAACGAAAGGACTCTTTGACAAGATTGACCGGATTGACAAGATATTTGTAAAAAAATCACATAAATCCTGTTGATCCTGTCTGAATATTATGGAATCTTGATGAATCTATCCATGGATCAGACATTTAAACTGGAACTTGAGCAGCTGAGAAAGGGTAATCTTTACCGCACCATGAAAAAGATTACCGGCCCCATTGGCACGACCGTGTTTATTGATGGAAAAGAATTGATCCTTTTGTCCTCCAACAATTATCTGGGGCTGTCAACCCACCCGAAACTGGTGGCGGCCGCGGAGCTTGCATTAAAGATGTACGGCACCGGATCCGGTGCCTCCCGCCTGATTTCCGGGAACATGGAAATTCATGAAAGGCTGGAAAAAAAGACCGCGGATTTCAAAGGAACACCGGCGGCAGCTCTATTTTCAACCGGGTATATGGCCAATTTAGGCGTGATAACTTCCCTGGTCGGGAAAGGGGACCTTATTTTAAGCGATGAACTCAATCATGCCAGTATTATTGACGGATGCAGATTGAGCGGCGCAGCAGTTAAAATTTATCCCCACCGGAACACCGATGCGTTGGAACAGCTCCTTTCCCGCGGGGGCGATAACTGTCCCAGACGATTGATTGTAACCGATGGGATTTTCAGCATGGACGGCGATATTGCCCCTTTAGCCGGACTGGTGAAAATCGCTGAAAAATACAATGCCTGGCTCCTGGTTGATGATGCGCACGCCACAGGGGTCCTGGGGGAAAACGGCCGGGGGACCGTGGAACACTTTGGCTTGCAATGCGACCGGTTGATACAGGTCGGAACCTATAGCAAGGCTTTGGGAAGCATCGGCGGGTTTGTAGCGGGACCGGATCAGGTGATCGAATGGATCAAAAACAAAGCCCGAAGCTTTATTTATTCCACCGGTCTGCCGCCGGGAGTCTGCGGAGCCTCCATAGCGGCCCTTGAGGTGGTGGAAACGGAGCCTGAACGGCGTGAGCAACTGTGGGGCAACATCAAACGGTTACAGGCGGGCCTGGTCCACTCAGGGTTTAATATCCGCGAGAGCCAGACTCAGATTATACCCCTGGTGACGGGCAGATCGGAAGTGACGATGCAGTTTGCCCATGGCCTGTTTGAAAAGGGGCTTTACGCCCCGGGGATCCGGCCTCCGACGGTGCCGGATAATCAGTGCAGAATCCGGCTGTGTCCGACGGCCGCCCACACCGCGCAACAGATTGATGCGGTATTGGAAATACTGGAAGGGCAAGGGCGCCGGCTGGGGATTATAAAATGAAAAAAGGCATCTTTATCACGGGCACGGATACGGATGTGGGGAAAACCATTGTCACCGCGGGAATCGCCGGCGCCCTGAAAAAAAAAGGCGTTGATGTGGCCATCATGAAGCCTGTTGCCAGCGGTGCAAAAAAGACCGCCGGAGGTCTCATATCCGACGATGTCAGATTTCTCATGCACGCCATAGGCTCTACAGATGACGTCCGCCTGGTCAATCCGGTCGTCCTGGAAGCCCCGGTGGCCCCCTGGGCGGCCACACTGTTGGGGGATGGCACCCGGATCGACCCGGGTGCCATCAAAGGCTGCTATGATCAATTGAGCCGCCTGCATGATTTTACCCTCGTAGAGGGGATCGGCGGCCTGCTGGTTCCCCTGACGGAAAAATACTGGGTCCTTGATATGATAAAGGACCTGAACCTTTCCGTGGTCGTTGTGTCCCGGCCGGGCCTGGGGGCAATCAATCATAGCTTGCTGACCATCAGAGCGGCGATTTCCAGCGGAATCGAAGTGATGGGGTTTATTATCAGCGGCCGGGACGAAATGAATTCCGGGGATGCCACAAGGACCAATCCGGCAGTGATTGAAACCCTGTCCCGGGTTCCATTGCTGGGCGTTTTGCCCTTTGATCCGAAGGTGGACATCCTGAACCTTGAGCTGGGGGACGTGGTCGCACTGACCTGGAAGCACATCGACCTTCAAAAAATTCTTGCCGGATAAAGCATATGCTTTTGTTTTTTTTTACGAAAACATCTTCATTAATTCTTGACAAAAGATGATTTTGCAAGTAATTAAACTGGAAAAATTTAAAAAACTCAATAAATCCAACCTATTCATTACTAAAGGAGAACATGGGGCATGGCACTTACGAAAGCAAAAATTGTGGAATCGATGCAGGCAAACCTCGGTCTTCCCAGGAAAAGGTGTACGGAACTTCTTGAAAAGCTTATAGATATTATAAAAGCAAATCTGGAAAACGGCGAGAGTGTTATGATCAGCGGGTTCGGAAAATTCTGTGTAAACAAGAAAAAAGAAAGAAAAGGAAGGAACCCTGCCACCGGAAGCGACATGCTCCTGGATAAAAGAAAAGTGGTCACCTTCAAGTGCTCCCATATTTTAAGGGAAAAAATTAACGGAAGTTAATTCAGCCAGGTTGGACCGCCCGGAAAGATAAAACTATCCCGCTCAAGACGGATTAATGAGCCGCTTCGCTTCGTCCCATCCTACTCAGTCAAAGGAATTTGCCCGTAAATCATAACAATGTCTTTACACTTTGAACCCATATGCCTGGAAAAACAAGAACGGTATCTGTCCCTTTGGGCTGCCTGTCCTCAAAAAACCTCTGATTACAGTTTTGTGAACCTCTGGGGATGGTCCGAAGAATATGCGCTGAGCTGGGCATGGCAGGGGGATCTGGTCTGGATTCGTCAAACCAAACCGCAGGTCTGCCTGTGGGCCCCCGTAGGCCCCTGGGGGGCGGTTGACTGGGATCCATGCCTGGCAGAAAGTGTCGACGGGCCGGCTGTATTCACCCGCGTTCCCGGGGACCTGGTTCAGATCTGGCAAAATCACCTCGGGGGCCGGGTGCAAAGGCAGGAATCCAGGGGCCACTGGGATTACCTCTACCATGTAGCGGATCTGGTTGAATTAAAAGGCAACCGTCTTCACAAGAAAAAGAATCTGCTCAACCAGTTTACCAAAAATTACGATTTTACTTATATTCCGCTTGAAGCCGAAACCACCCATCAGGCGCTTTCCATGCAGACCGACTGGTGTAATTGGCGAGATTGTGAATCATTTGAGATCCTTGCTTCAGAAAACCATGTGATCGAAAAAGTGCTCCATGAATGGAACGCATTTAAAGGACTTTTAGGCGGCGCTTTGCTGGTGGGGGATAAAATGGTTGCCTATACGGTCGGGGAACGTCTTTCGGATCAGACGGTGCTGATTCATTTTGAAAAAGGGCACCCGGATTATAAAGGCGTTTATCAGGCCATCAACCAGATGTTTGCAGCCCATCTATCGGCCGAAATTTTATTCGTGAACCGGGAGCAGGATTTGAATGATGAAGGCCTCCGACGAGCAAAATTATCCTACCAGCCTGCAAATTTTCTCCGGAAATATCAGGTCGCAATCTCAGGATGACCCTGTGAGACCTTTGCAAAACGCCCCCTTTCGCGTAATTTCGGCGTCAGGCTTAAATTTTAATCCTCAAAATACTAAATGTATTCCTACGGTTAAAATTTTCGCCTTTCTTGAACTTGAACGAAATTGAGCACTTTGCAAAGGTCTCCCTGTCTTATAAAAACTTTCCATGGCGCATGTGGATTGAAGAAAGAGGTAATGTCCAATGAACAATATATATGAAATTGACGGGGTGCGGCCCGTTGTGGATCCGACTTCATTTGTTCACCCCCAGGCGGTTCTCATCGGGGATGTGATCATCGGGCCGGGGTGCTATATCGGCCCCGGTGCGTCCATCCGGGGCGATTTCGGCAGGATTATCATCGGCAGCGGGGTGAACATTCAGGACACCTGCGTGCTCCATTGCTTTCCCGAAGCCGACCTGGTGCTCCAAGACAACGCGCATATCGGCCACAACGCGGTGTTGCACGGCTGCGTGGTCAAAAAAAATGCCTTGATCGGAATCAGTGCGGTGGTCATGGATTATGCCGTAATCGGAGAAAACTCATTTGTAGCTGCCATGGCTTTTGTTAAATCCCGCTTCGAGGTGCCTGACAATGTGCTGGCGGCCGGGATCCCGGCCAGAGTCGTCAGGAAGCTGAGGGAAGATGAAATTAAATGGAAATCTCTGGGCACCGGGTCTTATCAGGAGATGGCCGTCCGGTCCCGCAACACCCTGAAAGCCACCACACCGCTGAGAGCGGTTGAGCCGGGCCGGAAACGCGTAAACTGGTCCAAACAGGACGTATCATTACCCTAGGGCCACATCCAGGGTCATCATCACGGCAAACCCCACCATGGCCCCGATTGTCGGTACATCGGTGTGTTTTTCGTGGTGGGACTCCGGAATGAGTTCTTCCACAACCACGTAAATCATCGCCCCGGCGGCAAAAGACAGGGCATAGGGAAGCACGGGTTTCATAAAGATAACTGCCGCAGCGCCGAGCACACCTGCGACCGGTTCCACAATTCCGGACAGCTGCCCGTACCAGAAGCTTTTGAGTCTTGAAAAACCTTCCCGGCGCAGCGGGACCGAAACCGCCGTGCCTTCGGGGAAATTTTGTATCCCGATTCCCAGCGCCAGGGCGATGGCCGCGCCCAGCGAAGCTGCCGGCAGATCCGCGGCCAAGGCGCCAAAAGCCACGCCCACGGCCAGACCTTCCGGTATATTATGAATAGTAATAGCCAGCACCAGCAGCACGCTCCGGTGCCAGCTTGTGCTGATTCCCTCGGCTTCTTCTTTGGGGAAACCAAGGTGAAGGTGAGGGAGCAGCTTGTCGATCGCCCAGAGAAAAACCCCGCCCAACAGGAATCCTGAAGTCGCCGGAACCCAGGCGGGTAAATTTGAACCTTGGGCCATTTCAATGGCCGGGGCGAGCAAAGACCAGTATGAGGCCGCAATCATCACTCCGGCGGCAAAACCCAGCATGGCATCCAGTACTTTGCGATTGATGGTCTTAAAGAAAAACACCAGGCTTGCACCTAATGCCGTCACAAACCAGGTGAAAAGGGTGGCCACAAGCGCCTGGGATACCGGATGTAAACCGGTAAAATATTCAAACATGGAAACGCCTTTCTACCTTTGTCTCATCTGTCATAAAAGAGAGGCCTGGGCGGCAGCCAGGCGTGCGATCGGCAGCCGGAAGGGCGAACAGGATACGTAGTCCATACCGACCTGATGGCAGAAGCGGATGCTTTCCGGATCGCCCCCATGCTCACCGCAGATGCCCACCTTGAGTCCTTTGCGGGTGGAACGGCCCAGATCGATGCCCATTTTTACGAGTTTTCCGATCCCTTTCAAGTCAAGACTCTGGAACGGGTCCTTTTCGTAGATGCCCAGCCGGGTGTACTCGGCGATGAATTTTCCGGCGTCATCCCGGCTGAAGCCCATGCCCATCTGGGTGAGGTCGTTGGTGCCGAAGCTGAAAAAATCAGCTTCTTCGGCGATTTCATCGGCCGTGAGAGCGGCACGGGGCACTTCAATCATCGTGCCGATCAGGTAGTCGATCTCGGTTTGCTGCTCTTGGAAGACGGCATTAATTTCGTCGATGACATGCGCTTTAACAAAGATCAGCTCCTTAACGTTTCCCACGAGGGGTATCATGATTTCGGGCAGGATTTTTTCGGCCCGGTTTTTCCGGGCGACATTGATTGCGGCCTCAATAATGGCCCGGGCCTGCATGCGGGCGATTTCCGGATATGTAACGCTCAACCGGCAGCCGCGGTGACCGAGCATGGGATTAAACTCGTGCAGTTCGGCGACCATGGCTTTTACCTTTGCCGGCAAGACGTGGAGGCGGCGGGCCATTTCCTCCTGGGAAATGTCATCCTGGGGAAGGAACTCATGCAGCGGCGGATCCAGCAGCCGGATGGTTACCGGCAAACCTGCCATGGCTTTGAAGATGCCTTCGAAGTCTTTTCTCTGATAGGGCAGCAGCTTTTTTAAAGCGCCTTCAAATTTTGTCTTGGGGCCTTTAAATGCCTTTTGCAGTTTACCCAATTCCCGGGGGTCACCGCAGGCGGCAATCTTTTCTTTCAGAATCTTGAAGTCTTCGGCATACAGGATCATTTGTCGGACCTGCCAAATCCGCTCCCCCTCGAAAAACATGTGCTCGGTGCGGCACAGGCCGATACCTTCGGCCCCGAAATTGCGTGCGCGGATGGCGTCTTCCGGCGTGTCGGCATTTGTGCGCACGTGGATGGTCCGGATCTGGTCCGCCCATATCATGAGCCGGGCGAATTCACCGGAAAGTTTTGGCTCCACCATTTCAACCTGGCCCAGCATGACTTCACCGGTGGATCCATCCATGCTGATCCAGTCACCTTCCTTCAGGATTTTATCGCCGGCCTTCATGGATTTTTTTTTGTAGTTGATTTCGAGGTTGGAGGCCCCCGCGACGCAACAACGTCCCATCCCCCGGGCTACCACGGCCGCATGGGAGGTCATGCCGCCCCGCTGGGTGAGAATGCCGACCGCCGCGGCCATCCCGCCGATGTCTTCCGGGCTGGTTTCAATGCGGCAAAGGATGACCTTGTGCCCGAGAGACTCCCAGTGTTCCGCATCGGGAGCCGTGAAGACCACCTGACCGACAGCGGCGCCCGGAGACGCCGGCAGGCCTCTGGCGATCACGTGCCGGGCGGCGCCGGTCTTGAAGCTCGGATGCAGGAGCTGATCCAGCTGGGAGGGGTTTATGCGTGCCACCGCCTCTTTGGGTGCGATAAGGTTTTCTTCCACCATGTCGCAGGCGATTTTAATGGCCGCGGTGGCGGTGCGTTTGCCGTTGCGGGTCTGAAGGATGTAAAGACGGCCCTGCTGGATGGTAAATTCGATATCCTGCATGTCCCTGTAGTGGTTTTCAAGTTGCAACATGGTATCGATAAGCTGTTTGTATAGCTCCGGAAACAGGTTTTTCAGCTTGATCAAGGGCTCAGGCGTGCGAATGCCGGCAACGACGTCTTCCCCCTGGGCGTTCATCAGGAATTCGCCGTACAATTCTTTACTTCCGGTACTGGGGTTGCGGGTGAAGCAGACCCCGGTGCCGCAATCGTCGCCCATGTTTCCGAAGACCATGGCCTGAACATTGACCGCAGTGCCTTTGAGGCCCCGGATGTCGTTCAATTCCCGGTATTTTATCGCCCGGACAGAGTTCCAAGAGTTGAAAACGGCATTGATGGCGGCTACGAGCTGCCTGCGGGGATCCTGGGGAAAAGGTGCGCCGATTTGCTTTTGATAAATGGCCTTGTAGCTTTCAACAAGCATTTCAAGGTCATGGGCACAAAGGTCGGTGTCCTGTCCGGCACCTACCTTTTTTTTAAGATTTCCCAGGGCTTTCTCGAAAGAATCGTGGTGGCAGCCCATAACCACATCGCCGAACATGTCGATAAAACGGCGGTAGGAATCATAAGCGAAACGGGCATTACCGGTTCGTTTAATGATGCCGTCCACCACGTTATCGGTGAGCCCGAGATTGAGGACGGTATCCATCATGCCGGGCATGGAAGCTGCGGCCCCGGAGCGCACGGAAACCAGCAGGGGGTTGTCCGGCGCGCCGAATCTGGCGCCCATGAGCGTCTCGAGTTTAGCCAGGTGGTGATCGACTTGTTTTCCGAGTCCCGACGGCCATTTTTTATCCGCGGTGTAAAACGCATCGCAGGCATCCGCAGAGATGGTCAGGCCCGGGGGGACCGGGATGCCCATATTGGTCATTTCAGCCAGGTTCGCACCCTTGCCCCCGAGGGTTTCTTTCATCTGGGCCTTTCCCTCAGCCTTGCCGCCGCCAAAGAAATACACCATTTTTTTCGGCATTTTTTACTTCTCCAATATTCGCTTCAGGTGTTTTGAACCGCGACAGTGCGCAAATGCCCCGTCCCGCCATAGGCGGGACCGCGGGGTTAGCGCGCGAATCAAAAAATAACAGAATTCCTTGCGATCGCCGTGAAGCACTGCCGCAAGGCAGAACATTCCCTGCAGAAAGCTTCGATAATAGGTGTAATAAAATAAAATTTTATTCGGAAAGTGTCAAATTATATTTGACGGCGTTGCTGAAAGTTTATTCCGTCTGCCGGCGGCGCCATGCCGTGCTGAACCGCAGCAGCGGGCGCCTTCCCCGTCCCGCCATGGGCGGGATTGCAGGGAGCTTCAATTATGCCGGGTTTTTGTCCGTTTTTTGGCCTTGACAAGATCCGTTTAGTTTGACATAGTTTCACGGAAAAAAAGGAAACAATTTTATCATCTCAATTAAAGGAGGGCTTTAACCGTGGTAATGCTAAACACTGATATGAAGATTGCCGAGACCCCCACCGGGGATCTTGAAGATCACCCGACCAGCGACGCCTACACGGAGTGGCTTAAGAAGGAAGGTGTGAAAGTCTATGAGGCGTTCTATTTTCCAAGCCTTGCAAAGATCGAACTGGGGCCCTGGGCGCGCAAAGGGGGCGCCGGTGCGGTCATCCATATTCCCAACGCCCATATACCCAACGACTGTCATGTGGTCGAGATCAAGCCCGGCGGCAAGTCCGAGCCGGAGCACCACATGTACGAGCTGACCTTCTATGTCGTTTCGGGCCGCGGCGCCACCACGATCTGGACCGACAAGACCCCCAAACAGAGTTTCGAGTGGGAAGCCGGCAGCCTTTTTTCCATTCCGCTGAATGTGTGGTACCAGAACTTCAACGGCACCGGCAAAGAGCCTGCCCGCTACATTGCCGTAACCAACGCTCCTCCCATGATGCGCCTGTTCCGGGACCATGATTATATGTTTAACAACGATTTTATCTTCCGCAACCGTTTTTCGGGCGAAGAAGACTACTTCAGCGGCAAAGGCAAGCTATACAAACGGCGGGTCTGGGAGTCCAACTTCATTCCCAACCTTCCGGACATGCCGCTGTATGGATGGAAGGAACGGGGCGCCGGCGGCATCAATGCCATGCTGGAAATGGCGGACAACAACATGAAGAACCACGTCTCGGAATTTCCCATAGGCACTTACAAGAAAGCCCACCGCCACGGCCCGGGCGCGCACCTGGTGCTGGCCAGCGGCACGGCCGGGTACTCCCTGATCTGGACCAAGGAAGACCGGTCCGACATGATCAAGTGCGACTGGCAGGTCGGGTCCATGGTTATCGTGCCCGGTGACGACGTATTCCACCAGCATTTCAACTGCGGGACCACCCGGGCCCGCTACCTGGCCCTGCGGTCGGGCGATATGGGGCTAATGACACCCGGAAAAGGCAGCTCCGGCGCGAGGATGGCCGACAAGAGCATGAAAGAAGGCGGCTGGCAGATCGAGTATGAAGACGAAGATCACGAGATCCACGAGATATTTGAAAGGGAGCTGGCAAAGAACGGCGCAACGTGCCGGATGAAGGCCTTCATTCCTTACTGTACCGGCCAGGTCGGCCCCATGAGTGAAAAAGACACATAGAAAGGGATTGATCCGGCCGGTCTCGGCCCCAACCTTACATAAAGGCTATCGCATTCCCTGCGGCGAGACCTTAGCAAAACGCTCCCTTTCGCCCGATTTCAGCGTCTGGCTCAAAATTTAATCCTCAAAATACTCAATGTATTCCTGTGGTTAAATTTTTTGCCATCCTTGAACTGGTACGAAATTGAGCATTTTTCAAAGGTCTCGTAGCTGTTACCAGAGACTGCGGTAGCCTTTGTTGCTCCTGCGCTCCCGAATATCCGTCAATTCTGAATCAATAGGTGAATATGATGAAGTTCGACCCTGTTGCCGCGATGAACCTTGATGACTTGAAACGGGTCAATCGTTTATGGAGCAGGATCTATCCCTATATCGCTTCTCAGATCCTGGATGCGTTTCAGAAAGATTCCGGGCAGGTGCTGGAACTCGGACCGTTTTCAGGCGGGATATCCGTGGAAATGGCCCGGCGATGCCCGGGTCTTCATGTTACGATTGCTGATCCATCCTCTCAAGTGCTGGATTATCTGGATGAGGAAATAAAATCTGCGGGATTATCCGAAAAGATAAATACCAGGAAATCAGCATTCAGCCCGCTTGTTTTCACGGACCTCCGGTTTGACCTGGTGATTTCCAGGGGGGTCTATTTTTTCCTCGATGAGGAGGGGAATCTTTTTCGTGAAATATTGCGGGTGCTCAAGAAAGGCGGCATGGCTTTTGTGGGCGGCGGCTTTGGCAAGGATGTCCCCGCAGCGCTCATGGATGAAATCAGCGATGAGTCCCGCGTTTTGAATGACAGGCTCGGCAGGAAACGGGTCAGTGTCACGGCGCTGGAACAGATTTTTGTGCGGGCGGGATTGTCCGGAAATTCCCGGATTGTGGAAGAGGGCGGGTTGTGGGTGACCGTTAAAAAGTAAATATCCTGGCCCTGAGGACCAGGCTTTGGTTATCCCCGGAGGGGATTTGCTT
>JAUYIZ010000057.1 GCA_030688615.1 Desulfobacterales bacterium | reverse complement strand
CGGCCTGGGTCCGGATGAAACGCCGCAACCGGGCAAGATGTATCGATACGACAAATGTTATTGTGGATTCGGCCGTTTCGTGATCTGCGAACACGTCTCTATAACACCGGAAGAGCTGGATGACTTTATCTCCCACCACATGGAACATTGATGAATTCGTAAAAAGTCGAATTCATCAAGTTTTAAGTGTTAAGTTTTAAGATTTAAGTTGTTAGAATAGATTATTTAATAAGATACTTAAAACGTAAAACTTAAATCTTAACACGTCTCGTAAAAGGTCTTTTTAGGACGAGACCACCAACATTAGGAGTTAAGCAGATGGAATCCGAAAAATTAGAACCGATCCAAGGCTCCCAATACTTTCGCATCCCGCTGGAATCACTGGTGGGAAACCCTTACCAGCCCCGGCGCTTTTTTGATAAACGTTCCCTGCGGGCACTGGCCGAGTCCATCAAAAAACTGGGACAACTGGAAGATATCCTGGTCCGCCCCCTGGGAGATAAATTTCAAATTGTGCTCGGTGAGCGCCGCTGGAAAGCCTGTCAGCTTGCCGGACTGCCCACCGTCAACGGCAAGATCCGGGAGCTGAACGACGAGGAAACCTTCCTGATTTCCCTGACCGAAAACGTCCAGCGGGAGAACCTTACGGATGTGGAAGAGGCCTTTGCTTTTAAAAGCTACCTGGACCGCGGAATGTCGCAGCAGGACGTGGGGTCGCTGCTGGGGAAACTGGACCATCGTGTTGCCGAGAAACTGAAACTGCTGGGTTCCAGGTTTTATATCGAGTACCTGGAGCAGAACCTGGCCAGCGCCGAAAAAGAAATCGAAAGGCTCAAACAGGAGAACCGTCTGATTCGGGGTGCGCAAGACCCCGAGCCCTGAGTTTCCATCCGCGGCTTGCGCGTCTGCAAGGAATTTTATTAGGTTTTTGAAAACCTGGGCCTTTGGGCAAGGTAAGGGAAAGATGGGTCTGCCTTGGCATTTTATGTCTAAGATTACAAATTCCAAGCGCCAAATTACAAATAAATCTCAAATTCCAATATTCAATGACCCAAGCCTTCCAGGACGAGACATCGTTTGGATTTTCAAATTTTGGTCATTGGAAATTGTTTGCTATTTGTAATTTGATATTTGTAATTTTAATCCTACAATGAACTTCCAATAAAGCTAATCCCCTCTGGGGATAACCAAAGCCGGGCCCTCTGGACCCGGATATTTACTTCTTCTTCTTTGCCCGGACCACCGGAATGCCCATGGCCTGAAGAATTTCCGCAAGGTCTTCATCCGCATGGAGGCTGTCTTCCCAGGTGGCATAACTGATCTGCTTGTTTTTGAGAATGCTGTTCGATTCGGTCCCCTCAAAAGACGGATGCCCGGTAAAATTGATATCATCCAGGATTTTCTGGGCCTCGTTCGTAGCGGTCCATGCCAGAAATACCATTCCCGCGTTGGCGTGCCTGGCTTTGTCAGGCACAAAAATGACATCACCTTTCCCGACCGGAACAGGTTCGGGATAGACAATACCGATGTTTTTGTTCTCTCCGAAAACCTGAAGATCCCTGATTTGGTCCCGGGGCATCCCGCAGATCATATGATAGGCGCCGGCCATGAGCTTGGTCGCGGCGGTGGAGCGGCTCGATTCGACGGCCGGCTTGTTGGCGGCCCAGCGCCTGGCGTGATCCAGGGTTTTCTCTCTTCCCCAGGCATCGGGCCTGAAAAGCCGGTTCAGATGTCTGGGCCGGTCATCCATGGCGGTTTTTCCTTTCCATTTGGGATCGGTGCAGGTTTCCCAGGTGAAGGCCTGGGCGGCTTCATCCGGAATGAGGTCGCGGTTGTAACCGATCCCGAAAATCATCGTTCTGTGGTAAATCCCCACATTTTCCTTGTGGGTCAACACCTCGGAAACACCCAGTTGCCGCCAGTCTGCGACACGGGGCAGATTTCCCTGCTTTAGGGTGGGAATCATGGTTTCACTTGCCACGGCCACATCATAGGCAACACTGCCCGCTATCATTTCCGTGATGATTCTTTCCCGTTCGCGCGCCCCGCCGATTCTCTTGAAAGTCACTTTTAAAAATGGATAGCGTTTTTGAAATGCCGCGATGTACAGCTCACCTGCAGGCTTTCCAAACACCTTGGCCCGCAGCGTGACGCCGATGCGTACCGCCCCTTCTTTTTTGGCCGCCTGGATGTAAGGATCCAGCGGATCGGACTGTGCGGGAAGTGGTCCAAGGGCCAGCAAGGCGCCGCAAAAGATCAGAAAAAACCATTTTTTTACACTTGCATTCATGGAAACCTCCTTTCAGGTTGAGCGGTTTGAAAGCCCTGGTACAGGTCATTTACTTTACTATCCAAGCACATTCCCCCTTGATTTGTCAAGAACTGTAAGATGTTGCAAAACAGGCAGCCGGGTGAACCGCAACAGGAAGCGCATCCCCGCAGCTTGCTGCAGGGTCTTCAATGCGTTTTTTTACAACTTCACGATGCCTTGACAGCGGAGAAACTTTTTGCCATACTCTTTTCAGGAAAAACGACCCCATTTTATCCTCTTTTACCATGATCGTATAATTAATATCAAGGAGTTCATCATGCAGAAAAGGTATTTTTATCTGAGGGGACATCCGTTTGTCTTTCTTTCCACCACGGGCCACGGGGCAAAAGGCGCAACCGAAGAGGCGACCCTGGCCTGCAGCCGGCTTGACCAGGAAATGCGCACCCTGGGGGGCTCCATCGACGACGTGGTCCGGACCACGGTCTTTACCCGGAATCAGGAATGCCGGCCCGCGATATCGGAAATCCGGGGAAAAGCGTTCGTTCCAGCCACCCGTCCGGCCAGCTCAAGCATTATCGTGAAAGATTTTACGCCCGGCGACACCCTGATAGAAATCGATTCCACGGCGATTCTTTCCAGGGGTCAAAAATACCGGAAAAAAGGAATAGAGTTCAATCCTGCCAGGGCCTATCTGAAAGCACTGCTCGTCGAAGATCTGGTCTTTGTTTCCGGACAGGGCGGCCGGGGCGAAAATATCGAGGTCCAGACCCAAACGGCCTGCCGCGGCATCAATGAAATCCTTGTGGAGCTTGGCACATCCTGGGACAAAGTGCTTCTGCTGTCCTGCTATGTCAAAAAACAAGAGTGGTTTGACATGGTCTGTCAATTGTTGCGCGAAAAAACCGGAAATCCATCTTTATGGATTGATCTGGCCGTCGCAGATGGCTACGCCCGGCCGGAGATGCTGATAGAAATAGAAGCCACCGCCTACAAATAGGTAAATATCCTGGCCCTGAGGACCAGGCTTTGGTTATCCCCGGAGGGGATTTGCTTTGCTGGAAGTTCATTGTGTTATTGAAATTACAAATATCAAATTACAAATACCAAACAATTTCCAATGACCAAAATTGGAAAATCCAAACGATGTCCCGTCATGGAAAGTTTGGGTCATTGAATATTTGGAATTTGAGATTTACTTGTAATTTGGTGCTTGGAATTTGTAATTTTAGACACAAAACGCCAAGGCAGGGCCATCTATCTCTGATCTGGCCCAGAGGACCAGGTTTTCTATGTTTGAATAACCTTTTTCAGATCAGCAGAATGCCGCCCATGACCGTTGTAACACAGCCGATGATGACGTTCATACTGAAAACCTCCAGCTTACGGTTGAACAGAAAGGCTAAAATCAATACGAAAACAGGGGCGGTGGCCACCAGGGGGGCAACGATACTGGCAGGGGCAACGCTCAGCGCGAAAAAACGTGCCAGGTTGGCCGCGCTGCTGAGCAGACCGGCCCCGGCGAATAATAAAACCGCTTTGCCCGGCATGCTCCAGAGTTCCTCCCGCCGCTGACGGTGGAAGAGGGACAAGGCCATAACCAGTGTTGCCGTCAAAAAACTGACGAGAACGCCTGCCATGGGAGGTCCGCCGCTTAAAATCCCCAATTTAATCAGGATGGGGGAAATACCCCAGAAGAAACCCGTGCCGAATCCATAAAATAATGCTTTGCGGGGCATGTCTGAAAACAGGCGCGCCCCCTTGTCAAACATTTTAGGGTTCAAGCCGGTTATGGTGATCCCAAAAATGATAAACAACACGCCGACAACGACCTTCCATCCAACCGGTTCGTTGAGCAGGAACAGGCCGAGGGATACCGCCACCAGAATACTGCTCCGCCTCAGGATGGAGGTGATATTCGAACCGACAAGCTGTATGCTGTTGTAATTGAACGAGCGCCCCAGGCAATAATGCGAAATGCCCGCCGCCGCAAAGAACAGAACGCTCTGCCAGGACAAGTCGGCCAGACTCCCCAGGCGGCCGGTGAAAATCAGCAGGAACAGCGCAAACGGCACGCCGATGGGTATGGAGATCATTACCCCCAAAGAAGCATCGGAAATTTTAAGAACCGCTCTGCGCAACAGAATACTGTTCACGGCAAAGGAAAGCGCACTTAAAACAGCCAAAATTGATCCGCCCATTACAGTTTATCCTTTCCTAAAGAAAAAGCCCCGGCTCGGAGGGGATATGCGCTCGATCCATGTTACTAATAAGCTCAAAAATGTTTGGATATAAACGCAAGGACTCTTTGACAAGATTAACTGGATCGACAAGATATTTTTAAAAAAATCCCACAAATCCTGTTGATCCTGTCTAA
>JAUYIZ010000054.1 GCA_030688615.1 Desulfobacterales bacterium | reverse complement strand
TTATATTCTGCTTTTTCCAAAGCTTTATGAGTATATTCAAGCAGCATAGTTCACCTCTCTTACTCAATAAGTTTTACGTGTTAGGTTTTACGTTTTATGTAAAAAAATAGGTAGAGTTGAGAGCTAAGAGCATTTAAGAACTCGGTTAACAGCCCATAGGAAATGGGTACAGATCTTACTCAATTAAAATGTCCTCTGCTTCGTACCATTCGATAGTCTTTTTCAGCCCCTGAAGGAAATCCGTGCGTGCACGAAAACCAAACTCCTTTAGCGCTTTCGTCGTGTCCAACATTCGGCGCGGCTGGCCATCTGGCTTGGTCGTATCCCAAACGATGTGACCGGCAAATCCTGTAAGCTTCACGATGAGATTAACTAAGTCCCGGATGCTTATCTCAAAACCGGCGCCTAAGTTGATTGCTTCAGGTTTATTGTATGATTCTGTCGCCAGAACGATCGCTTCCGCAGCATCTTCCACGTACAAAAATTCTCTTGTTGCGGCACCACTGCCCCAGACAACAATTTCGTTCTTCCCTTCCCTTTTAGCTTCTACGCCGAGAGCGAAGAGCTGAGAGCATAGAGCTGAGAGTTAAGAAAGGGAACATTTCTAAATTAGCTCAACCAGCTTCATCAAAATGTTTCGCATCGTATCCAATGCCGATTGAGCTGTCCACGGCACCATTCGCTTCTTCTTCAGTTATCACAGCGAAATCCTGATAGTCACCCTCGTGCCGCAAGTCCATAAGCGATTGTATGGACTTGAAACTCACCGCAGGTACTACCTTAGTCTTTATAAAATGCCTTCTGTTCAGGGGTCACAGAGGCACCCCCTCCACTCTGACTGCACTGGCGAAGGGCGATGCCAGTATAACGGCATCATTCCATAATCTCTCGTCATATCTCACCGTGGATATGAGCACACCGTACTTGATATTCTCCTGAGCTGCCAGTTCGGAGATTCTACGCTTGATTTCCCAGGACAAAGTTGTGAGGACTATCAGAATGTCGATATCGGAGTAAAGTCGGCTTTCTCCTCGCGACTTTGAACCGAACAGAATGATTTCCCGCACGGTTTCGCCCAATTGTCGCCGCAGCAGTGCTGCGAACTCAGTTATGGCATCTCTCTCGTTTTGCGTAAGCGAGGGGATTTCGTTTATGCTCTTATATCGTTTGAACATAGGTAATGGGTAATAAAAACGGGAAATGGGTTATGGGTTATGGGTTATAGGTAATGGGTTATGGGTTATAGGTTATAGGTAATGGGTTATGGGTAATAAAAACGGGTAATGGGTTATGGGTTATGGGTTATGGGTAATAAAAACGGGTAATGGGTAATGGGTAATGGGTTATGGGTTATGGGTTATGGGTTAAGGTTAGGAGCGGGCTTTGATTAGGCTGCCCAACATTTTACCGATCATGACACATTTTTCGTTAAGGCATTCCATCAAGGCAATATCCAGATATCCAATCTTGTTAGCTATATCAAGCTGTGTTTCCAACTCTGCAAGCGAACCTTTGGCTATATATAGGAAACGTACGGAATCTTTGTTTGAACCGCGCTCGTCCCCTTCTGCAATGTTGCTTGCTATGCTGACTGCTGCCCGGCGCATTTGATCCCGCAGGCCAAAGTCACGGCTGAATGAGTTTCCGTGTGTCACCTTGTAAATTTCCACAGATAGGTCTCTCGCCTGTTGCCAAACACTCAGTTCTTTAAAGGACATAATGGGTTATGGGTTATGGGTTATGGGTCAGGAAAATGACGGTTTGTCATAGGACTATACCATATTTCATGGTCGCCACTACCCTGCCTTGCAGGGTTACAACCGTTTTGCTGAAGGATCTTTCTAATTGCAGGGGCGTAATCAGCCATTTTGGGGTTGAAATTTGATCACTTCCTGCCATTTGCCGTAACTGCTCAATAAGTTATCAGACTATCGGGTTAAGTAAGGTCGTTCGCAAAAACCACAAGATGTAGCCCCTTCTTCTGGTGGCTGGACCACCCAGCCACGGAGGGGATACACTACATCATGTGTCTTCCTTAGTCAACCCGATAGTCTGAATAAGTTATGGTAGTAGCCGCAGCAGCTACTTGCAGTGACCTCCTTTTTAGGGGAGGATAATATTCGGTAGAACCAGAGGGGAAATTATCCTGGTCGTAATCCTTGTTCTCGTATCAGATCAGGCAAATCCGGAATGAGGCTGATTTTCTCGATTCGATCTTTGAGATATTCCCAAAATGATACTCCCACTGCAGATCATTGGCAAATATATCGCCAAGATTGCAGCCCTGACGCACGTATATTCCTCTATGGAGCGCAGGACCTGTTTCAGACGGTTTTACGCCAAAAACCAACTCAGACATTGCAAAATGAATCTCCGCCACAAAGAATTTTTACCTCGCCGGGGATAATTTGTCTGACTTGGGGCGCTATTGTCCTGGTGGCCTGCCGCAGATAACCTGTTTGCATCCCCTCCGGGGCTTAAATCAGCCGCAGCTGATAATTTTCCGCCAATCGTATTTGCACCAGCTCGGCATCAAGCCAGGGTCCCGTGAGAGTCTCGCGAACAAACCTGATAAAACCCCGAACACCTTTTTCTACAAACATCCTGGCAAGACACTCGCTATATTGGGCCAATACATTTATCGTCCGGCCGATCTTCATCAGGTAGTGGAACCCCTTCATAGCGTTCCAGTCATAGGAGAACACATGCTCATAGTGGTAGCCGCAGCATTTTTCCACCAAAATCTCAGACTCAATGCCCCATCGGTACCGGGCGGCCAGGTTGCAACGCTCATGTAAGTTGCTCTTTTCTAATGCTTTCCCCGATACCCAGGCGTGCCGCGATGTTTTTGTGACCACCTGGTTTGTATCTCTATCAATCTCTTGCCAGCTTTCTTCACAGACCACCACATGAATCTTCACCTTTTTACGTCTATCGTAGTAATGCTCTATACCATTTACCCATCGAAAACACTGCCTGCGGTTGCCCCAGCTCCTTCGATGGCAATTTTCCGGCAAAAGCTTCAACAGTCCGTAATATTCATCCCAAATACTCTTCAAGCTCTTGTCTTGCAAGACAATCATGAAGTCCCAATGGTTGTCTCTACATATTTCAAATACCGGCCCATTGGGATACAGCCCATCTAATAACACCAGGATCGGCAGCCGTTGAAATTCTTTTTTCAGTCGCTCCGCAGCTCTCTTAAAGGCTCTTTGCTCGCAGTCCTGTTTCTCGCTTGTGCTATCACCTTCTTGATAACTTAAAAATACACTCATCAAAGGAATCTTCATCCCGTTTTGAATCGCCAAACAGACTTCCAGAACATAAACGTAATATTGGTTCCGGGCTGAATCACAATCTTTCACCTTCCGTTCCAGACACTCTTCAGCCCACAGATAGTCTCGTTGATGCTTTTGGGTCCCATCGAAGGCAATCGGATAACAACCATTGATCAGATACCGGCTGAATTTCTTCTTTCTCATCAGAGTCCTGACCAGATCCAGTTGCGCCGCCTCAATCGCAGATACATCAATACGCTCCAGTAAACGCTCAAGGGTGTCGCTATGAGGCAAATCCTCCAGTTCCGGAAGCAACTGCTTTAAGTTTTGCTTAAACACGGGATGGGTCATCTTCCCGGTGGCTTGCCGTCGGGAGGACATCTGAAAAACAAAAACCAAAATCCCATAGATCATTAACAGCGTTAGCCGGTACTTTGTCTTCTTCGGATTCCTTGGATCGTCAATCTTCGACAAACGCTTAAGCAGCACCGGCAGCTTGGCCCTCAGCAGCCTGAACTGCTCTGTGGCCGCATACATGCGGGCATCGGTTTCTTCCTGCACATTTTCATATTTACACTTGCTGTTGGGAATCGATACACAAACCTTCGGCTTCAAACCTTCGGCCTGTTGTCGCTCACGCAGTTGCTTTTGCGCTTTTTTCTTCTGCTTGCGGTACGCTTTTATCTCTTCCCGGCTTGAAAATCACCGCGACTGCATCAACGATCTGGCGTGCCCGGCTTTTTTCATCCAGGATGAGAAGGTAAAAATTGACCCGCTGATGTGCACCGGATGCACCGTCTGCGCCCAGGTCTGCCCGGAACATGCGATTTTACCGGTGAAGGGATAGATTGAAACATGGATACGACAAGATTGATTTTAGTGGCAGTCGGCGGCCAGGGAAATCTTCTGGCCTCCCGAGTTCTGGGAGAAGCCGCCCTTCTGGCCGGCATCCCGATCCGGATGAGTGAAATTCACGGGATGGCGCAGCGCGGGGGCGTGGTGGAATCTTCCCTGATATTCGGAGACGCGCAAAGCACCACCATTTCCGACGCGGAAGCCGATGTGCTCGTGGGGTTCGAACCCTCGGAAACGCTCCGGGCCTTGAACAAATGCAATTCCGGGACGGTTGTGATCACCAATTTATCCCCCATGCCGCCCTTTACCGTGGCCATCGGGAAGGGGACCTATCCGGATTTAGGCCGGCTTCAGGATCTGATTCGATCCAAAACCGGAAAGCTCATTGCCTTTGACGGCATTTCCCTGGCCCGCGCAGCCGGGAATGTTCTGTCCCTGAACATGGTCCTCTTAGGCGCCCTGATTCAGACGGGCGCCTTGCCTCTGACCCGCAAGGACCTGATCGAAGCCATTAAAATGACCACCAAGCAGGATTTTCTCCAGACCAACCTGAAAGCCTTTGAACTGGGTTTTGCCAGCGCCGAAAAATTAACGCCGCCACTTGAAACGAACATGAAAAAAAGGCCGGGAATAACTCCCGGCCGTAAAGATGGGTTGTCAGGTTAACAGCAGGCATCACGCCGTTTCCCCTCGACTTTGTCTTTTTTGGAAACTTCTTTTTCGGCGGTCATGAGCTCACCCCCTCTTAGCGCCTGTAGCAAAATAACTGCTATAAAATCCGTTCGCCCTGAGCTTGTCGAAGGGCAGTCATTCATGGTTCGACAAGCTCACCACGAGCGGCTAACTGTTCCACTATTTTTTTTACAGGCCCTTATTCAATCCTGTTTGTCCAAGACGGCTCTCTATCTGGAAAGGGTAATACCAAATTTTGTATTGCATTGGTATCTCCTATGAAATGGATCTCTAATTTTTTCAATTGTGGACAGATCCGGAAGCTTCAGCGGTGTCGTTCCGTTGGGATTGCCTGCTGCGAGTCTAATTGCCGGTTCGTTGATAAGCATCCAGGCTTCTGTCATCCGCACAGGAACGACACAGATCGCCGCAGGCGGTTGAATGCCATGAACAGCGGCCTCTTTGAGAGCATTACGTATTTCCTCATATTAAATGGAAGCAGCATCTGAAGGTCATCTCTGTCAACCACACGTTTAACAGGTCGCAGACTTCCAGATTGGGTGGGGGAAGCTGGATTGAGGTAGGCCATGAGTTTGCCTTTGGAAACAATAGCTCTTTTTTCTGGGGCCTTGGTGCGCCAAGTGTCCGAAAGACAACGGAAAATAACCTTTTTGAATCGTCGGCCATCCCGTAAATCTTCCTCGGTTTCCGCAACAAGCAGACTGTCATCCGGCACCTCACCTACCACCTGGGATGATGAAAATTACCCCATTTAAGAGTTTGTTTTATGATATCAAATCTGTTCCGAATTTTTCAGTCTATAGCGCTGAGATAAATTGAGACATTTTTGCTGAGATAAATTGCGACATATATTCACATAGGGAACCCGCATACCCCGCCAGCTTTTAGAATAAAGATAGCCCGCATCATACGTGACATGATGGCAGGTTTTAGAATTGAAGGAAGGTATAAATCTGTGACTTTTTGTAACACGCTGATATTAAAGATTAATCTGATGCGTTTATACGTATAAACAGTATTTTTCATTGTCCGAAACGAAACGTTGGATATAATGCTATCAAAGACGTATGGGAAAGTCCATATGTTTTAGATAGTTATTTGTGCATCAATTTATCTCAGAGTTCCTGTTCAATTTACCGCAGCGCTATAGTTTCAGTAGCGGGAAAATTGGTTTCAGGTTTCAGGATATAAAAAAAACCCGATGACAGGGGAAAATAAAGGTATTGGGGGCCCTTGAAGTATACCAAAGGCTGTGTCAATTGCACATCCCTGAAACCTGAAACTTTAAACCTGAAACTTTAACATGGAACAAAACCTGCAGACAAAGAACGAGCTGGATGTTCGGTTCCATCTTTTCCGGCAACCTGCACGGTTAAAATTTCTCGCCGATCGTCCCGGTCCACCCACACACGGGTCACATCACCAATTAGGGTGCTCAATCTATTGGCAACCTTTGCAAAAATAGATTCAGGATCTTTTTTTGATCCGCCATTTTCAATACCTCCAAAAGGGAGCTGAACCAGACGGTATAGCGTAGCGGGGAGATGGCCGGCGGTGAGAAATTCAGGTGCATGTATTTTGCCCATATCACACGGACATCTAAATTTACAATATTTAATGATCTGTCTTTCCGGTGTCCGGTTCAGATGTTTGCGCGGGTCAGAATCTCTTTCGCCGGAAACCTTTTCGATAATTTTGTTTGGAAACACTTAAATTATCAACAATAACTTTTTATCGGTTTTTATCAAACTTCTGTTTCAGTTTGAGCAAAGAATCTTGAAGCGGCGGTCGCAGCAGCTTTTTATGAATGGGAGCGATGTTCTCTTCCTCAGCTTCGAATAAACAATTGACGATATCGTCAATCATTTTAGCATCAAGGCTTCCTTCAATAGTGATGTCTTTGTTTGTGTCCATATCCTCTGGAAGGACTGGATATATCTCATAGATTAACTCAGGAATCCCGCCTGTCGCAATTCACGCAATGCCGCACGGAATACCTCATCAAATTCGGGTAGGTGTGCCATTTGTGCAGAGAGACGGACATTCCAGAGTTTTCTTAACCGGGTCTCCTTTCGGATAAAATTTTCTTTTACATCGATCAATTCATTTCCCCGAAATTTCATTTTCAGAGCAACGGCTTCGGTCAATTCGGCCAGTACCACATATTTATTGGTCGCAAGATACCATAAATCGTAAAGATCGCGCGGCTCGTTCCTTGCGTGGTCAAGAAGGGCAACGATCTTTTCCGATGCGATCTCGCTGATTGAATAAATGCTGATTCTTGCATCATCGGGCAGATCCTCATATTCATCGTATGTTTTGAGAACGGGATTTGATGCAATGGGGAAGACAATTTTTTCCTGTATGGTAATATCCACTTTGACCTCTTTTGTGGCGGTACCTGGCAGAGGTCCTTCATATGCGATGAAAAATGTATGACTGTTCTCATGGGAATGACGGTCGTACCGACTGATCTGAAGCTTTATACCTGATTCTCTCTCAACATACTCAAAGGCAAGGGCAAGATACGCCTGTATCTTTTCAAAAGAAACGCCTTCCCTCAGGGTAAAATCAAGATCTTCCGAAAAGCGATAATCGGGAATGTAGCATTTCTTGATGGCCGTGCCGCCTTTGAAGGCAAGGATATCTATGAGGGGCGTTTTTGATAATCCGACAAGAAACCAGGATAGGCAATAGTCCCGTTCCAGAACAGCCTCCGGAACACGGCGGCCGCCTTTCCGGGCAAGACGATTCGACAGTACAGACAGGTTTCGCTGAGGTATCATTATGTCCTCACTACGGATAAAAGTTCATCCGGCGATACATTGAGGTGCAATCTCCACTTTCTTATGAACTTCCCTTCGGGCGGGAGGAGCGGATCGAGCTTTACATATGTATCTGTAAGATGATCACGAAGGTTTCCCAGCTTCTCCGGAGATCCGATTCCGTAGAGTTCCAGGATATAGCCCAGCCTGCGGATGACGGCGCCGATATCCATTTTTATGGCATATTCGATCAGCCTGTCTGCATCCAGATTCTGTCGGCGCATCCATATCCCTTTAGATGTTTCTGTGATGCCACCACAGTACTCAGGCTGCCGGAGACCGTCAATAATGGTTTTTTCCATGTCACTGACCATCACTTTTTCCTGTTTGGTCACCCAGTGTTCGCTTATGCCGAAAAAATGTTCTTTTTTGCTGGTAATAAATTGAAAATCTGTACCCATGATGTGAAGGGGCCGACGTTTTTCTATAGTCGTTACATGGACAACAAGCTGTGGTTGGGTGACCATCCCATGAATTTCCATAGCTGTGCCATGGGAAAGGTAATAGCCCTTTCCGTCCATCAACTCACGGGCGACAATGAGCGGACTTCCCATGTATTCCCTTTCTCTTCCCAGTTCGAGAGGCACCAGGATAAACAAGCCCGGTTTCAATCGGGTAGCCACTCCTCTGTTGACGAGCTGTCTCACGAAGTTGCTGGCGGGAAGTTCTTGAAGATCCAGGATCCTCCTGATATCCTCCAGGTGAAACACGGGTTTGTTTTCCTCATAGAGTGTGGTCACCAGGCGAACGGCTTGAGAACCCAGCGTTTTAAGGCGATTATTATAATTTAGGCGCATAATATGTCCTCTGGAGACAGATAATGCACTTAAAATATAACATTGTCAATGAAAATTATACTCAGGATGTATGTCAGAGTATGCTGGTTAGAGAAGGGTCATGCATCCCTATTCTGATAAAGTCAACAAAAATTCCTTCTAAACTATTCTGAGTTTTCTTTCTGCTAATCCCCGACCGCTTTTTGTCCGCAATAAATCCGCTGAAAAACCGCCTTTTGTCCGAAACTTTTCTAATTCCTTTGGTGTAGTTCTCTCGTGAAACGTTTTTTCCTCAACCGATTATTGAGGACGAGCACCATGTACGAGTGCCGCTGGCCCCATGATGGAAGAAAGCTGAATTCAAGGGACACCTTACTTATCCTTCTTCTTGGGTCCAGGTTTTTGAGGTTTGAGTTTTCGGTCCAAAAGAAGTTCTATTTTTTCAATAAAAGAATCTGCTCCTAAAGGCCGACCGGTTCGCTCGTGTTTTCTTAATAACCAACATGCCCGGCACGGGCACAACGAAGGATGAAAATATTCAGCAACTTGTAGCTATTTTCATATAAACTCTACCTCCTGCTCCTGAACATCAAAGTCTAAAAACTTTTGCCAGGGTTTATTAACTATTCCCAGCAATGGCTTGGTTTTTACAAGGATGCCATCTTTGCCTTTCACATGGGGTCCGGCACTGCTCCAAGGCCAGTCTTCAGGTTTCTTTACCAAGCCTGCCCGGACCGGATTTAATTCCACATATCTCGTACATGCCAATAGATACCGTTCTTCCATGATAAAGGATGAAAATCTTCCCTGCCATAAATGCCCACGCCATCCTGGCGAAAATTGATCCGTCTTGTGTATCGCCGGTGCGCTTCTCCAATTGCCAGATTTAAACCTTCCTTCGTTGCAGGTACAACAATCAGGTGAATGTGGTTTGGCATAAGACAATAAGCCCAGGTCTCCACTTGAAACTTGAGACACCATTCCGACATTAACTCCAGATAGAATTGGTAATCTTCATCTTTAAAAAATGTCTGTTGCCGTCTGTTTCCCCGCTGTGTTACATGATGCGCCATTCCCGGCGCTACTGCTCTTGCTATGCGTGCCATGCTAAAAACAAATCAAAAGTTCGGGCTTTTGTCAATAATTAAGTAAAGTGTCCCCAGATTAAGACGGTCGTTGACTTTGTGATCATCGCGTTTGCGATTTTCATGGTCATCAAGGGGCTCAACTCGATGAAGAAGAAGGAAGAAGAAGAAAAAGCCCCGGCCCCGCCGCCGGTTCCGTCCAAGGAAGAAACGCTGCTGACCGATATCAGAGATCTGCTCAAGAAGAAGTAGCCAAGAGACTCAGTGACAGGCAACGGCGATGGACCCTATTGTGTGGACAGTTGGAACTGTCGGTTAAGCTTCGAGTCAGTCGGTTATTCCTGGGACCATTCCCCCTAAACTTTACTGCCGATGCCGTGGACCGGGGGTCATATTGTCAAGCACCTGGTGCGAACGCTCGCTGTTGTAAAATTCAGACCATTGCAGAATTCCCAGACACTGGCGCCACACACGCTATTGCCTGTATCGCATCCAGATAAATGTATCCTTGGGCCCGGGGAAATTCAATCTGGTTGGGACATAATCAAAGAAAATTCGTGAAGCAGCTAAAATGGCTTGTGAATTTATATGTTCTTAATGAGAAAATGCGCCTATCGGCTGAAGATCAGGCCGTAGAAATCCCTGCTGGGATCAAACCTTCTGACCAGACGCAGGCCGGCGGATTCGTATTCCGC
>JAUYIZ010000044.1 GCA_030688615.1 Desulfobacterales bacterium | reverse complement strand
GAAGACTTGTTCAGGATAGAAGATAGGATAAACAAAACAACTATCAATTCAGGGTAAATTGAAAGCCGATTAGCCCAAAAGGGGCTATTGCGTGCAAAATTCAGGTATCAACCGTAGCTCCCGGTATGCAGAGAAAAACGTTGAAAAACTCTGGGAGCATATGCGCCAACAGCCCGATACAGGTTCCTATAGCATTTAAGAAAAATATTTTGGGGTAGTAATATGCTCTACACTTCAGCCAAATTATTATAGAAGCCAAAGAGTGAGAGAACTTCATGTTGCAAATCTTTAAAATGAAGAAGTGCTTCCTCCACTTTGTTTTTTAGCGAATCAAAAGTTGGAAAATAATGTAAATGAATTTCTTTTTCCTTTATTTTTTTCCACAGCTTTTCGATGGGATTGTAATCTGGAGAATAAGAAGGCAGATTGTAAACGGTTATTCGATGAGCTTTCGCAGAAAAAAAGCGCTGCATCGCCTTGCTCGTGTGGTATTTGGCGCCATCCTGAATAAGGATAATGTGTTTTCTGGTTTTTGACAAAACTTCGGTCAAAAAGTCTTCATATGATTCAGAATTCAAGCGACCTTGATCATGTCCTTTACAAAAGAAGCGACCGGAAAAATAGTCTATCAAGCCAAAGACCTTGTAGCCTTTCCGAATTCCCGAGGTTTTTACGACTGGCTGGTGTCCTTTTTTTGCCCAGGTGTATGTTAAAGAGCCCCATTGGGGAAAGGAGGCCTCATCACCAAACAAGATAGAGGCATTTTTTTCTTTTGCGAGTTTTAAAATTTCAGGCCATTTTGTTTGTAGCCAGGCGTGCCGTTTCTCAGGGTCTTTATGGTCGGCAACAAACTTCGCCTTTTGATATGAAAACCCCATGTTTTTTAGTAGCTGGGCGATGTAATGTACCGAGTATTCGATCCCGAATCTTTCATAAATAAGCAATTGTATCATGGGACTACGCCAGCAAGCTCCGGGAAATCCTGCTTTTTCTGGTCCTTCTGTGATGAGATTGTCCAGCTTTTTCCTTTGCGTCTTGGTCAAGTTGGAGGGTCTGCCGGGGTTTTTCTTTGATTTCAAGCTTCCCACGCCTTTTAACAGCAATGCTTTGACCCATAAACGAATGGATTCTTCACTTACTTTCAGAGTTGACGCTATCTCTGAGTAAAGAGACCCATCGGATACAGCCATTACAGCCAGTATCCGTTTGACCATGCGCATGTCTCCAGAGTTATGCGCCGGCTTGAGCATTTCCATACACTTTTTCCGGCTTTGGTTCTTCAGGCTGATTCTGATTTTTTTTGCATTGGGACCTCCCGTTGAGCGCAGTTTTAACCACCTTCATACATTTTTGGGTGAGTTTTGTCCCGCAAAAAATGAATTAAACCCCAAAAAAGTTTTCTTGAGCTCTATAGCTACAAGTTGATGAATATTTTCATCCTTCGTTGTGCCCGTGCCGGGCATGGGGGTTATTTGGAAGGCCCCGCCAGGAGCAGGTTTTTCTGCTGCGCTTTCCTGCGGGCGTTTTTTTCCACAAAAAGAGTTTTTCCCGTGCGGTACGATTTTTCGGTGTAATACATCAAGGTTGCCGGTGTGGAGGGCGATGGGGTGAAAATCTGGATCTGCCGGGGCCTGAACTTGAGGACCTCCCGGGCAAACCGGTTCAGCCGGGCCATGTGCTCGAAGGTGCACCCGGGATAGGCCGCCATAAAATAGCAGGTCAGGAACTGTTTTTTCTGCAGGCGCCGGTTGATGGTTTCGAAACGGCGCTTGAACTCGATAAACCCGTCTATGGCCGGCTTTCCCATCAGGTCGAGAATCTCATCCTCGGAATGCTCGGGCGCCAGCTTCAACTGGCCGGAGATGTGGCGGGCGATGATATCTTCAAGATATTCAAGCCCGCGGGCGGCGTCCAGCAGCACCAGGTCGTGGCGGATGCCGGAGCCGATAAATACGTTTTTGACGCCGGTCAGGTCTCTCAGCTCCTTCAGGAGTGCGATCTGGCGGCCGTGGTCCACCGCCAGGTTTTCGCAGACCGCCGGGGCCAGGCAGCTGCGGCCACAGGCCCCGGTCTTGTCTTTGCGCCCGCAATCCATGCCGTACATATTGGCGGTCGGGCCGCCCACATCCTGAATCGTGCCCTTGAATTCCGGATGGGCGGTCAACCGCGCCGCCTCCTTCAGGATGGACGTCTCGCTGCGGCTGATGACCGCACGTCCCTGATGAACGGATATGGCGCAAAAACGGCATTCGCCGAAGCAGCCCCGGTGGGTGGTGAGGCTGAAGCGGATCGTTTCAAGGGCGCGCACCGGCCCCAGGGACGCGTAATACGGATGCACCTGCCGCTCGTAGCCGAGTTCATGAATGTGGTCGAGCTGCCCCGACGTCATGGGGGGCCGGGGCGGGTTATGGATCAGGTAGCGGCTGTCCTGCCGCTGGCAGAGCCCTTTGGCGTTTTCCGGGTCATTGTTCCGGTAGAAGGCTTTGAACATGCGGGTGAAAGCCCCCGGATCCGCGGCTGCTTGCCCGTGGGACGGCAGCTCGATATATCCTTGTTTTTTATCCGCTGCGATATAACAGATCCCGCGCACATCCTGGACCGGACGCTTGTCCCGGATACGCTCGGCCAGCTCCAGAATGGTCTGTTCGCCCATGCCGTAAACCAGGATATCCGCCCTGGCATCAAAGAGAATGGAGCGCCGGATGCTGTCGGACATGTGATGATAATGGGAAATGCGTCTTAAACTGGCCTCCATGCCCCCGAGCACGATGGGCCGGGTATTTTTAAAGTAGCGGCGGATCAGGTTGCTGTAGGCGATCACGGCCAGGTCCGGCCGCCGGTTGTTTACGCCGCCGCCGGTGAGATCGTCCCGGCGGCGCTTTTTGCCGGTCGCGGTATAGTTGGATATCATCGAGTCCATGCAGCCGGAAGTTATCCCCCAGAAAAGATCCGGTTCGCCCAGACGGCCGATGTCCCCGGGGCCGGCAATATCCGGCTGGGCGATGATGCCCACCCTGTAGCCGGCATCCAGGAGCACCTTGCCGATCACGGCAACCCCGATATACGGCGAGTCCACGTAAGTGTCCCCGGTCACCAGGACGACATCCAGTGATTTCCAGCCCAGCGCTTGGAGCTCATCTTTGGTTGCGGGAATAAACACCCTGCCTCTTACCGTTTCTGCGGGTTCTGATACAGCAATATCGCTTGCCGCCTTTATATGACTTTTCGTATAATACATCAAAAAGACCGTTGAGACGGGAAAAAAATGTCTAAAAGGGGATAATCATGATAAAAAAAATAGTCATTGCCTTATTTATAACCTCTTTAATATTTTCATACAGTACTCCGAAGGTTGCATATGCTGGAGGAGCCGGCGGCGAACCTTTGATGAGCGATTCGGTAGGCTGGGGAATCGTCGGAGCGATGGCGATCGCGGGCGTTTATTTCGTTTATATGACCAAACAGGAAATGCCCCCCGACAGGGAAAAACCTGAAGAAAAGGCGGAAAACTTAACCCCCGTAAAGACTGATGGTGCAAACCTTGTTGCACCTCGCGGAGATTTGGTTGTTGCGAAATGGTGAACTGTAAGGTATTTTCAGCGCTTGTCTTATTATTTCATTAAAGGAGGATTCCAACCATGGTGATGCTAAACACCGACATGAAGATTGCAGAGACCCCCGTTGAGGGGCTGGAAGACCATCCGGCGCAAGACGCCTACCAGGAATGGCTCCAGAGGGAAGGCGTTAAAGTCTATGAGCAATTCTATTTTCCAAGCCTTGCAAAAATCGAGCTGGGGCCCTGGGAGCGCAAAGGGGGCGACGGCGCGGTCATCCATATCCCCAACGCCCATATGCCCAACGACTGTCACGTGGTGGAAATCAAGCCGGGGGGCAAGTCTGAGCCGGAACATCACATGTACGAGTTGACGTTCTATATCGTTTCAGGCCGTGGTGCAACGACGATTTGGAACAACGAGAATCCCAGGCAGAGCTTCGAGTGGGAGGCCGGGAGTTTTTTTTCCATTCCGCTGAATGTGTGGTACCAGAACTTTAACGGCAGCGGGCACGAACCCACCCGCTATCTTGCCGTAACCAATGCGCCCCCCATGATGCGTCTTTTCCGGGACCACGATTATATATTTAACAACGATTTTATCTTCCGTTCCCGTTTTTCGGGGGAGCAAGACTACTTCAGCGGCAAAGGCAAGCTTTACAAACGGCGGTTGTGGGAATCCAACTTCGTTCCCAACCTTCCGGAGATGCCGCTGTATTGTTACAAAGAGCGGGGCGCCGGCGGCATCAACGCCCGTTTCGAGATGGCCGGCAGCAGTATGAGGAACCACGTCTCGGAATTTCCCATTGGCACGTACAAGAAAGCCCACTGCCATGGGCCGGGTGCGCACCTGGTGCTGGTTAGCGGCAGCGCCGGATACTCATTGATCTGGACCCAGAAAGACCGCTCCGACATGGTCAAATGCGACTGGCAGGTCGGGTCCATGGTCATCGTCCCCAGCGACAATACTTTTCACCAGCACTTCAACTGCGGAATCAACCGTGCCCGCTACCTGGCCTTCAAGCCGAGCCATATGGGGCTTTTCGTGCCTGGCCGGTACGGCGAGAACTCTTCCAAGAGTCTGAAGGAAGGCGGCTGGCAGATCGAGTACGAAGACGAAGATCGCCAGATCCACGAGATCTTCGAAAAGGAACTCGCGGCCCATGGCGCAACCTGCAGGATGAAGGCATTCATCCCCTGGTGCACCGGAGAGGTCGGTCCGCTGAGCGAGCGAGACACCTAAGCAGTACAGCTTGGCCGCCGAAGAAAAGAAGGCATTGTAAGTCCGATTACATCTTTTTCTTTCCCGATGACATTTATTTAAAAAATAACCCCGAAATATTTTCTTGCCGCGAAAAATTATCATTATAACTAATTAATATCATTCTATATTAACATATACCAGCGACGCTTCTTTCATTTTGTCCCACCCTGGCACGCCCCTTGCTCTATTAAAGAGTCAGGAAGAAAAGGGGGACAAAATGAAAACATTCTTACTCATATTATCCGGCATACTCTGTCTTTTTATGGCGCTCCCGCCTTCGGGGGCGGCAACTCCCATTTTTGCCGACACCTCCGCATCGACGGAGGGGCTTGGGAGCTTTACGGGTGATTTTACTTATACCTATGAAAACGGCCAGGCGGCAAAGCTGAAGGTTGACCTGCTCAATACATCCGATGCCGGCAACGGCGGATTTATCACCGCCTTTGCATTCAACAATCCGGGGAATCTGATCAGCGTCGTTAATTTGAGCGGTTCTGATGACGATTTTGCTTTGCTGGGGGCCGGCTCTTTTCAAAACAGTGTGAATTCCGGCAGCTTCGGCCAGTTTGATATCAGCGCCGGCATCGGCGGCAATTTTACCGGCGCCCAAAACCCCAAACGCGGCATCGGCGCGGGATCGAGCGCAACCTTTACCTTTGCATTATCCGGAACGAATCTGGATACACTCAGTTTTGAAAGTTTTGTCAACGCGTTTTCCGAAAATACCAATAAACCCGAGTTTTTTCTGGCCCGGTTCGCCGGCTTTAACAATGGCGGCAGCGACATGGTTCCGGGCGCGGCAGGCGCCCCGGTTCCCGAACCGGCAACCATATTCCTTCTGGGATTCGGCCTGCTGGGAGTTGCCGGAGTTGTAAGGAAAATTTAGCAATGACGGAAAAAATGGAAAAAATTCTGGAATATGAGGAACGCTTTGGGTTTACTGCCATAAAAAAAGGTTTCATCACCCCGGAAGATCTGATCGGTGCGCTTTCGATCCAGGTCCGTGAAGAAATTGAGAAAGGGGACCACCGGCTGGTGGGCAAAATACTGCTGGATCAGGACAAGATGTCTCCGGACCAGATCGAAACGGTGTTAAAAGCCATTTTTCAGAAGCGCTAGGAGCCTGTTCGTCCGGCAAAGACTTTTTACATGGCCGTCAAATCGTAAGGCGGAAAAATTATTTTTCTATTCTTACATAAACATCTTTCAGAACATCAGCGTCGATGGCGATATCTGTTTCCCTGATCTGCACCACAAAGGCCGGCATTGTCTGGTGCACCCTTACCTTCTCGCCGGGCATGATGCCGAGGTTTGTCAGCCGGTCGAGGCGAGAGTGATGCTTGGTGGATACGTAAGCAATCCTTCCGGTTTGTCCGGCTTTGAATTTGTTCAGGGGGAGCACAACCGGTTCGATTTTCTTCTCCGTCCGTTTGCAACACTCCCCCTGGGGGATCTGCCGACCGTGGGGACATTCTTTCGGGTGCCCCAACAGGGTGCATATGGCCTCTATGGCATCCTGGCTCAGGCAGTGCTCAAGACTGCAGGCGTCCAGCTCGATGGAATTTTTCTCCATCTCAAGGACATCCATGAACAACCTTTCTGTTAACCGGTGCGCACGGACCAGACGCCTTGCCAGCGGCTCGCCTTTTTCCGTGAGGTTGATCTCTCCCCCGACTTCATAAATGTAATTCTCCTGAAACAGCTTCTCGATGGTATCCGGCGTTACCTCGGCCGTCTTTATTTTCAGAAGATCCTCCTTTCTAACAGACCCGGACTCTTTCTCCGTCCATATGAATTCCAGTATCTCATCGACTGTTTCATGGTTCTGTGCCATCATCCTTACCTCCATTAAATATTTTCTTTATCCAGGTCAAGATACGCGAGTCCCCCACCGTCTGGTAACCACAGTGAGGGCAACATACCGTATTGCATTTCTTGCTGAAGGGACATCTCCCGCACTCCGCTTCGTCAGCGGAAAACTCAAACCCGCAGAGGGAACATTTCATAAGCGCACCGCTAAATATCTGAGGGCATAATTGAAAGCCCCGCCGAACAAAAAGGCAAAAGTAAATATAAAGCTAACAATAAGAAGGGCCGTCTTCATACCCCTTTCCTTTATCATGATAAAAAAGTTGGCGATACAGGGTACGAACAGGGTTATGGTGACAAGCGCGACCAGCATCTGGATCGGATCGAGGCTGCCCCCCTTTACAATCAGAACCGCGGCATAATCGCGTCTTAAAAACCCCATGACGAAGGCCCCGGCGACATCCTTCGGCAGGCCCAGCAGATTCACCACCACCGGGGCGGCTGCATTTTCGATGATGCCCAGAAGACCCAGTTTTTGGAGAAGGAAAAGAATAAAGGTGCCGAGGATAAACAGGGGAACAGCCTCTTTCAGGTACCATTCCACGCGGGCCAAGGTCTTGATGGCAATATTGGAAATCTTGGGCAACCGGATCGGCGGCGTTTCCAGGATAAAATCGGACCCGGTGCCCGGCAGCACCAGGGAGGCGAGCGCGCCCACGACAAAAATCACACCAATGATCACACCGGCCCAGATCAGGGTTGCCTTGGGAGAAATCGTGGCGGTTCCCCCGAAAATTACCCCCAGTTGGGCCGAGCAGGGTACGGCCAGGGCCAAAAGCATGGTGACGATGATGCGCTCTTTTTTGCTGGGAAGTATCCTGGCGGTCAGGGTTGCCATGGTGTCACAACCCAGGCCCAGTATCATCGGAAGCACGGCCGTGCCGTTCAGACCCATCACCTTGAACAGCTTGTTTACCATAATGGCAAGACGGGGCAGATAACCGGAATCCTCCATAAGACCAAAAATCAGAAAGAAAAAGCCTACGATCGGAAGCACAATTGCTATGGCGTAGGTGAGCGCCATGGTAATCAATCCATATTCACCGATCAGCAGCTCTCTGACGATTTCGATGGGAATTAAAAAGTTGACGGCTTTGCTCAAAAGGGGGTTGATATATTCCCCGAACACGACGCTCTCAAGAAAGTCGACACTCGTCCCGGCGGCGAACTCCCCCACGATCTTGTAAGTAATGTAGAGGACGATCAGTAATATCGGCACCCCCCAGACCGGATGCATTGCCCATCGGCCAAGGGCCTGAGACAAGTTGTGCCCCCTTGCAGGCTCATCCACACGTAAAACCCCGGCTAAGATATCATCCACCTTGGCCATCCGCTGCTGGTTGAGGATGTAGCTGATCGGCCGCCCCCTGCGGGATTGAAGCCCTTCCCGGGTGAAGCTTGCTTTTTCCATCTGCGCGGGATTGACCCGGGAGGCCAGCCACGCCTCAATACCGGATTCGCCCGCCAGAAACATGACGGCGATCGAACGAGCCGAGATATGGGTCTTGGGGATAAAATCCATGATCTGCCGGATGGCTTCCTCAATTTCAGGTTCATAGGAAATGACAACCGATGATTTTTGGGGGGCCGACAGGCTCTCCACCAACCGGCCGAGCCCTTGTTTCCGGGTGGCCACGGTGGGCACGACCGGAACGCCGAGCACCTGCGCCAGTTTTTTCTGATCTATATAAATGCCTCTGCTGCGCGCCTCATCGACCATATTCAGGTCCACCACAAAGGGCACTTCCATCTCTGCAAGTTGCAGACTGAGGGAAAGGGAACGGCGCATGTTTTTGGAATCCGCGACCTGGATCACAACCTCCGGCCGTTCGTTGAGAAGGATGTCCCGCGTTACCCTTTCATCCTCGGACTGGGGAAGGAGGCTGTTGGTCCCCGGAGTATCGATTACCAGCGCCTTTTCCTTATCGAATGTGGAAAACGCCTTGGATACCTCCACCGTTGTCCCGGGATAGTTGGATACGGTGACATATTTACCGGTAAGCAGCCCGAAAATAACACTTTTGCCCACATTGGGGTTGCCGATCAGGATGATATTTTTCTTGTCTTTGTAGTCCAGTTCCTTTTTGGCATCGTGGCCGTGGTCATGCATGATTCCTCATCTCCCGGATGTTATGATTATGATTTCCATTATCATCAAAGGCTCAAAAAAATATCGCCTAATGATTACACTTTTTGCAGATGCCGTACAATTCCAGGCTGTGCCTCGTTAGAGCAAATTCATTTTCCGCAGCAAGTTTTTCCTGCAGCTTCTCTATTTCAGGGCTCATTATCTCTGTAAAACTTCCACAGCTTGTACAAATCAGGTGGTCGTGATGTTCATGGCCGTAAAGATGCTCGTACCTGCTCACGCCATCCTCGACTTTCAATTCCCTGCACAGTTCGCATTCACAAAGCACCTTGATGGTTCTGCAAACGGTGGCATATCCGATGGAAGGATATTTCCTTTTTACCGATACATACAGCTCTTCTGCCGTCAGGTGCCGTTCGGTTTCTAAAAAGGTCTTTAATATTTGTGTCCTTTGTTCCGTATGCTTCAAATTCTTGCGGCGGATATGAGATGCAAATAGTTCAATTTCTTTTTTGTGCGGCATAAACACCCCGGTTGCTGATCTTGATTTTCATTATCACAATGTCGCAGAAAAAGTATCCTGTCAAGTCTTTTTTTTGAGGCCCCTTCCCCGGAATCACCATCAGGACGCTTCAGGAGGCGGGTGGTCTATGGAGACCTTTGAAAAACACCCCCTTTCGCCCAATTTCGGCGTCTGGCTCAAAATTTAATCCTCAAAATACTTAATGTATTCCTGTGGTTAAATTTTTTGCCATCCTTGAACTTGAACGAAATTGAGCCTTTTTCAAAGGTCTCCTATGTAAATGATGAATCAACACTTCCCCCTGGGTATTGAACCGTATCGGAATTCCTGAAGTCCCTACTCCGGCATGGGTTACTCCTTGCATATCCAGGTACTTCCAATGCCCGCGGTAGTACTTTCGTCCCCGATTCAGGTGGGTTATGATTGCTCTGCCGCCGGGTAAACATATCTGGCCGAAGTGAGTATGACCGCACAAGTACAATTCCACCCCCATCTCAGCAGCAAAATCATACAATTCGGGAGAATGGACTAAGGCAACAGAAAACTCATCATCGGCGCCTTCCAAGGCATGCAATGCTTGATCGGTGTAATAGTAGTGCACATCGTCGGTACCGATAATCCTGATGCGGTCACTACCTTTATCAATAAAACAGGTTGAATTAACCAACATCGTAATCCCGATTTGCTCCAGGGGATTGAGCATGTGACACCCATCATGATTGCCTAAGATTCCAATAAATCCGTGTTTGCTGTGGATACGTTTAATCAAATAATCCATACTTTTGATAATATGTTTGTGGGGTCCATGCAATTTCGAGCGATAATCTCCTGTCAATACGCATAAATCTACGGTCCTGTTTTCCAGAACATGCAGGATTCGATCTTCTATGCCTTTCATTCCATCTATGTGTAAGTCCGAGAGGTGAAGAATTGCAAATCCGTCAAAGGCTTGCGGCAAATTGGAAAAGTACAGGGGGTTCTCCCGCAGTATAATATTTTCTGCGTTGCGTGCTCCTTTTTGATACAGGTTTGTGAGGTGCAATATGAATCCAAGCGTTTTTATCATGACGAGCAATTCATACCAGTGATGACTGCCTCTGTTGCCATACCGTCTGGTTTTCAGATTTTCCATTTCCATGCGGAAACGATTGTTGGCCCAGAGTTGTCTCCGGTTGATTAATCTTGGTTCAGGAAATAGAGGTTCAGGATTAGGGGAATCAGATAGGGATTTAATTTTCAGCATGCCATATGAATAACACAAGAAAGACAATTTTTCAATACGAACATGCCGATTTTATGGTAAAAATAAGCTGTGTCTTTACGGCAAGCACTCAAGCAATTGCACCACGTAAAGAATTATTGAATGCCGTATATCAAACTTATTCTTTGTTTCAATTCTTCATAGGTCGGTTTTCTGACCATCTGGTAGCAGACACGAAAAAAGGGGCCATGGTATGAACCATAACCCCTTGAATTTGCTGGTAGGCGGTACTGGGATTGAACCAGTGACTTCTACCGTGTGAAGGTAGCACTCTCCCGCTGAGTTAACCGCCCGTTATCATAAATAAACCCGGCATGACATCCGCTTTCGGCTCCGCGCCATTTTCCAAAGTCCGCGCGAAAAAATAATGCCGCAGATCCGATTGCAAATCGGTTTCATGCCTGCCCTTATTAGCGCAGCGCGCCGGGTCT
>JAUYIZ010000040.1 GCA_030688615.1 Desulfobacterales bacterium | reverse complement strand
GTAAAAATACTGCACCAGGTCGCGCCGCTTTTGATGATTCTTCTCGGGGTCCATTTTATCGTTAAAGGGATAGTCTATTGACCATCTGATGTAACTGGTATGGTGATCGGGATGGGGGTCTCCGTCTTGATTGCCCGAAGGGGGCAGTGGGATGCCCCCTTCATCTTAACAAAAATATCCAGTTCCCCGCCCGGGACTGGGTTGAGTAATCCCCTATATACCCCTTTTTCTACGGCTAAACAAATTGATCGGCAGGGCCGTGAAAACTGCTGAAAAGTGAGTTTTCTTTAAATTATTTTTCTAAATGAAAAACTGAGGAACTGAGGGAGTGTCCCTGAGAGCGTGAGACGTGAGGTCCGGAGTCCGTGATACGCGACATACTATCGTCTTGTAGGAAGTAATTCCCTATTCTTTATTAGCAGGATTAATAATGAAAAAGAACAAACTTGGAACAAACCGGAAAAATGGCTGGACCATTTCTGACCCCGCCAAGTATTTTTCCAGGTTTATTCACGTAGCTTCTTCACTTTAGAAAGGAGGAAAGGTCTATGAAAAGGTTTCTAATGAATGTGCTGTGCATCACCTGTTTTCTATGGCTTGGGCTTGTTTCAAATATCCCAAGAGTTTCGGCAGCGGAGGGGGATTGGAAGGCTCGGTGGCAAAAGTTAGAACAGGAAGCGAAGAAAGAGGGCAATTTGGTGGTTTACTCAACCACGGCAGGGGATGCCATCAGGGAGATATTCACTGTTTTTCAAGCTAAATATGGTGTAAAGGTCGATTATGTTGTTGGGCGCGGTCGGGAGTTAGCAAGAAGAATGAAATCGGAGCGGGCGGCCTCTGTTTATGTGCCGGATGTCATCATGTCGGGGGGAACGACATTACTCGTAGTCATGAAACCGGCTGGTCTTATTGATTCATTTACCGGAATATTTATTCTTCCGGATGTGCTCGACAAGACGGCATGGGTGGCGGGGGAAATGCCCTATTTGGACAACGATCAATATGGCATAGGTTTTCTTGCCATCTACCAGCGGTATCTGACGCGTAATACAAACTTGGTGGGAGAATCCGAATTGAAATCTTATAAAGACATCCTAGACCCCAAATGGAAAGGCAAGCTGGTCTTTAATGACCCAACGGTTTCAGGCGGGGGGAATGCATTTGTCTCCCATCTGGCGCACGACATTTGGGGTCTGGAAAAGACGCTGGATTATATGCGAAAACTGGTTAAGCAGGAACCTGTCATCACCAGAAATACGGGACTCCAGGTAGAATGGTTAGCCAAGGGGAAATATCCTATCGGTATTGCTCCTATGCAAGAAAGGGTGGCCCACTTTATGGAGGCCGGCGCTTCCCTGTCCCAGGTTAAGGTAGTGGAAGGGGGAAAGCTTACACCCGGCGTAGGGGGCCTTGCTCTGGCGAATAAGCGTCCCCACCCCAATGCCGCTGCCATTTATGTTAATTGGCTGCTCACCAGCGAGGGGCAGGCTCTGGCAGTTAAGGCTTATAAATATCCGGGTACCCGGGTTGATGCCCCGAAAACAGGCGTACCATCAGCATTTTACCCTAGCCCAGGGGAAAAGGTCTTCAGAACTACAGAAGCGTACATTTTGGCTGGGCGACAGATGATGAAACACAGCAAGAACATTTTTGGCCCTTTGATTAAATAAAGGTTTGAATTTTCATAGAAGACGCGTTTCCCGCAGTTGGTTGGAGCAAAACGGAGATACGCCTGCACCCTTTGGTTAGCCGCAGGGAAATGTTCAATAACATTCATCTGCCGATAAGGGGCCCGAAGATTTCCTTGGCCAGTTCAAGATATTTGTCCTGGTCCTCCAGTATCCATTTCTCCATGGTGTTGGCGGCGACGAAGTATCTCTCGCCGGGAACCCGCATTGATTTCGGGTTGACAATTCCTTGCGTGGGAATATCATTCCTGGCAGACATATATTTCGTCGCCCTCTGGGCAAAACCCTGGCCCTCTCGACTCAGAAGCCAGTTGACAAATACTTTGGCGGCGTTCGGATGCGGTCCCTTGGCCACCATGCCTATAATTCCGGCATCATAACTTAAGTAGGTCCCTTCCTTCACGGATACATAAGCAATATGCGCGCCGGCATTTAACATATCCGCTATGGCCCGGCCTTCCACCGAAACCGCCACAGCATATTTTCCCCTGGCAAGCCACTCTGCCATTTGACGGAGGTTCCTGGAGAATGCGACATCCTGGGTTGCGACCAGCTGGCGATAATAATTCTCATCAGAAGCCTTGCTCATTATGTTGGTGGAAAAACCATTGAAGCCGCTTCCGAAAATACTGGGGTCGCTCCATACAATCTTTCCTTTATATTTGGGTTTCAGCAGGTCCTGCCAGGACTGGATTTCCCCCGGTTTTACCAGGTCGGTGTTGATGGTGATATCGCGATTCGGATAGGCATAAAAATGAATCTCACGCTTTTTGAGACTGTCGTCTCACGTTTCTTGGGATTTTTTAAATACAAAGTAATACCGGATAGTTATTCGAGGGGCGATTTTCGAACAACAGGTCCAAGCGCACTTGACCGGTGCATTGTTTCTGGTCGAGACATTGTTGGCGGTCTTTTTTCGATCTTCCAAGCGCTTTGACGGCATCCAGTGAGCGGCAGACGGGACGTCGTTGCTGGTAGAGGGTTCTGGCGGCCGCGTAATTAAGTACCCGGCAGTTGAGGGCCGGGATAAGTTTTCTACCGCTACCCGGATCGATACCAAGGGGCCGGATGGTCATGTAACGCGCGGTCATGCGATGAAGGATGTCACGCAAAATTTCGGTTTGTTGCGGATTCATGTTATTTTCTCCTTTCATGCCAATTCCCATCGTTGCAGAATGTCGTCGAGGGTCAGCGGGTTGATGGGGGCATTTGGCTCACTATCGGCCAGGATTTTGCGGAACATGGGGACAATCAGGCCCGGGATTCCGCGCGCGCTCAAAGAGGATACGCATTCCTTCCTGGCAGATGAGCTGCAATTTTTCGCTGGTGGGGTTGTTCACGAAGTAAATGTACAAGTCCGTGAAGCGTTTCGCTGTGAGAGCGTCGTGTCGGCACTCTCAACCAGCCGGCCAAGACCCTGATAAGCCCCGTGGCGCTCAGGTGACGTGCGTGAGAAAAATAGAGCATGCGGTACCGGCACCGATCCAGATCCGTGTGCAGTTGTCGGCAAAGCATGGTTTTCCCGACACCGGTCTCTCCGGTCAAAAGCAGATAGCGGTCCTGTTGGTTGCGCAAGGTGTTTTCAAGGTTTTCAAGTGTACGGACAAAGTCGGCGAAGGCAAAATGGCTGGTTGGATTCATGGTTGATCCTCCGAATTGGGTTTATTTTTCTGTGCCTGGACAAGCCTTTCAATTACGACGTTGCAAAATTGCCTGGAAGGCCGGGTGTGCATGAAGGTCCCTGCTCAGGGTCGCACGGCTGATCCAAAAGATCTATAATGTTGATCCCTTATTATGCCCTAAGTGCCAGGGCGTGATGAAAATTATCAGCTTTATCGAGGATAAAGACGTCATCGAAAAGATTCTGAGGCATCTCGGCCTGTGGAAGACCCGAAACCATGATCCTCCTGCCGGAAATGTCTCGCATATTCCTGAATTCATTTACGATGAAGACTATTCTCAAATTCCGCCCTATGATTACTGGCTCTAAGGGTCCTGAATTCATCCTTCAGGTCACAGCGGAAATCTGCGCCTAAATTCGGCTGAAAATCTCATTTTTTTAAAATCTTGTCTCCCACCATACCGATTTTTAAGTTTGGCCGGCAGCCGCTTTTGGTGACAGGCCAAATGCCATTTCGGCCTATACAAATGTGGTGTCAATTTTTTTCTTGACAACAAGAATCGCTTTTGTTACATGTCCCTTCAATAAAGCAAGTTCTTATCCTTATCCTTTAACCCCTGGCCTATGCTCCCTTGCCGAGATTGAGTTTTTGGCTTATATTTATATCACACTACTGCAGTGAAAAAATTCGTCTGAAGGTTATTATCACGCTATGGCATTTCCGTTACTTGATAAATTTGACTTCTGGGTGCCAACAAAGATCGTGAATCCAGAAATAGCAAAGAGCCTGGTTTATTCCAGTCGCTACGGGGCATTATATGAAGGTGATTGTCTGAATATTCTGCCTTATATTAACGATTGTTCTATCGACACCGTCTTTGCCGATCCGCCGTTCAATCTCGCCAAGGAATATGGCAGCCAGGTTGACGATCGCCGTTCGGATGATGACTATATTGCCTGGTGCAGGAATTGGCTGGAGCACTGCGTCCGGATCTTGAAACCGGGTGGGGCGCTGTTTGTTTACAATCTTCCGAAATGGAATATCCATCTGGGAAGTTATCTGGCAGAAGCCGGAATGACTTTTCGGCACTGGATTGCGGTCAATATAAAACTGTCTTTGCCGATTTCCGGAAGGCTGTATCCGTCCCATTACGGCCTTCTGTATTTCACTAAGGGCAAGGCGAATACCTTCCGGAAAATCCGCACGCCTATCGAGACATGCCGTCATTGCGCCCGGGAGATCAAGGATTATGGAGGCCACCGGGGGGCAATGAACCCGAACGGGGTGAACCTGACAGATGTTTGGAATGATATCACGCCCGTCCGTCACTGGAAATTTAAAAGCCGAAAGAGGACGTTGAACCAGTTGTCCACGAAGATCCTGGAACGCGTCGTCCAAATGTCTACCAATGAATGCGACGTGATCCTTGACCCTTTTGGCGGCAGCGGGACTACCTACGACGTGTGTGAGCGGCTCTGCCGTCACTGGATCGGGATGGATTTGGAAAGCTGTGAAGTTATTATTGAACGACTCCAAACCGAAAATCTCTGTCCGCATAAAACGAAAGATTTTGTTGAATAATGAAGGGGATTTGGGGTGAACTCCGAAAAGGTGGTCAATGCATTCAGCCAAGATCTTACCCGGAAATTGTTTCCTCGTGACCGCCGACTGATCCCGCATCTGAACGATATTTATGAACTGGAACTTGCCTTTTATGAAAATCTCATCCTGTCAGATGCGGAAATAATAAGAAATTCAGCGTATTTTGCACAATTAGGGGACAAGTACACCCATCATTTTCTGATGTGTACCGGTGAGTCTTTAAAACTTCCCGATCATTCTTCCTCGCGCCTCAAATCATTTTTTGAAAAGAATATCTTCCGTACCGCTTATGCCACGCATGGCCTTTTCCCCTACCGCGGTAAATTTCATCCACAGATGATCAAAGGCTTGATGAACGTCATGGGGCTCAAACCCGGCGATACCGTTCTGGACCCCATGATGGGTTCGGGAACCGTTCTGATTGAAGCGAGTCTGATGGGCATCAAGTCCATCGGCATCGACGCCAGTCCGTTTTGTTGCTTTATGACGCAAACGAAGCTCGATGCGATCACCATGTCGTTGGCGCGGGCAAAGGGTGCGCTTACGAATTATGAAGAGGTTTTTACCTATTTTCAAAAAAGGGTTGGCCAGCCGAAATCGGGAAGCAAGCCTTCCCGGATTAAAACTACCAAGGAAGCCATGAGCGTCATGGAAGAAACGGCGGCATATCTGACCAAGAGAGATCATCATGCGCTGACGCAGAGGGAGCAGGGTACTCTCAATACTTATCAATTCCTCTTGTTGGCCTACTTAGACAGCGCCGGTTATGCGGAGAGAAGCGCCCGAAAATTGCCGCTTGCTCAATTCAGGGCCATCTTGGAACGCTACCTGTTCGTGGCTGAGAAGATTCAGAACGTTCTGGCCGGCCTGGAGATGACACTGGCACCGGCAGAGGTTTTAGAGGGGGATGCGAGATCATTGTCTCTGGATGACAACAGCACTGACGGCATTATTTTTTCTCCGCCCTACAGCTTTGCTGTCGATTACCTCGCCAATGATTCCTTCCATTTGAATTTCATGGGTATAGACAGTGATGCTCTGCGCGAAATAATGATTGGTCTGCGCGGGCGGGCATTATCAGAAAAATATCGGCTCTACCGGGAGGATATGGGGAGAGTTCTTGCGGAATGCGCCCGCGTATTGCGTCCCGATTGTTTTTGTACGATCATCGTCGGGACCAACAACAACCAACTGGGGAAGGTATTCGGCGTTTCCCCGGATGCCGTGCAAGGGTTGCATGAGATTTTGATCGATATGGGAGCAGGCTGCGGTTTAAAACCAGTCAAAGTCCTGAGCCGTCCCATCATCGGCATCTCCAACACTATGCGCCGTGAGTATATCCTGATTCTTCAAAAAACCGCTTACTGAAGGGCGCGTCCATCAGTCCCTTTGGGGATTCTCGGTGTTTTGTCACTGACCGCGTCATGTTCGATGGCAATGACAATAAGCAGGCCTTCTTCAGCATGCAGGGATTTCCACAAAGGAAAGTAGGGCGATAATTCCCGGAAGTTGCCGATGCGATCGGTGAGGTACTGATACATCTCGCGGGTGGGCAGAATCAGGGCGCCGCCGATCAGGATTTTCTTTATGATTCCCAGGGCCATTTTGTTGACCGAACGGTGGCTTGAAGAGATGTTGCCCGTCTCCCACTCCACGCAGAAAAGACGGTCCTTAACCTGGTAAGTGGCATCCATTGGTCCCGGACGTCTGACCGTTGCAATATCCACCGGCGTTTCCAATTGCCATCCGCAGGATTGCAGCTTTTGCATGCAGGCCTTCTTGATTGGCGTGACACCGCTTCCCTGGCCGCGCTTCTTGCCTGATTCCTTAAGAAGGGTAAATGACCCTGAACCAGGAGGCCATTCGATGGACCGTATCGCCTGAAATATGTGTTCCTCAATCTTATGCCAATCGGCCGATTGTGAAAATGCGCCGGCGTCGATAATGCGTTCACTTTGAATAATTTTCATAATCTAATCACCGGTTATTTTCGTTTCGGAAGATAGTCTATGGGTCTCTGAAGCAACTTGCTTAATAAGTTCTGTAGGTTCTACTTTTAACGATTTAGACAAGTTGAAGATTGTTTGCAATGAGGGGCTTTTCTGTCCTCGTTCGAGGAGGCTGATGTAGGTACGGTGATAACCGCTTTCGAAACCGAGCTTCTCTTGGGATAAGCCGCGATCTTGACGAAGGTGACGAAGCACGCAGCCAAATGCCTTTCCCAGTGAATTGGCTTCTAAGCCTCGTGTCTTTGATTCTTGCATAGACTGATAATGGTAGAATGAAGACTATTAATCTACAGACTATAGTATTCTTTTGCGTTTTTTGGTGTACAGACAGAACGATGGCCATCTGTGGCGCAGGTATGTAATAGATGATGTTAAAAAGTGTCGTCCGTCTTCTCTTCTGAAGATCACGGCTGTTGCACTATACCGGATGAACCCTTGCCTACTGCTGACAGCCGGGACAAAAAAAGGTGCCCCGTCCCGCCCAGCGTGCGCCGTATCACAGTGCCTCCGCAGTGTGAACAGGGCTCCCCGGCCTGTTTGTAAACCTGCAGTTTGTGCTGATATTCCCCCTGCTGGCCAAAAAGGTCGCGCCAATCCGAGACGCTGGTGCCCCGGCAGGCGATGGCCTTAAGCAAAATCGACTTGGCCACCTTGGCGATCCTCTGCCATTCCGCAATAGACAAATCATTAGGGCTCGCGTCTTTATAAAATAACATAAATGAGGGCTAACATTATCATTTAGAATGTGGCGTCTATAAATTATCGTGCCTAAATCTCCGTCGATTTTTGAAAATCAACTCTTTTTATCGGGTTTGCCCCGACTTGTAATATTTTCCAGAACCACAACTATCGCGTTTTCCAGATACATTGAGATAAAACCAACTATTTATTGCCTGCGTTGTGTTTCGTTGGAGTTAATGCAACGATAAAGCTCCAAGATATTTTTGTTTTTTATACCATAACACCAAACTATCAGTCGGGCTGGGTTTGGTTGGACAACAATGTTTTTGAGAAAATTGTCGTCGGTTAATTTCCATTACGTATCACCACCTGGCATTTTCCTGTTGTTTTGGAAACCGATCGCAGGTTCCAGGATGAATAGACCCGCCACAAAATCAGGTATTCTCCATAATTCTTCGTAAAGAATTTACTCTGGGGTATAACAAAGAGCATTACCGAACCCCTTGTTGATGTTGGCCTTTTTGATAGATCAGACCCAGCAGCTTTCCTGTAAGTTATTTCGTGCTGTATGGACAAAACTGGGAAGCAAAAGAGCCTTATGGGAAGCAATGAGATCACTGTTTAAAGAGTTTGCATTTGAATCGATGC
>JAUYIZ010000033.1 GCA_030688615.1 Desulfobacterales bacterium | reverse complement strand
AAGGTTTGGGTCATTGAATATTGGAATTTGAGATTTGTTTGTAATTTGGTGCTTGGAATTTGTAATTTTAGACCCAAAACGCCAAGGCAGAGCCATCTATCTCTGACCTGGCCCCGAGGACCAGGTTTTCTATGTTTGGATCAATAAAGGCATGTCAGCCGATGACGTGCATCTCCGTGGAGAGTTTGTTGAGCTCTTCCGCACCGTGCTCCGTGACGATGACCGTGCCCCCGATGTTGACCCTCTGCCGGCCTATGCAGGCATTGGGCTCAAGCTCGAAAATCATCCCCGTCTTTAACACCAGGTCTGCCCCGACCATACCCCGGGGGCGCATTTTGTCGGTAAGCCAGCTCATTGGTGAATCCGGCTTGATTCCGACCCCGCCGGTTTTGCTGATCCAGCCCATGGGAGACAGGCTGTGCATCAGAGGGGTCAGATACCAGCAGCCGGCATCCAGAACGGGTTTTTCCATGCTGTCGCAGACCTCCTGAAAGGTGATGCCCGGGCGGATGGCGGACAGGCCCGCCTCATAGGCACAGCGGGCCGCGCGGGCACATTCGCCCATGGTCCGGTTTACGGGCCTGATATGAACGGCCATCTGCTGCTGGGTTTCGATGCCGCCATAGCGCGGGAAAATTTCCGCCAGAACCAGGTCTCCCTCTTCCAGGGTGCGGGCCGCGCCGCCCTGGTAAGTCCACGTGGGGGGCCCCCAGCTCAGGTTTTCCTTGCCTGAATGTAAAATCAGATGCGGGGGAGGGGCTGTCGCCCCGGCTGTAAAGATGACTTCCATGATGGCGGCATAAAGCTCTCTTTCGTTCAGCCCGGGCCTGACCAGGTCGAGCATTTTTTTACAGGCTTTTTCACCGATGCCGGCACAGAAACGCGCCAGATTCAGTTCTTCCCGGCTTTTTACGAGCATCATTTCGGCAAAGGCGCCCGAAAGCTCGATAAAGGACGCCCCGGGAAGATTTTCAAGCACATGGGCCCAGGTCCGGTAGGGGAATATGCCGTCTTTCTCTCCCGGCGCCCCGCTTTCGAGCCCCACGACGCCGATCCGGCCTTTTTCCAGGCCTTTATCCGTAAGGACCTTAACCAATGCCGGACCATTGGATCCGACCCGCAGGTCATCCACCCACGGAACCTCCCCGCGCAGGTGACTCTCCAGATGCCTCGTGATCCGGGTCCCGGTGGAAGTCAGGTGCACCGCCTCCCCATGGAGGGGGAAAATCAAAATTCCTTCGGCAGAATCATTACACAGGTAGCTTTCCATCTGCTCTCGTCCCCGGAAACCGGCAACAATCAGGCAAGCTACATCCTTTACGCGCATCAAGTTTCGCGTGCGCTCCCAGCGGCGATCCCGCTCCTTCAATGATAAGGTCGGAAAAGGTTCGTTCATGTTTTGTCCGGTATGGAGTGAGTGGTGAGCCTTGCTTTGTAACTTCACAATTATTTCAAAAGACCGGCTGGGTGTCAAGTCAAAAGTCCAGTCAAAAGTCCGATCCGGCATCGAGCGAACCCCGGACAGAAAATTCGGCTCAAAAAGACTATTTTTCTTGACTTGCAGGGGGTTTTATTATTTTTATGGGTGGAACTTCATACAAAAAAAAGGAAGGAGGATATTTACCCATGACAGCTGGAAATTCGCAGACACAAACGATCGCAAGTGACGTTCTGATCATCGGCGGCAGTTTGGCCGGTCTGACAACGGCGATCAAGCTCAAGCAGCTCAATGAGCACCTGGACGTGTTGGTCATAGATAAAGGAGGTATCGGCTGGGCGGGGCAGGTGCCCCCGTCAGGCGGACGTTTATGGATTCTTCCGCCGGATTTCGATATTGACCCTTTGGCCAGGTTTTTAGTTAAAAACGGAGAATATCTGAACAACCAGGACTGGCTTTATATCTATCTTAGCAGCCTGAACGAGTCCCTCAACGAAGTCGCCCACTGGGGGACATCTTTTCGCAAGGATTCGGACGGAAACGTGCAAATCGAAGACCCGCCTTCCTGGAAAGCGCCCTGGAAGATGGCCGCCTTTATCCCTCACCGGGTCATCCTGGAACTCAAGAGAATCGCTTCGTCCAAAGGCGTCAGGATGATGAACAAGATCGAATTTGTCGATTTTATCAAAGAAGACGAGCGGATCACAGGCGCGGTCGGACTGGGCATCCTGACCGGGGATTACCACGTGTTCAAGGCCAAGTCCACCGTCGTCGCCTGCGGTCCGGGCATGTACAAAAACCGCAAGCTTTTTACCATGTGTTCCGGCGAGGGCATTGCGGCGGCCTACAGGGCCGGAGCCCAGCATCCCCACTCCGAATTTGCCTCCACCTATGGCTATGTGGCAAAGGATTTTGAGGTGTGGAAGCGGGGAGCGGTGCTGCGGGTGTTGGCGAACAATCAAGGGGAACATTTTTTTGAAAAGTACTTTCCGGACGGGGAAGAGAACTACCGCAATGTGGTCTGGTCCATGGCCAAAGAGGTCATGGAGGGCAGGGGGCCGGTATATTTCGACGTGACCAATAAACCCGAGGAACTGGACACCGTCGTTCTTACCCCGCAGCACAAATGGACCCTTACCAACGGGGCCTTTCTCAACCCGGAACGGGTGCTTTTTGAAAAGGGCGGCATCGACCTGCGCACCCAGAGGGCCGAGTGGGTGCCTTCCCTTTCAGGGCGTGTGGGCAACATCCGGGTGGATCTGGACTGCAAGAGCACCCTGGAAGGTCTCTGGGCCATCGGGGATACGATCATCAGCGGGATTACCATAGAGGGGGCGCTTGCGGCCAACTCCTATCCCGGCACCGGTCTTCCGATTGCCATCATCACCGGGCTCAGGGCGGCCAAGGGGATCGCCAAATCCATATCCGGCGCGCCGGAACCCAAGGTGAGAAAAGAAACCCAGGACAGCCTCAGGCAGCGCATGTTTGCACCCATGGCTTTGGGGAAGGGATTTGAACCCTATGAGGCCATTTCCAGGGTGCAAAAGGCCGTCGTGCCCCTCAACAATGTTTTTTTCAGGGAGCCGGGCAGAATGAAAAAAGCCCTGGGAATCATCGAGACGGTCAGAGAAGAAGTGCTGCCGGAGACCAAAGCGGCGGACCCCCATGAACTGGTGAAGTATCACGAGGCCGAAAGCATGACGCTGTGCGCCGAGATGGTCTTCCGGGCCGCTTTGTTCCGCACCGAAACCCGCGGGGTCCACATGAGGGAAGATTTCCCGGACCGGGATGATGCCAACTGGCTGAAATGGACGGTCATTCGGAAAGACGGGGACAAGATGGCCCTGTCCACCGAGCCGATCCCCTTTGCAAGGTACAAGCTGAAACCCGAGGGATATAAGGGCTAAGAATCAGAATAAACGTGTGAAATTTCGGAGGTGCGAAATGCCGATCAAGAGCTTAAGTGTCGAATTATGCACGGGATGCAGGATATGCGTGGATATCTGCCCCGAGGATGTTTTGCGTTACAATGACGCGGAAAGAAAAGCTTATATCGCTTACCCAAAAGATTGCGTCGCCTGCCTGGTGTGTGAATATTTTTGCCCGGTGAACTGTATAGATGTCACCGTCGACAAGGCAAGGGCCGTGCCGTCACCCTATTAATACACAAGGGGTATAAGGGGGTCAAGGGTTCCAGGGGCCGAGTGAAATGATAAATAACCACAACCCCTTGAACCATGTTTTTTCTTTTAATACAGGAGGGAAAATAATGACAAGAAGACTCATGGTCACATGGATGTCGGCGTTTCTTGTATGGGTACTGGTTTTATCAGGCGGTACTGCGCCGGCAGGTACTTTAGATGAAATCATCGCCGGGGCTAAAAAGGAAGGCACCGTCTCGCTAAAGTTAAGGTCCGGTTTCACGCCAAAATCCATGGGAAGATTGGAAAAGGAAATCCGGGACAAGTTCGGCGTGGACCTGAAAGTCAAATTTGTACCCACCGGCAGCATGCCCAAGGACGTGGCCCAGGCGAGCATGGAGCAAAAAACCGGGGCGCCGTCGACCTATGATCTTTTGACCTTTATGTCCAACCACGTCACCCTGGCCAATAAAGCCGGCATTATGGAAAAGATCGACTGGAAACCCCTGATCACGGCGGATACAAATCCCGAGGTCGTCTTGGAAAATCCTGCTCTGCAGGGCGCCATTATCTCCTTTACCGGTCATCTGGGGCTGATATACAATACCGAGAAGATCCCGGCCGATCAGGTTCCCAGGACCCTGTCGGGCCTGGCAGACCCTCGATGGAAAGGAAAGTTGGGCGTGTTCACCTATCAGGGCGGCTGGGCCCGATGGGCGCGTATCATGGGTAAAGAAAAGGTTTATAACGATTTGCGGGCCATACTGAAAAACGGCGCAGTGGGGGGGCGCTATTCGGATGTGTTTAACCGGTTTCTGATAAACGAAGTCTGGTTGGGTTTGCTCAGCAGTGTGTATTTAAAAATGGCCCAGGATAAGGGCATGCCGGTGGCATGGCAGGACCTGGACTTTTCTGAGAGACAGAACTTTTCGGTCGTCGTGCTCAAGGGAGCGCAGCATCCCAATGCGGCCAAACTGGTTGCCGTTTACCTTGCCAGCCCCCAGGGCGCCCGGTTTACCCTGGAGGAGTCCGGGGCCGGCAATCTGTACTATCCGGGTAACTTTGAGCATGACATTTCCTCCCAGGCCAAAAAGCAGGGCATTCCTGAACATTCCCTGGCTTCCTACCCGGGTTTGCTCGAATTTCACTTGAGCAAGGATTATCGGAACTGGCAAAAGGAAATCAAGCTGATCGTCGATAGCGGCGGAGAACGCTGATATAAGGGCCTCGGAAAAGATAAAGAGAGGGTAAGGCGCAGTGGGAAAATATTATAAAGATCTCAGGGAATACATCAGCGTGTTAAAAAAGAAAGGCAAGCTGGTAACCGTCACCCGGCAGATCAATAAAGATCTTGAGCTGATGCCCCTGGTAAGATGCCAGTTCCGGGGGCTTCCGGCCGAGGAGAGAAAGGCCTTTCTTTTCGAAAATGTGGTGGATGTGAAAGGCAGACGATACGACATCCCGGTACTGGTGGCCGGTCATGCCGGATCCAGAGATTTGTATGCCCTGGCCATGCAGTGTAAGCCCGAAGAAATAACGGCCCGGTGGCAAAAGGCTCAACTTGAGCCGATCGAGCCCAGAATGGTTGACAGCGGTCCTGCCCAGGAAGAGGTGCACGAGGGGGATAACCTGCTGGAGCACGGCGGCCTGGAGGAATTTCCCATTCCCATTTCCACCCCGGGGTTTGATAACGCCCCCTACCTGACCTGTGCCAACTGGGTCACCAAGGACTTGGAAACAAATATCAGAAACATGGGCAACTACCGGGCCATGATCAAAAGCAAGAACAGGACGGGCATCTCGATCCTGGGCGCCCAGCACCTGCGGGTCCACTGGGAGAAATGCAGAAAAAAAGGCATTCCGCTTCAGGCGGCCATTGTCCTGGGGGCCAGCCCCAACATCGGCCTGGTGGGCACCGCGAGACTTCCCTACGGCCTGGACGAGTATAAAGTCGCCGGCGGCATTGCCGGCGAGGCCGTCGCGCTGGTGAAATGCCGCACCGTGGATATCGAGGTCCCGGCCACGGCTGAAATCGTCATCGAGGGCCAGCTCCCCACGGATGTTTTGGAACGGGAAGCGCCTTTTGGCGAGTTCCCCGGGTATATCGGCGGCGAGGCCTTCGGCCCTCTGTTCAACGTTACCTGCATCACCCACCGTAAAAACCCGGTCTTTACGGCCTTTATCAGTCAATTCCCGCCCAGTGAGAGCACCATACTCAGGGGCGTAGGCCAGGAAGCGGCCCTTTTAAAGTTCCTGCGGCATTCGTGCAACATCCCGGGCATCATGGATGTGGCGCTGCCCGAGGCCTGCGGCAGCCACAGCTATTGTGTCGTGCAGTTAAAGAAGTTCCATCCGGGCGAGGCGTGGCAGGCGCTGGACGGTGTGGCCGCCTATAACGTGGCTTCTCCTAAAATCATCGTTGCGGTGGATGAGGACATCGACCCCAGGGACCCGGATGCGGTCAACTGGGCCATGTGCTTTCGGATGCAGCCGCATAATGATGTTAAAATCAGCAAAGGCAAGGCCATGTCGCTGGATCCCTCCCTTGCGCCGCTGTCAGCTCCGGAGTCGGAACAGCGCTATCCCTTTCCCACCGGCGGGTCTGCTTTGCTTATCGACGCCACCATGAAGTGGCCCTATCCTCCCGTGGCGCTGCCCAGAAAAGAAATTATGGAAAACGCCCTGAATATATGGCAGGAGCTCAAGCTGCCCAAACTGAAGCTCAAGGCTCCCTGGCACGGCTACGAACTGGGCTACTGGACGGCCGAGAACCGGGAGGAGGCGGAGTTGGCGCTCAAGGGGGAGCATTATCAGACCGGCGAGAAGCTGGCCCGGAAAAGAGTAAAAACATAAGGAATGGAACCGCGGCAGCGAGCGCGTTTCCAATTATAATTTCATTATTCTGTCTTTAATGGGCTTAAACGGTTTGGGGATATGGTTTATAAATTCATTATATTCCGTCAGAAAGGCAAGCCAACGATCCATACTGAGGTGTTGACCATGGGTTAAAGGGGTAAAACGGTGGTCTGCCAAATACTGCATATCTTTTTTCAGAACGGCAGAATCGGCAATTTGACGCAGTTCTTTTTTCTCTTTCCTATTCAGTTTCCCCATACCTGTTCCATAGTTGTCTGAATAAATCGTCCAAATCAAACAAGGCAAAATATTCTTTTATAAAAGGCCAGTTTATTTTGCCGCCATACAATTTCATAAGGGACTCAATGTCAGCTAAATCGAGTGCCTTTCTCGCAGGATCATTTGCTATGGCTTGTACTTTTAATCCGATAAGATCTTCTATTTTCAGGACCTTAAGGGTCATACTCTCACCGAATATTTTCCTGCTCTCAGCCCGTTGCAGCATACCTAAGGATATTTCGCGAAAGGCATGGAGAATGTCTATTTCTCCGAAAATATGAAGTGGTGAAACATACTGTGAAACGTTTTCGGTCCGGTATCCGCATTCGTATCCCATATCTGTCAAAATTCTGTTAACTGCCGGCAGATCGCTCTTGTGGATAAGAAAATCCATATCAACGGTTGACCGCGCTATTCCCCACACGCCCATGGCGAATCCTCCAATGAGCGCATAGCGAATCCCTTCGGTTTCAAAGGCCGTCAAGAGATTTCCGGTAACGGTTTTAAAGTCCATCCTGACAACTTTTTTAAATCTTGGCGGATTCGGAAAAACTCCAAACCCGGCGACGGCCGACAAGGCAAAAAGGTCTCAGTATCATCCGGCGGCCATGCGCAGCTCATTGGGCAGCACGTTCAGACTTTCCGGTCCGTTCTCGGTGACCACCACCGTGCCCCCGATGTTGACCCGGTGTCTGCCCAGGCAGGCGTTGGGCTCCAGAACCCACACCGTGCTGGGCTGCACCTTCACATCGGCCCCGATGACCGGGCTGGGGCCGATGCCCTTGTATTTTTCGATACCCGGCATGTTCTCAATTCCCACCCCGGTCCCGCTCACCCAGCTCAACGGGTTCAAGCTGTGTACCAGAGGCGTCAGGTGCCATGCCCCGGCCTGTCTCAATGGCTCTTCCATGGCATGGACGACATCGCCGAAAGCCGCTCCCGGGCAAAGCGCCTTGAACCCGGCAACATAGGACCGGCGGGCGATATCGGCACATTTTCGGTTGACCGGGTCCAGCGGCTCAAGGGCTACGGACATTTGAAGTTGCGCTTCCAACCCGCCATAGCGGGGAAAGATCTCCGCCTGGATGATATCGCCCTTTTTCAGCACCCTCGGGGGCTGACCCCTGAAAAGCCACATGGGCGCGCCCCAGCTCGGGTTGTCCGGGCCCGAATGCAGGATCATCGGGCTGATATACGGCGAGGTGCTCCCGTTGGCGCCGTGCAGGAACAGCTGACTCATGGCGGCCGTATAGACCTCGCTTTCGCTGGCCCCCGGGCGCGTTGCCTGCAGCATGGCTTCGGCGGCCAGTTCGCCGATCTCGGCCGCCCTGCGCACCAGCTGAAGCTCCTCGGTGCTTTTCACCGCGACCAGCTGGGCAAAGGCCGTGGAAATCTCCTGAAAGTCGGCTTGGGGAAGATTGTCCAGGATGCAGGACCAGGTTTTATAGGGCACATAACCCTCCCGCTCGCCGGCGCCGTAGATGGTCAGGCCCACGGTTCCAATGGCGGCGCGGTCAAACCCTTTTTCCCGCAGCACCTTGACCACCGTGTCCCCGGTTGCCCCCACCCGGATGTCCCGCACCCAGGATTCTTCGTCCCTCAAGGCGCTTTCCAGGTGTGCCACCACGTCAAATACCGTCCAGGTCAGGTGCACCAGGTCCCCTTCCAGTGGAAACACGACGATGCCGCCGGTCCGGTCATTGGTCAGGTAGCGGTCAAATTGTTCCCGGCCTTTAAGGCCGAACACCAGCAGACAGGCCAGGCCCCTGTCCCTCATCAGCTCCCTTACCCGTTGCCAGCGCCGGTTGCGCTCTTTTTTTGAAAGGCCCGGGTACTCTGTTCCCCCTGCGGTGGGCGTCGGTTTTTGATACCCGCTCATCTTTCCTCCTTTTTTCCGGCTGTCGCCTGCAGCGCCCGCTCCCTGAGCCGGAAGCGCTGGATTTTGCCGGTGGCGGTTTTGGGAAGCTCGGAAACAAAGACGACGTGCTGGGGCCGTTTAAAGGGCGCCAGCTCCGTTTTTACATAATCCTTAATGTCTTGGGCCAGTTCGGGCGACGGTCGGTTTCCTTCCCGCAGCACCACGGAAGCCTGGATTTCGGTCAGGCCATAGTCGTTCTGAACCGGGATCACGGCGGCCTCCAGCACGGCGGGGTGACTGGATACGGCGTGCTCGACTTCAACCGGCAGCACCTGGCGCCCGCCGACCTTTACGATATCGTCCATCCTTCCCAGATACCAGTAGTAGCCGTCCGGATCCCGCATGAAGTAATCCCCCGGCTTGTACCATCCCCCGAAGAATTTAAGAGAGGACTGCCTGGCCTCGTGCCAGTAACCGATAAATTGGCTTTCCACCTGAAACATGATTTCACCGGCAACGCCGTCGGGGACCTCATTGCCGTTTGGGTCGCAGATTTTAACCTTGGCCATGGGTATGGGCGTTTTCCCCACACTGCCCACCTTATCTGCCGGCACCGTTTCCCCGAATTTCCAGGACAGTGGCGCCGAGGAAAGCTCCTGGGCCCCCCAGCAGTTGTAGATGGATTTTCCGAATGTTTCCTGAAAGCGCTGAAAAAGCTTGGGAGAAAGGGTTTCACCGGCACAAAAAATATATTTCACCGAACTCAAATCCGCCAGGTGGGGAGCGCCTTGAACTTCATCCACCATCCGGGCGAAAATCGCCGGCGTTCCGTTCAAGAAGGTGGGGCGATAACGGGCGATCACCTCAAGGACTGTTGCGGGCGTAGGGCGCCCCGAGAGCAGGACCACCGAAGAGCCGTTGTCAAAGGCGCTGATGAGCCGTGCCACACTGGTCAAAAAGTAGAGCTTGGGGACATGAAACTGGATGTCGCCTTCCTTTATGCCGAAATATTCATGGGAGGGGGCCAGGCATTTAATCATATTTGCATGAGAATGCATGATGGCGCGCGGCATCCCGGTGGAACCGGAGGTGTAGGCAAACAAGGCAACATCGCCGGAAAACGTGGGCTGGATTTCCAGGTCCCCGGAGGCATTTTGAATAAACGTTTCCCAGCCCGGCAGGCTGTCTTTTCCCGGGGGAAGATGGCTTCCATCCACCACGATCACCTGCTTTAAACCGGGCAGGGTGGATAGGATGCCTTGGACGTTATCCAGAAAGGTCCGGCCGATAAAAAGCACTTTGGCCCGCGAGTCTTTCAAAAAAAAAGCGTAGTCCTTTTCATTGAGCAGGGTATTCATGGGCAGGGCCACGGCACCGATTTTGAAGACGCCAAAAAGGATAAACGCCCACTCCGGGCAGTCGTCCATGAGGATGGCCACCCGGTTTTCCGTTTCCACCCCGGCCGCGCACAGCGCATTGCCGACCCGATTGGACATGCAGGCCATCTCACTGTAGGTTACGGTCCGGCCGGTCTCATAGTGATACAGCACCGCCCGGTCGCCCCATTTCCGGGCCGCCTCGTCAACCAGGCCCCCCACGTTGAAGACCTCGTGGCCGGTGGTATGATCCAGTTTCATAGAATTTGCCTTCTCACTTTTTCCGGGCGGCCCGTTCCTCGAGTTCTTTTTGTGAGACATAAGTCACTTTGCCTTCTTTGATCAACCTGTCCACATAGGAACCTTTTTTGGGTTTGACCGAATAGTTGGTGAAAGGGATGGTCTCGGGTTGTGTAAAGCCGGCCGCGGCAAAAGCCTCCCTGCCCAGTTTCATTACCATGGCATCGGTTGCCAGGTGCCGGCCTAAATTCTTTAAGGATCGCTCATTCCTGGAGCCCGAAGCCGGCGGGATTGTCCGGGTGGCCTCTTTTTTCCAGGAATGCTTGCCGTAGATGGCACTGCCGTCAACGGTGGTCAGGATGCCGCCGAAAAATGAGGAAGACGGCATGGGTGCGTCCACAGTCGGCCAGGCATTGGCCAGATGCATGCCCTTGATGGACCCCCAGAAGCTCATGTCCTTGAAGGTGTTCTCCTGCCCGCCGTAGAGCTGGCCTCCCTGGCTGATGATTCCCAGGGCTTTGTATTTGAGCGCACCGGCATGCCGGGTGAAGGACATGGGCCCGAAGTGATGCATTTTTTCAATGAAAATTCTCATGATTCCCGGAAGCCCCCCGGAATAAACGGGAAACCCGATCAGGAGCCCGTCACATTCGGCGACCTTGGGGGCCAGAAGCCTGATATCGTCGTTGGTGTCGTAACACTGGTATTCATCGTCGGCCGGCGCCATGAAGCCGAAGCATTTCATGCAGCCGGTGCAGTGTTTGAGCTCGTAATCGGCCAGGGCCAGGTACTCGGTTTCCACAAACCCGGCTGTCTCAGCCCATTCCAGGCAATACTTGACCATGGTCGACGTGTTGCCTTCACGGCGGGGACTGCCGTTAATTCCCAGGATTTTTACTTTATTTTCTTTCAATGGTTACCTCCTGATCGTTTCGTAAAATGTCAGATTTCACCGCCCCGACACCGACGGCATCCGGGGATGTCGGGGTAAGAACCCGGTTTTGGTGGCCGAGTATGTCAAAAGCAGATGGATGTGTCAAGCCCATTATGCATCGCACACGATCGTGTGGCCGGTGCATGCTGCGGGTGAATACCCTCCCCTTATGGCAGGCGGGCAAAGAAATTGACAATATTTCTTGACATGGCCGGCGGCAATCTACTACTAATCCATTTAAATCTCAAAATCAAAAGCAGGAGGGAAAGATGGCCTACAAAGACTTGCGGGAATGGTTGGCGCAGATTGAGCAGTACGGCGAATTGAGGCGCATAGACGGTGTTCCTTTGTACGAGGAATTGGGGGCGGTCCACGAATTGGCCCATACGAAAAAAAATGTTGCGGCAATCCTTTTTGACAATATTCCGGGCTATCCGGAAGGATACCGCATCGCCTGTACCGTGCCGTCTGCGCGCAGCACCGCCCTGACGCTCAACCTTCAATTGTCACAGGGCGCCAGTGTTTTGGAGATGACTCAGAAATTGCGGGAGAAACTCGGCGATGTCGGCCGGATTCCGCCCAAGGTGGTCAAGACCGGGCCGGTCCTGGAGAACACGTATTTTGATGATGACGTGGACCTGATGAAGTTTCCGGTTCCCAAGTGGCACGAGTTGGACGGCGGAGAGTTTATGGGGACCGGCGACCTGGTGATCACCCGCGATCCGGATGATGGCTGGATTAATGCGGGCACCTATCGGGTGCAGCGTCACGACAAGAACACCCTGGGTTTTTTCATATCGCCCGGCAAGCACGGGCGGATCCATCGCGAGAAATATTTTGCCAAGGGCCAGCCCTGCCCGGTGGCCGTCTCATTCGGTCACGACCCGTTGATGGTGGCCGTGGGATCTTCGGTTTTCCCCTCGGGGTTCAGTGAGTACGAATATGCCGGCGGCATGCGGGGAGAGCCCGTCGAGGTCATCCATGGGCCGGTGACGGGGCTGCCGATCCCCGCGCATTCCGAACTGGCCATTGAGGGCTATTCCTATCCCGACGAGGTGCGGCCGGAAGGGCCCTTTGGCGAGTTCACCGGCTACTATGCCAGCGGGGAGCGGGATGAGCCTGTCATTCATGTTAAATCCGTAATGCATCGCAACAACCCGATAATCCTCGGGATGCCGCCGCTGAAACCCCGTACCGCCGCTGAGGTCCAGATCAAGCGCGCGGCCACGGTGTGGAACGGCCTGGAGCGCGCCGGTATCCCCGACATCGTCGGTGTCGGCTGCTACATCACTTTTTTTATCACGGTGGTTTCCATCCACCAGCGCTATCCGGGTCACTCCCGGCAGGTGGGCGCCATCGCCAGTCAGATACCGGGAGGGGCATACTGCGGCAGATGGACCATCGTGGTGGACGAGGACATCGACCCCACGGATATGGATGAGGTCCTGTGGGCGCTGGCGACCCGGTGCGACCCGGCCCTGTCCTTTGATTTCCTGCATCGATGCCTGAGCACGCCCCTGGACCCCATGTCCAATAAAGGACTGACGCCCGACGGCCTCCGCATGTTCAATTCCCGGGTGATCGTGGACGCCTGTATTCCCTACGAGCTGAAAACCCGGAACTTATTCCCGCCGGTGGTGGGGGCAAGCCCCGGGCTGCTTGCCAAGGTCAAGGCCAAATACGAAGCGTTTCTGGACTAAGGGGTTCACGCAAAAATTTATTCACAATTTCAGGCGATTTTTTTATGGGGTTTTTGCAGGGGTGCCGAGGGAAACCCGGCGGATTGTAATCATCTGCAACTCGGCACACTCCTGCTGGATTTCAGGGGTGGGAAACATGTCGTAACCCGTGACGGGATTGTTGCTGCAGTAATCTCTCACCAGGGATCGATAGCGTTCCTTTTGAACCGGGGTGGCGCTTGCCAGTTCAGGTGCTTTGAGGGCCGGCAAATCCGAAAAGGTGCTGACCGAAAAAGCAAAGAGGTCTAAAAAAACGTCCATCGGGTTGTCCGCATCGATGATTTTTTGGGTTTCCGGGCTCAGCCGCTGGCCTTTGTGCAGTTGGTTTTGGATCGGGAAATCATCGTCATAGAGATATTTGGGCGCGGCAAATTCGAGTCGCGGCCAGTTGTCGGTGTGAACGGGCCCCTGGCCGAAGAGTCTTTTAAGGTCTTCCGTGATAATAAAGTGAAGGATCAATCGTGGATCCTCAATTGAGATATTCCGGGATTGGCGAGCATATTTCATGTTTTTTCGGGCTGTTTCCAGATCGAGCATCTTTTCGCCTGAAAATCCCACCAGCAGGTAATCCACTTCCTCTTCAGGTGTTGTGGTGATCAGCAGGCCTTCCGGAAATATTTCCGCGAAAGTTCTGCCGATCATTGCAAAGGTCGGCCAGTCCATTTCGTAAGCCTGGATCCACTGGACAAAAATGCCGGTTTCGTTGAGACGGCTTTTCACCGTTTGAAAGAATTCCCGGGAAAACAGGTTTGCCAGCCCGGCCATCCAGGGATTGGAAGGTTCTGAGATAATGACGTCATATTTTTCACGGGTCAGCGCCAGATGGTTCCGGCCGTCCTGCACGATGATGCGGGTTCTGGGATCACGTGAAAAGGCATTGTTCCAGGGTGAAAAAAAACCGGAGGCCTTAACGACCTGATCATTGATCTCGAGCACATCTAATTGTTTGACAGGATAGCGGAGCACTTCCCCGGCGGTCATGCCGCTGGCCAGTCCCAGGACCATGACTTTATCCGGTCGGGGATGAAAGAGAAGGGGAACGTGGGCCAGCAGGGTCTGTGTGGCCCGGTCCGAGTGGGAGCTGGCGTCGGCCTTGCCGCTGTTGAGCAGCGCGTATTGAACCGTACCGAGCGCGCCGAGCCACCGGGTCACGGTGGTGAATCCCCCGGTGCCGTCCGCATAAAAAACAACTTCCGGCAGCCCCTTGTAACGGGCGAGCAGCTGCGCGCCGCGATACAAAGCGTCGAACCAGGAGATTTCAGCAAGATAACGGTCGGCTTCCTTGAGATCCCGATACTGTCCATTTGCAAGCAGCTGACGATTCCATGAAGGAAAATTGACAACCAGGACCAGGCTGATTATACCGGCGACGGCAAGATAAGCCCTGTGTCTTGCCGGTTGTTTCGTGCGCAACCCTTGAAACGCCAGGGCCGAAAAAGCAACACATAATTGAAGTGCAATCACCAGCCTCAAACTGTTCTCTTTACCTAAAAAAGGCACCAGAATGAAGCCGGCAGCGATGGAGCCCAAAATGGCGCCCACCGTGTTTACGGCATAAGCGGTTCCGATGGATCTTCCGATAACGGGCAAGGAACGGGCATAAATTCGATTGACCAAGGAGAAGGTGGCCCCCAAAAGCATGGTCGGGGCCAGGAGGAACGAAAATATGAGCAGGAATTGGACCAGAAGCATTTTCCCATATTGATTCTGAAAAATATAGATCAGTTTTGCGAAAAAAAACTGGCCGTTGCCGAAGAACTGGCTGATCAGAAGCGCCAGCAGAGCAGCGCCGATTTGGGTGGCTGCCAGCAAAGAGAGCACCCCTTTGACCCGGTCGCCGATCCATCCGAATATGAAGCTGCCGACGGCCAGCCCGGTGATGAAGGCCGCAACAATGATGGTAAAGGAATAGGTCGTCGGACCGATCAACAGGCTTAAAAGCTTTGTCCAGATGACCTCGTAGGCCATGGAAGAAAACCCTGAAACCAGGAAAATACCCAGGGCCCAGATGACGGAAGGGTCGGTACCTGTCCCCGCCGGTTTTAAATCATTGTCCGGCCCGGGTATTTTGTCGCCGGAACCATGGTCTGAAAATTCAAATCCCAAGGGCGGCAATTTCCTTCCGAGCAGGATACACGAAAGGCCTACTGAAAAATTGATAAAAACGGCGATGCCCAGCGTTCCCCAGAGACCAAGGCTTTTGATCAGGATAAAGCCGCAAAGCAAAGCGCCGATGGCCGCCCCCACGGTGTTTAATGCATATAGACTGCCGGTCCGTCCTGCCAGGTGATCTAATTGCATCACATAAAAGCGGCACAGAATCGGCAGGGTAATTCCCATTAAAGCCGTTGGAATCAGGAGCAGCAGGGTGCATCCTGCAAGGGTAAAAAACTGGTAGGCCCAGAAATACTGAAAAAATAAATTGTAAATCCAGGTGTAGACCGGTTTGGCCTGGGTAATCAAAAAAGGGACGATCAATCCATAGACGCCGATAGCGATCTCAACGGCGCCATACAGGCACAGCATCCTTTTTTTGGAGGGATTCCGATCGATGGTCTTGCCGGCCAGAAAACTGCCCAGAGCAAGTCCGCCCATGAAAACGGCCAGGACCGAAGCCACTGCAAACGGCGCGCTGCCGATAACCTTGTCGATCATCCGAATCCAGAGGACCTGATAAATCAGGCCCGCCGCCCCGGAGAGAAAAAAACAGGACAGCACAAAGGCATTCAACAAGAGGCTGCCGGGCTGCAAAGATGCAGGATGGGATTGTGGCTGAATGTCCATATCTTTAGCGAACTGAAGTTCGAGTTTTAAGTTTTAAGATTTAAGTTTTAAGGTGATTCGGGTCACAGGCCCCGGGAAATCATCACAAAAACGTAAATTTTTCTCACGTTTTGGGGCATAATTACATTTCTTTATTGGTCAAAGAATCTTTTCAGTTCTTTGACATCTTTTATGATGTGCTGTGCCCCGGAACGGAGCAGCCCTGTTTTCAGGGCGTCCTTGTCCGGTGCGGATCCGAGGAAGCCCAGGCCGACAAACCCGTTGGTTGACCGGACCGCAGCTTCCATGTCATCGGGCATATCTCCGATATAGTAGCAATCTGAAACCGAATCCCTTTCCCTGGCGGCAATGGCATCGAGCATGTAGGGGTCGGGCTTGCTGAGGCAGACCTTCAGCCCTTGATCATGGAGGATTCTCTTTTCTTCTCTCAGGCAATCGTCCAGGGTGTATATGGCCGAAAAATTCTCTTTCATTCCAAAATGGTTTAAGGGATGTTCCGCTTCGATGCGCGGCCGGCCGGTGGCAATGGCAAGCAGGTTATTTTTGGCAAGCCATTGTAAATCAGGCCTGTTAATTAGAGGTTCTTCCAGGCCGATCAACCCTTTTCCATGAAACACGGCGGGCGCCAGGCCGTAAATGGATCGAAAAAGATCGTTGCCCAGGTAGATTTCCTGAAAAATTTGTTTGATAATATTCCCGCTGCCCACATCGTTCGTGTACAGGCTTAAAATGAAATCATTGTCCGGTTTTTTCTTTTTCTCAAGCAGCATCGACAGCGGTCTTTTACTGGATTTCAGAAATCGGGCCAGCCCCTCAGCTTCACAGCATCGAACGGTTTCCTGATATCGAAGCCAGGGATCCGGGTGGGTGGATATTTTCAACGGCCGGACAAGGTCAAAGAGCAGGTCAATGATAAAACAGGTCAGGTCCCAGTCATTGTTGAGCCCTCCGCTCTGCTGGACCGTTGCCAGATCTGAAAGGGAGAAAAGCGGGTCAGGCAGGTCTTCCCGGCGCCGGGCTTCCTGGAAGAACAGTTTTGCGGTTTCTCTTACGGCATGCCGATAAGACTTTGAAACGTCAATCAGAACCCCATCCATGTCAAATACGATCAATCGGCGGCGTCTCATTGGGCGGCAGCTGAATTTTTCATGTGTGCGATGATGTGATCCAGAATGGTCTCCAGATCGGTTTTGGGGTCATAGGCGATAACTTTTTTTATTTTCTCGATACCCGGAACCCGGCGCTGCATGTCTTCAAAATCTTTTTCAAAGGCCTGATCATAGGGGATCAGTTCAATCCTTGATCCTGACCCGGTTTTCCGAATGATCATGCGGGCCAGATCCAGCATCGTAATTTCCTGAATTCCGCCGACGTTGAACACTTCCCCCACCGCCGCCTCAGAGTCAACCAATGCCCTGAGCCCCCGGACGACATCTTTAACATAGGTGAATGTTCTGGACTGCGTCCCGTCGCCGTAAACGGTCAGCGGTGCGTTGTGTAAGGCCTGGGACACAAACCGGGGGATTACCATTCCGTAGGCCCCGCTTTGCCTGGGCCCTACCGTGTTGAACAGGCGGGTGATAAATACGTTGAGCCCGTTGGTGCGGTGATAGGCTAAAGCGATGAATTCATCCATCAGCTTTGAGGTGGCATAGCTCCATCTGGATTTGCTGGAGGGGCCGTAAATGATGTTGTCTGTTTCCAGCAGCGGTGCATGGAGGTGTTTTCCGTAAACCTCCGAAGACGAGGCAATGAGCACTTTCTTTTTAAACCGGGCACAGTGTTTCAGGACATTTTCCGTTCCGAGAATATTGGTGCGGATGGATTCGAGCGGATTGGCCAAAATGTAGCGGACGCCCACGGCGGCAGCCAGGTGGAAAACTACATCGCAGGTGCCGGTTAACTCCAGCAGGGCTTTGTCATTAAAAATGGTGTCGACATGCACAAACAATCTGTCTTTGTAGCGACTGTCCTCCTGAAGGTGTTTGAGGTTGTCCAGGGACCCGGTCGACAGATTGTCGATAATGTAAACCTCGTCGTTGATTTCAAGGCATGTTTCAGCCAGGTACGAACCAATGAAACCGGCCCCCCCTGTAATCAGAACTCTCATGGAATATCTGCTCCTTTCTCTCGGTCTGCCCGCCGGAAGGTTTTAAATATTACTTCGGCCATGATCAGGTCTTGCGGGGTGGTAATTTTGATATTGAACCTGCTTCCCATGATCATTTTGACCTTCCCCCCGGACTTTTCCACCAGGAGCGCATCATCGGTGCCCCGCAAGCCTTTTCGGATGGCGTTTTCATGGGCCTGCAGGATGATTTCATAGGAGAAGGCCTGAGGGGTCTGGGCCAGCCAGAGCGTCTCCCTTTTCAGCGTTTTTTCAACAAATCCCGCAGACCCGACCTGTTTGACGGTATCGAAGGCCGGTATGCCGAGAATACACGCACCGGTTTCCTTTGAGCCCTGGACACAGGCGGCAATCTGTTCGGAGCCGATAAAGGGGCGGATCCCATCGTGAATGACCGCGATTTTTCCGGAATTGCCGGCAGCCATCAAACCGTTGAAAACCGAATCCTGCCGTTCATGGCCCCCGGGAACGAGCCGGATCTTATCCGGAGATTTTAATAAGGACACCACGTGCCGGCGACAATATGCAAAATCTTCCGGCGGGACCACCAGAAAAATTTCGCTGATGACGGCGGCGCTTTCAAATGCCCGCAGCGTATGGGTTAAAATGGGCTGTGCATCCAGTGAAAGATACTGTTTGCGCAACTTGTTTTCCATCCGGACCCCTTGCCCGGCAGCTGCGATGATTGCAAAGGCCACGATTTTGCCAGATTATTTCAAGTAGTTCAATTCTTTAGGCAGTGGAATTCCCTTGCCCATGGTATCTTCGCCGTAATTAACCTTATCGAGGATTTCAATATCTTTCAGCGCCCGGTTGTCGCCTTCGAACGTCACCCGGCTGATATTTTCTTTCTGGATTTTCCCCCCGGCCCACTGCAGGTCCAGAACGCTGCTGGCATCGAACCTGTCGGTTCCCACCACAAGTTCAACCTGTCCGCCGTAGTGATCCACGATTTTCGCAACCAGGAGACTGGGCCGGCTGTGGAAGCCGAGTTTAACGGGGATCCCCACCGTGATTTTTGAGCGTTCTATGTTTTCATTGATGATTTCACGGGCCAGTTCTTTGCCGGCCGCCGAAAAGAGGCAGACATAGTAAAGACCGTAGTTTATGGTGCGATCCAGAAGTTTTTTGGGATCGACCAGATTCGATAAGCGGTCTTGAATATTTTTGTAGGTATTCTTATAGCCTGCTTCATGCAGGTGGCGCTCATAAAAATGGAGAAACCTGCCGATGATCTTGAGAAGATGGAAAATAACCGAAAAGTACCCCCGGATCTGCCTGAGTTTCCGGTCGCCGAACCGGTATCCGCCATGGCTGACATACGTGTCGAAAGAAGATTGAAGATTGTGGATAAGCATCTCGAACCGGCTGATTTCGACTTCGTTGACTTTGTCCGGGACGATGGTCAGGATTTGTGTAAAGTCATAGGGTTTGTAAAACCTGAGCTGTTCAAAATTCAGGGCGATATTCAAAAACTCGCTGGCGATCTTGACGATATTCTTCTTCTGCAAATCCATGTCCGTATCGTCAATATCATATTTGAGCATCTCACCGGTGACAACGCCGGGAAAATCCGCCGGGTCAATATTTTCGCCGGGCATGGGAATTCCGAGCCGTTTTGCTTCATCAAGTATGACCGGCGATATCTTTATCAGGGTCGCTTTGACAAAGTCGAGGGTTTCTCTGCCGTCCTTTTCGAAGTTCTCCGCGTTCTCTAACTCGTAAAGCCCCAATCGATTCGCGATATGCTTTTGTGAATACCCCCCCAGGCTGATATGCCGCACAGCGGCGGAAAGCTCCCGGTAAAAATACCAGTCTCTGTTGTTCTTGGCCCCGTGAAAATCCAGGAAATCTTCAATCATCTGAGAGCCGTAGACGAGCTTGGAGTAGAGCATTTTGGTGAAAATGTCCTGAGGCGCGCCCGAAAGGGCTATGTAAGAGCAACACTTCAGGTAGTCATGCGAATATATACGCACTTTTTCCGAAAAGGATATATCACAGTGGTCGATTTGCATCATATGAACCGCAACAGCGGGCGCCTTTTCCCCGCAGCAAGGCTGCGGGGAGCTTCAGAGTCCCATACAGACAGAAAAAAAGCGGCCAAAACAGCCCGTAAGCCGAATTCTGTAACCGGTTCAGGTTACCCCGCACCGGCCAACGATCATTCATCTATGGATGCCGGTTGCCCGACCTCTCTTGCGACCTACCCGGGAGCTTGAACGGGCCGTCCTCAAACGCTCCCCTATTTGGTCTTGCACCGGGTGGGGTTTACATAGCTTCCCCGGTCACCCGGGGAACTGGTGCGCTCTTACCGCACCGTTTCACCCTTACCTTGCACGGATGCAAGGCGGTATACTTTCTGTTGCACTTTCCTTCGCGTTGCCGCGACTCCACGTTATGGAGCACCCTGCCCTGCGGTGTTCGGACTTTCCTCCGGGTCGGAATGACCCGGCGATCGTCTGGGCTGATTCAACCGCTTTTTTACCGAATCAGGTTTCCTGTAAATATATAATCCTCTCACAGTGGGGACAAAACATCAAGTCGTTTGGACGGTGCAGATCATTGTACATCTGCGGAGGCATGTTCAGGTTGCAGCCGAGACAGACGGAATTTTTTGTAGGTGCGATGGCAATCGCGCCCGTCTTGTTTTTCACCTTGATAAATTTTTCCAATAATCCCGGCTCGATGCTGCTCCTGATGCGGTCCCATTCTTTTTCAAGCTGAACAAGCGTTGTTTCGCAGGCCTGTTTTTCTTCCTCGATGATGGCTTTTTCTCCATCCATCTGATTGGAAAGCGCCATGAATTCTTCCTTTTTGGCCTGAATAACGGATTCAGCCTTTTCCATATGCTCAAGATCTTCAAGCATCAGATCTTCCATTTCAGAATTTTTCGTTTTAATAAAATCAATTTCTTTGAGAACAGCCTGATACCCGGTGTTGTCTTTGATCGATCTGAGTTTGCCCTCACTTTTTTTGATGGTGGAAACATTCAATTGCAGGTCTGATTCATGGGCGCGATATTTTATTTTTAAATCATTGAGCAAAGATTCCACCGCGACAATTTGTTGTTCAAACTCCTCAACATTCGCATCCAGTAAACGTTTCCGCTCAGGAGCGGCGTGAATTATTTTTTTCATGCGGGTGGAACGGTTTTCGATTTCCTGCAGTTTAACCAGAAGTTGAATCTGTTCTTTCATAGGTGCCACTTGTCGTCCATGATTGATAAGTTTTGGGTTATAGGGTTGAAAACGGGTCCGTTTCCAGCCTGTAAGCTTCCACTTTGACGTTAAATCCGCTTCCTGCAAGAATCTGGTCAAGTCGTTCGGCCACGCTTTCTACGATCAGATGCTCAGAAGCAAAATGCCCGATATCGATAAGTCCCAGATTCGCCCCTTCCACGGTCCGGGCGTCATGGTATTTCAGATCTCCGCTGACGAAAACCTGGGCGCCGGATGACAGAAAAAGGTTCAGCATGCCGGACCCGCTGCCACTGCACACGGCTGCTCTTTCAACGGGTAAATCCGGTGCTCCCGCCATGTTTATGGAATTCAGGTGTAAATTTTCTTTCACGGATTTTGCGAAAGAAAGCAGGTCTGTTCCGCCGTCAAGATCACCGATGCGGCCGATGCCCGACCCGTTTTCAGCCTCGCTGTCCAGGCTTTCCAGGTTTTTCAGTCCGATGCGGGTGGCGAGAATCTCATTGATCCCGCCGCGGGAGGCATCGAGGTTGGTGTGGGCACAGAATATGGCCAGGTTGTTTTGCGACGCCATTTGGATAATGGCGCCCACATTGGTGTTGAAATCGACGGATGTCAAGGGGGTAAATATCAGCGGATGATGCGTAATCAGAAGGTCCACTCCCGCCGTGCACGCCGCGGCCACAATGGGACGTAACGGATCGAGCGCGACCCATATGGTTTGAACGGGCCAGTCGTCCCGTCCGACCTGCAAGCCGATACTATCCCATTCCTCGGCAAGGCACGACGGCGCAATGATTTCCATTGCAAGGGTGATATCGGCTATGGTTGCTGTCATCATTATATAAAGTTGCTTTGCACATTTACGGGGCCTTCAAAAAAATCATATCGCCAGGGGATCGGGTTGAGTGGGCCCACCTGGGTTCGAACCAGGGACCGACCGGTTATGAGCCGGTGGCTCTTCCAGCTGAGCTATGGGCCCTTCGATCCATCTTGACGATAGACTTGTCTATCCTTAGAAAATGATTTTGTCAAGCATTCATGACATGGCGCAGTTATCCTTCGAGAAAACTTTTGAGCTTTCGACTCCGGGTCGGATGCCTCAGTTTTCTCAAGGCTTTTGCTTCGATTTGCCGGATTCTTTCCCTGGTCACTGCAAAATCCTGGCCCACTTCTTCCAGCGTGTGGTCGGCCTTCTCGCCGATCCCGAAACGCATGCGTAAAACTTTTTCTTCTCTGGGTGTCAATGTTGCCAGGACCTTTCTGGTTTGCTCGGCAAGGTTCATATGAACGGCCGCATCAGAGGGGAGCATGAACTTTTTATCTTCGATGAAATCACCCAGGTGGCTGTCTTCCTCTTCGCCGATGGGGGTTTCAAGTGAAATGGGCTCCCTTGCAATCTTTAACACCTTTCGAACCTTGTCCAGCGGTATTTCCATTTTTTCGGCGATCTCTTCCGGGGTGGGCTCACGGCCAAGCTCCTGGACCAGATATCTGGATGTGCGTATCAGCTTGTTGATGGTTTCAATCATATGAACCGGAATCCGGATCGTCCTGGCCTGGTCTGCGATTGCCCGGGTAATGGCCTGCCTTATCCACCAGGTGGCATAAGTGCTGAATTTGTACCCGCGTCGATATTCAAATTTATCCACGGCTTTCATCAGGCCGATGTTGCCTTCCTGGATTAAATCCAAAAATTGCAGGCCACGGTTTGTATATTTCTTGGCAATGCTGACCACCAGACGCAAATTGGCTTTAATCAATTCACTTTTGGCTAATTTAGCCGTCAGCCTTCCTTCTTCACAAAAGGCTATCACCCGTTTTAGAGAACGGTAATTTGCTTTGATGGCATTTTCCTGTTCAAGGATTTGATTTTCGTTCAGTTTAATTTCCTTGTAAAGTGACGCCAATGCTTTCTGGTCCAGATCAGAAAACTCTTTAGCCCATTTGACGAAATTTTTCTGGTTGGTCATTTGCTTGTGCAGGTCATTGAAAGGAGCATTGACGGCGCGGGCGCTCTGGATGTTTTTTTGCGTGATGGCATCGAAATATTTGATTTGCCCGCGGATTTTCATTTCGATCTCATCGATCACGTTTCCTTCCATCCGCCAGCTCTTTAACAGGTCGAAAATTTTATTGTTTCGCCGGCTAATCGACCGTTTGATCCGCCGTTCTTCGTCCGGCTTCAATCCGTTTGAAAAAAGTTGCTCTCTGCAGATTCTGTTTTCCTGGTCGGCCTCCTTGATTTCTTGAATCGTTTTTAAAAAATTTTCGATTTGCATCACTTCATCAACATAGGCATCCCCTTCGTCGACATCCCTTAATACATGTTTCGGGCGAAGTTCTCCGCCTTCAATATGCTTGCCGAGTTCCAGAATACACTCGGTTCCGGTCGCTGTTTCCAGCAGCGCTTTTAAAACCTCCTGTTCGCCGGCCTCTATTTTTTTGGCGATTTCGACCTCTCCTTCTCTGCTCAGGAGGGTGACAAGCCCCATCTCCCTCAAATACATTTTGACCGGGTCCGTTACGGCGCCGAAATCAGGGATGGCGCTGTCATCAGTATCAGAGGAAAGGTCTTTGATTTTTTTTTTCCTTATCAAGGCACTCTGCTGTCCGCCCACAATGTCGATTTCCATCTCACCGAACATCACGAGGGCTTCATCGATCAGGTCCTCGGAAAAGGAATTTTCAGACAATATGTCACTGATTTCGTTATAAGTGAGATACCCCCTTTTTTTCCCGATGGAAATAAGCGCCTTGAAAACTTTCATATTCAACTTTTGGGGGTCTTTCTTTTTGGCGGTGGACTTTTTTTTCATATAATTGAGCCTCCTGAATACTTCAGGTTATTGTCGCTTTCTTGCCTGGGCCTGGGTTTGGTGCAATAATTTTTCCAGCAGCTTGTAGTCTTTTTTTTCTTCTGCGGCCTTTATTTCCTGGATCAAGTCAATTTTGCCTCTTCTGGTAGTGGCTTCAAATTGAGAAATCAGCCTGAGGCATCCCTCGCGGATCCAGAACCCTTCATTAATGGACATGGATGTGGCGGTTTTCTTTCCTTCTTCGTCCTGGATTCGATCGATAATTCGAGACACCCATAAGTGATTTTCCTGCTCTTGGCCCTTGAGAGGGGCCGGCAGGGTTAAAATAACGTTGCCAATATTTTTTAAAACATCGTCCTCAAAATGGTCGATTAGATGCCGTTCTCGGATTTCAGGCAATATTTCGGGAAACTGCAGCATCATGGCGATAATCTGGGCTTCGATCCGCTTGTTGTTTTTAGAAAAAACCTGCCCGGAGCCGGGCGGAATTTCATGCCGGGAAGCCGATCCGGCCTTGCCGGTTGATTTTTGACCGGAACGACCGGTTTGCAGGGCAGCCGCCCTGATTTTCTGCAAAATTGCATTTTCGTCAATATCGATGCGTTCAGCAAGTTCCTTGATGTATAAAGAACGTTCAACCGGATCTGCGATTCGGGCCAAAGGATTTTTAAGATCTGAAATGGCCCGAAGTTTACCGTCCGTTGAAAGGCCATGTTTTAATAGCGCGGAATCGATCAGGAACGGGAAAAGCCCTCGTGCCTGGGATGCGGCCTCCAAAAAGGATTCTTTGCCGAATTTAAAAATGTATGAATCCGGGTCATATCCCGCGGGTAAAACGAGAATTTGTGCCTGCACGTATCCTTTATTAAATGTCTCGATACATCGCAGGGCTGCTTTGATACCGCTTTCATCGGAATCATAAACCAGAATGATTCTGCCGTTGCTGCCGATAAACCCTTTGATTATCTGAACCTGGTCCAATGTCAGTGCGGTGCCCAGGGTTGCGACGCAGTTTTGTATTCCGTGTTGATGGAGCGCTAAAAGGTCAAAATATCCTTCGACGATGTAGACCGATTCCATCTCTCTGCTCATCGTTTTGGCCATGGGCAGGCCGTAAAGGGAACGCCGCTTGTTGTAGAGCGGCGTTTCCGGCGAATTCAGGTATTTGGGCAGCGCATCATCCAGGACCCGGCCGCCGAACCCGATAACCTGCAGGGACCCGTCGAATATGGGAAATATGATCCGGTCCCTGAAGCGGTCATAGAATCCGGGGCTGTTTTTTCTGGAAACAACCAGGCCGGACTTTTCGACAAGTTCCAATGGCAGTTTCTTGCGGGAGAAGAATTGGAGCAGGCTGTCCCAACTCTCCGGCGCATAACCAAGATGGAAACGATGGACGGTCTCCTGGCTGATCCCTCTTTTTTCAAGGTATTTTGTCGCTTTTTGATTTCTGGTCCCGTCACCCAGGCAGTCATGGAAAAACAATGCGGCCTCTTTATTGACTAAAAGAAGCTGCTCTCGCTGGCGCATCTGCCTTTGCTGGACGGGGGTCATTTTTTGGGTCGGAATTTCAATGCCATATCTGGTCGCAAGCATTTTTACAGATTCGGGAAAGGAAAGACCATTGTGTTTCTGAATAAAACTAATTACATTGCCACCGACGCCACACCCGAAACAGTGGAAAATCTGCTTGTCGGGACTTACCGTGAAGGAAGGCGTTTTTTCCGAATGCAGCGGGCAGAGGCCCACATAATTTTTCCCCGTTTTTTTTAAAACCACAACTTCTGAAATTATCTCGAAAATATCGGCAGCGTTTTTAATTTCCGTAATTTTTTCTTCAGGGATAAAACTTGTCACGTATCATGTCCCCAAAAACATTAAATATGCGTCGATTGATTTTTCGGGAAGGATTTTTGGGCTCGCGCAACACGGCGAGACCCTTGAAAAATGTTTTTTCCTGTTCAAGCTCAAGGAAGGCGCCCAAGTTGGTGGAGACGGTTAAAAAATCAGTAGCTACAATCCTGATATTTTATATATTTTAAATTTTTAACTATAATTATTTTATATAATATTGTCAAGATGTTTTTTTTCTTGAAATGGCCACAGCCTCCGGGAGGGATAATGTGCCGCTGTAAAGTGCTTTGCCGGTAATGATGCCCGTGACCCCCGCTTCTTCCAAGGGCAGCAGGTTTTTTATGTCCTCTATGGTCGATACGCCGCCGGAGGCAATTACAGGTACGGATACGGCTTCTGCAATTCTGCGGGTTTCATCAATGTTGGAGCCGGTCTGCATGCCGTCTCTGGAAATATCCGTAAAAATAATTGCCGCGACGCCGCAATCCTCAAACCTTACGGCCATTTCCACGGCGCTGATCTGACTGGTTTGGGTCCAGCCTTCGATGGCAACCAGCCCGTTGCGTGCATCGATGCCCACGATGATCCGATTCGGATGCATTTTGCAAGCCTCCCTGACGAGGCCGGGGTTCCTGACCGCCTCCGTGCCTAAAATGACTTTGCTGACCCCCAGATCCAGATACATCTTTATCGTTGCCTGGTTTCTGATTCCTCCGCCCACCTGGATGGGTGTATCCACGTTTTGCAGGATATCTTTTATCGACGCGAGGTTATGAGGTCTTTTCCCGAAGGCGCCGTCAAGATCGATGACATGGATCAACTCCGCCCCTTCTTGTTCCCATTGACGGGCCATGGCTGCGGGATGATCCGAAAAAACAGTCTCGGCATCCTTTCGGCCTTGTAAGAGGCGGACACATTTTCCATTGCGAATATCAACAGCCGGGATAATGATCATTTTGCAGGAAGTTTTTGAAATAATTCTTCAAGTCCGGAAAAAGCCATTTCTTTTGCGGTAATGAAGGTTCCTTTTCTTTTTAAAAAAGACCCCAAATTGAAAAGGTTTTCGAATAAGGACTGCTGGGTTTCATTAAAAAGTCCGCTCCACACCACACGGTTCTCCTTGATGCCGATAATATCCACATCAAAAGCGACGGAAGCCGGTGTGTCAACAGCATACCGGGTTCCGGCACGCTCCTGGTAACGGAAGATATGGCCCACCAGGACAGAATCGGCATCCAGCGCACGTCCGGTCGCGACCAGTTCCTCGAGTTCGGACAACTGCCCGCCCTTCCCGGAGGAAAACGACGGCAGCAGGCCTTGCGCCTGGCTGGACGGTATGGGTATGAAATCCTTCCGGAGCAACAGTACCGATGTCAAATGGTCGCTTAACAGATTTACGGCATCTTTTTCCACCTTGCCCGTGGTCAGGATGGCGCCGCACACCATGCACCGGACACTTACGTTCTCACCGTAGATTGCGGCCATGTCAACGAAAGGCAACACGAGGATTTTGTGGGCGCCCGAAGGCTTCCATGTCGTATCCGGGACAATGGTAATCGGTTTGCAGGCAGACACCGAAAGAATGAACACAAGAAAAATAACGCTCCATATTTGCCCGACACCCCCGGAAACCGCCAGGAAATTTTCATTTCCGCCAGGGTCCCTCCGGTGGAGTAACATCATAATGTTCCCTTGGTCGACCGGACATCGGACAAGCGTTCATCAAATGAAGTGGCCTGGTCTAAAGCCCTCCCGCAAGATTTGAAAATTGATTCAAGGATGTGATGCTCATTTTCGCCGTACAAAACATTAATGTGAAGATTCATTCCGCCTTTGGTTGCAAAGGCCCTGAAAAACTCCTTGGACAGCGTGGTAAAAGAGGTGTCCGTCGTCAAATGAGCGCCGGGAACATGGTAAACCAGAAAAGGCCGGTTGGATAGGTCAATGGTAACTGCAGACAGGGCGTCATCCATGGGGGTTACGGCATAACCGTACCTTTTGATTCTTTTTCGATCTCCCAGCGCTTTGTTGAACACCTCGCCCAGCACCAATCCCACATCTTCCACCGTGTGATGTAAGTCCACTTGAAGATCTCCGGTGGCCTCCAGGGAGAGGTCGAAGAAACCATGAACCGTAAAAAGAGAGAGCATGTGGTTGAAAAAAGGTATGCCGCTGGATATTTCATGCTTGCCCTTGCCGTGCAGATTAAGACGGATGCGGATTTCCGTCTCCTGGGTCTTGCGATATACTTCCGATACGCTTTCCATTTGATTGTCTTTCATATCAGGGCCCCGGGGCTCAATGATGGTGGAGATGAGGGGGATCGAACCCCTGACCTTGGCATTGCGAACGCCACGCTCTCCCAGCTGAGCTACATCCCCACGTTCAAAGGTCTCGTGTCGCGCTGCATTTGGCTGCCGCAGTGGCATAAGCGACATTAATTTTGCATGTATAACAAATCGCAATGAAGAGGTCAATAATAAACTGCGTTGCCGTAAAATCCCGCTCGGTTGCGGTTGGAAGTTATATAATAGGTTGTAAATTCTAATATTTTATGGTAAAAAATCAACTTATGATAAAAAATTCATGGTTAAACGGGACAATATCGGGTGCGGAATCGTTTGTAACGGCGAAGGAAAATCGTGATGTCTGAAAAAAATCCTGAATGTCCTCTGTATAATCCCTTGAACTGTAAAGAGTATTATAACCCGAAACTCTGCGCTTTTGTTCGGAACGATAGAGACTGCCTGAAAAAAAAGAAACCCAAGTGCAAGGAGAAAAAATAGCGGCATGCTAAAAGAAGAGACCATGGCCACTTTAAAAGGGCAGTTCCTTTCTGCCATGCCCGGGCTGGTGGACCCGAATTTTTTTCAAACCGTCACCTGCCTCTGCGAGCATACTTCTCAAGGGGCGGTGGGCATCGTGGTCAACCGGATGCACGGTTCATTAACGGCAAAAGATATTTTTCAGGAGCTGAACATTGACTATACACCCGGCGTTGGATCCCTGCCGGTTCATGTGGGGGGGCCGGTCCATGTCAATGAAATCTTCGTCCTGCATGGTATGAGTTCCGACTGGAACGGCACGGTGAAGATTACCCCGAAAATTGGCGTGACCAACACCGGAGATATCGTTGAAGCGATCGCACGGGGCAGGGGGCCGGAATCCTTTATCATCTGTCTCGGATGTGCCGGGTGGGCCCCGGGGCAGTTAGAATATGAAATAAAAAAAAATGCATGGTTGATTTCTCCGGCGGATGAGGAAATCATTTTCCACCTGCCCATCGGGACCCGATGGGAGGGGGCCGTAAGAAAGATGGGAATCGATCCGGTCTCGCTTTCGGATATGGCCGGCCATGCCTGACGGCTTTGAAAAAATGCCTATGCCGAAACTTGCCGGGAACACCCACCTGAAAAAAACCCTTCGATTAATTAAAAGTAGCCCCGGGTATATATCCGGCGAAGAAATCGCCAGGGCCTTACGCATATCCCGGTCTGCGGTCTGGAAACAGATCTGCCGACTGAGGCAAGAAGGCTTTTCCATCGATGCGCGTTCCGGGGCCGGTTATCGTTTATTATCCCTTCCCGACAAAGTAAGCGCCTATGAAATCGCGGAGGGGATCGAAACGGTTTCTGTGGGGCGGGAAATATTTTATTATGCCAGCACCGAGTCCACGAATAAAGTCGCAAAAACCAGGGCGTTAAACGGCGCTGCGGACGGCAGCGTCATCATTGCAGAAGAGCAGACCCGGGGAAGGGGACGGCTGGATCGAAACTGGCTGTCTCCCCCGGGGAAAAATATTCTGCTGTCCATCATTTTTCGCCCGGGGATTCAGCCCAGGGAAGTTTTTTCATTGACGATGCTTTCCTCCCTGGGAGTGATCAAGGCCATTGAAAGCCGGTGTGGACTCAGCGCGTCAATCAAATGGCCCAACGATATTTACATCGGGCATCTAAAAACAGGGGGCATTCTCACCGAATTTAATGCCGAGCAGGACCGGGTCGATTTTGCCGTCGTGGGAATCGGCCTAAATGTAAATTTTGACCCAGCCGGATACCCTGAGATTGCGGGCATCGCAACCAGTCTCTCCAGGGAGTCGGGCAAGGAAATTTCAAGAGTGTCCCTGGTTCAAGCCATGTTGAAAGAGATCGATACGCTGTACACTGTTTTTAAACGGGGCGGATTTTCTCAAATATTCGTCCAATGGAAGGCCTGTTCCATGGTGATCGGAAAAGCCGTAACGGTGATTTCGCAAAACAGGATGGAACATGGCGTCGTGGATTCCATTCGGGAAGACGGCTGCCTGATTCTCCAGGTTGAAAACGGGGGCAGAAAACAAATTTTCAGCGGGGATGTGTCATTGCGGTTTCAGGAATAAGGTTGACGTTCCCGTTTTTTTTGTCTCTATGGTCAACCCTGAAAAAACATGGGTTGACAATTCTACCTTGAAAATGTACCAAACTGAAGTTCCGAAACTTGCGAAATAATAATAATTAAACGATCACGCTCGGCAATAATCTCATGGCTAAAGGCTAAGGGCGAATGGCGAAAGGCCGGATTGCCTTGTTATTTCCCTTAGCCCTTCG
>JAUYIZ010000030.1 GCA_030688615.1 Desulfobacterales bacterium | reverse complement strand
CAAGAGGCAAGTTGTCAGCGTAACATTCGACGGCTTGTTTAGGCTTGACAGCCTCTGTTTATCTGGCATACTCTGGGCTGTAAGCGAAAAAAATACCCCGAAAAAACTGTCATCAACAAATTTTGTTTGCAGGAGGACTTATGCGTTACCGCAGAATCGGCAAATCCGGACTCACGGTTTCGGAAATCGGCCTGGGGGGCAATAATTTCGGGCAGCGGGCGGATGAAAAATCCTCCCTGGCCACCATTCGGCACGCGCTGGCGCTGGGCATCAATTTTATCGACACGGCGGATGTGTACAACCAGGGCCGATCCGAGGAAATCGTGGGCAAGGCCGTCCAGGCAGGCCGTTCCCGGGTCATCATCGCGACAAAGTTCGGGCATCCCAACAGCATGGATCCTGCCGAACAGGGAGGATCCCGCAGGTACATCCTGAAAGCGGTGGAGGCCAGCCTGAAGCGGCTGGGCACCGATTACATCGATCTTTACTATATTCACCGTCCTGACGAGGGAACGCCTGTCGAGGAGACCCTGCGGGCATTGGACGACCTGGTTGCCGGCGGAAAGGTGCGCTATTTCGGCTGCTCCAACTTTGCCGCCTGGCAGCTGTGCGAGGCCGTGTGGACCTCGAAAGTTCACAATGTAAACCCCTTTATCGCGGTCCAGTCAAGGTACAACCTGATCGATCGCGATATCGAAACGGAACTGGTTCCCTGCTGTCAAACTTACGGGGTGGGCGTTATCCCCTGGGCGCCGCTTGCGGCCGGTTTCCTGACCGGTAAATACCGGCCTGACCGGAAAATGCCTGCCAACGCACGGCTGGCAAAATCGATGAAGATCTATGATGACGTGCTGACGGAGGCAAACTTCGATAAGCTGGCCGCCCTGGAGAGTTTGGCCGCGGAAAGCGGCCGCAGCATTTTAGAGCTTGCCGTTGCCTGGCTGCTTTCCCGCCCGTGGGTGGGCTCGGTCATTGCCGGCATGATGACCCCGGAGCAGGCGGATGCCAACGTGGCTGCGGCGGCCTCGAGGCTCACACCCGATGAGGTGGCGCGGATAGAGAAGATATCATGATCTTCCGTTATCTGCCCATCGCCGTCATCAGCTGATAGACGCGGCGGCCGAGGGCTTCGGCCTCTTTCAAGGCCCGCGCGTCCTGGCTGACATCGCCCGGGGCAAGCCCGTAACCGGTGGCATAGCCTGCAACCATGATATGATGGGCAAGCAATGTGCCGTTGATGACTTTAACGGCGCCCATGGTCCCCCTGCGGTTTGAAACGGCGATGGCGCCCCCGATTTTATCCGTCAGTCTCTTCTGATGCCAGAGTGCAAAGGTGCGGTCCAGAAAGATTTGAGCCTGCCCGCTGACCGAATGGCCCATGTGGACCGGGCTGCCGATGACCACCGCGTCCGCCTGCATCAGCCTGGGGTAGATGGCCTGCATGTCGTCGTTGACGCGGCAGTGTCCCGTCCCGGAGCAATGCCAGCAGGCATCGCACGGGGACAGCTTCAGGTCGGCGGTCCGGACAAATTCGACGGCCACGCCGCTGCCGGTCAATGTCTCCGATACCTTCCGGACCATCACATCCGTGTTGCCGCCTTTGCGAGGGCTGCAGCTCAAACAGATTGCACGATATTTACGCATCACTGGCCTTTTAGAATTCTGTCTGGAGCCCCACATAGAACAGCAGGTATATTCCCACCGTAAAGACGATGCTGATGATCGAACTGTTCACAAAGGATCGTTTGGCAAAAAAGAACAGGAAAGATAACAGGAATAAAGGAATCGCGATTAAAAAACCCAGCAAGTGAATTCCGGCGATGAACCCGAGGACCCATGACCAGATTTCCAGAATGCGCCGTCCTTCAGGTTTTGCCGGGGCCGGCGTGCCGGGCCCGGGTGTTTCTTTAAGCGCCTTGGCCGCGCCGATCCCCTGAAGAATCTTTTTGCCTGCAAGAATTCCGGCGCATACCAGTCCCGGCACGGCCAATGTCATTGGAACGGTTCTGGCGATGCTGGTAAATTTCAGGCCGAAAAGTACAAAGATGATAAACATGATAAAGATAAAAACGGCAAACCCGATTTCTTCCGCCTGCTTCATGATTATTCCCCTTTAAGCCTGTGAGCCTGAAGCGTTGTTTTGTTCTTTACGCCACAGCCAGGGTTTAAGAAAAGACCAGCCCAGAACCAGGACGGATATAACGATCAGGACGAGCGTAATGGGTCTGACTGCAAAGGATCCGCCAAAAAGTCTCAGGGACAAAAACAGATTCTGTTCCACGATACGACCCAGAACAAGACCTAAAAGCAAGGCGGCCCGGGAGTAATTCAGACGTTTCATTTCAAATCCGATAAATCCCAGGACAAGTGCGACGATGATATCGCCGATGCTGTTGGTGGTCATATAGGCGCCGATGAAACAGATGGAAAGAACAATGGGTGCGATCAGAGAGCCTTCAAGAAAGGTGATTTTGGACAGTTTGTTGGCCAGGAGGAACATGACGGCCGCGCCGAGGACATTGGCAATCGCCAACGTCCACACCATGGCAAAAGTAATATTCAATTTTTCATTCAGCAGCGGTGCGCCGGGGGTGATGCCGACGATTAACAACGCTCCCAGCAGAATGGCCATGGAGCCGCTGCCCGGAATGCCGAAAGCGATGGTCGGCACCAGCGCGCCGCCTTCCTTGGCGTTGTTTGCCGCTTCAGGCGCGATGACGCCGCCGACGTTTCCCTTTCCATAGGGCACTTCTCCCTTCTTTGCGGTCTGGGCTGCCTGGCCATAGGCCAAAAAGCATGCCACGTCCCCCCCCAGTCCGGGTATGATGCCGATGACGACACCGACAATGCTGGAGCGCAAAAAAAGTCCCCATCTTTTAAAAACATCCTGGACGCCCGTCCAGGGGCCCATTGTAGAAGATTGCTGGTCTGTTTTGGCAATGGAGCCGCCCCGTAACAACAGGTCAACCATTTCGGCAATGGCAAACAGGCCGATCACGGCGGGAACCAGCTTGATGCCGTCCCACAAATAGAGCAGCCCGAAGCTGTACCGTTTGGTGCCCATCAGTTGCTCTTCGCCGATCAGGGAGAGCATCAGACCGAACAGGCCGGCCACAACGCCTTTAAGGGGCTCGTCACCGCTCAGGGTGGCCAGAAAAACCACGCCGAGAATTGCAAGCATGAAAAACTCGGGGGGCCCGAACACCAGGACAAGGGGCCGTAAAATCGGGATGAGCAATGCGAGAATTAAGGTTCCCAGCAGCCCGCCGAGGGCCGATGCCGTCAATGCGGCGCCAATGGCGCGGCCGGCTTCACCCTTTTGGGCCATGGGGTAACCGTCGATAATTGTGGCGGCATTGGGCCCTGCGCCGGGAACCCCGAAAAGGATGGCCGTAACCGATCCACCCGTTACGACCACCGAATGGGTGCCCAGAAGAAACGCCACGGCACTGACTTCATTTAATCCGAAAACAAACGGGAGCACCAGCGCCAGGGTGACGGGGCCGCCGATACCCGGCGTAAAGCCCATAAACAATCCAAAAAGGATCCCCACGCACATATAGCCGACCGCCGGCCATTCGAGCACTAAAAAAAAACCTTCAATCAGGGCATCGATCATATGTTTTCACCTCTTTGGGCTACTTTAAAACCTTTTTAAGTTCCTGAACAAATAAAGTTGGGGCTTTATTTATCGATATTTTGATGAAATCCAAAACCTTTTCCCCCTCCAGGTAATCCACGGGCCGCTGCATTTTGGCGGTCTGTTTCAGAAGTTTCGGGTTGGTGAGGGTTTTTTTGAGGGCGTCGCGTAAAAACGCCACCCGGTCGGCCGGGACACCGGGAGTGGTCATCATCGCCCGGGCGACCTCCATCATGCTGATGTAAGTATCCGTAACGGCTTTGCCTTCATCTGACATTTTAAAATCATAAATATTGGGGACATTGGGCAGTTCCTGGATTCTTTCCGGCGCAATCACCAGGAGCGCTTTGAAATTGCCCTCGGCAATTTTGCTGATTTTGCTGCTCACCGAAGAAGCCGAGCCTTCCACGTCTCCCCTGAGTATGGCAAGATCCGCGTCCGAGGTGCCGCTGAAGCCGCTGATAATGTCAAAGTTTTGCAGGTTGAAAACCAGTTTGAGCACCAGCAGGTCAAAGTAGGTGGAACCCACGGTGCCGGTGGCCGATAATTTGATCGTCTCCTTGCTTTTCAGGATATCGTCCCAGCTGTTGTATTTTGATTTGGCGTTGACGACAAATACCTGGGGTTCTTTATTGATCCGGGTGAGCCAGTTAAACTTGGTCAAATCAAAATCGATTCCTTCCGCGCCGGCGATTTGCGCGGGAATGGCGCCGGTCATATTCAGGATGCCGATCGTCTTGCCGTCCGGGTTTGCCCTGTAGATGATGTTGGCGCCCACAGCGCCGCCCCCGCCCGGTTTGTTTTTAACGATGACCGTGCTGCCGGTGTACTGTTTCAGGTACGGCGCCATCAGTCGTGCATAGGCATCATAACCGCCGCCGGGCAGATATGGAACGATAAAGGTAATTCTTTCCCCTTTGTAAAACTCGGCGGCGCTTTGCTGCCCCATTACGTTTTTTGCCCCGGCGGCGGCAAACAGGGTGATGGCCGTGAACACTGCGAGTAAGCGTTTCATCGTTCTTTCTCCTTTCATGAATTCTGGGTTTATTGCAGATGGTCCCGAAAAAGTCCCAACGCCCGTCACTCCGGCCAAGGCCGGAGTCCAGAACGATTTGAACCGCAACAGCGAGCGTGTTCCCCGCAGCTTGCTGCAGGGATCTTCGATATCAGCTGCTCACCGGCTCAAGGATAATGGTGTCCCCGTCTCGTATCTCTTTGAAAAGTTTCGCATCCCCCTGGACTTTTCCGAAAATATTTACAGCGCTGGCCGCCCGGATTTCATCGCCCGTGCTGGCCGGGGTGCGGCCGAAAAAAATACAGAACGCTTTGCCCGGAGGCCAGTAGCCCAGGGCGCCCATTTCCAAAACATCGCCGGCATCGTCCGCCGGCGGAAGGTCAACCGGAATCGTAAAATAAATCTCATCGCCCCAGGTATTGACCCGGGCTTTCAGCGGCAGTGCGTCCCAGATGGCGTCGGCGGTTGAATTCTCGTTGATCAAGGCGGTTTGGCAAATATTGCCGGAGGTGATTCTGATTTGGCGCATTCATGTCTTCCCTGGAAAAAAGGTTTGTTTTCCCTGTTTTCTTCTGAAAAAGGTGAACCGCAATCGGGAACGCATTCCCCGCGGCTTGCCGCGGGGATCTTCAATGTCGATTTTCTTATAACATATAAGAGGGGATATTTTCACCTTTTTTTTATTTTCCCTCCCATTTTGCTTTACAGGATTCAGATGCCTTGCCCGCATGAAAGTCCGGGGACAGGTACATGAAGCGGGTTTCAGCCATAATTTTCCCGATGGCGCCGGGAAGAATTTATGCGCCCGTAAAAATTTTATATTGACAACCAAACGATTACTTACTAATTACAAGTCTTCAAAATATTTCTGTGATGTTCATGCATAATCCCCAGTAGCTCAGTTGGCAGAGCAGATGGCTGTTAACCATCGGGTCCGCGGTTCAAGTCCGTGCTGGGGAGCCAACAAATCCAAGGGGTTAGCCGAATGAAGGCTAACCCCTTTTTATTATGCCCACTATTTTTACCCATCCTTTACCCATTTTCTTTGTGCTGACCCAACAAATCCCATGATTTTTCTCGGGGATCGCCGTCCTATGACATCATTGTAAGCCGTGACCATTCCCTGACCGAAGGGCCGGGGGGGTATAAGGTCAAAATGATGGGGTAGGGCATCGCTATAGATAACCCTCTCCTTACTTCCGATTTTTTAAAAGGGTGTTGACGCATCCTTTTAGCTTGCAAATCATTCTTGCGGTATATTAAGGTAAATATATCCTTTCAAGAGTTCTGTAAAAGCTGACCTGCTTGGCTGCACTATTATTAAAGATTTCAAGAAAACGCCATGCACAATTAACAAATACATGAAACATGAGATAATAAAATGACAAACAATCCCAAGGTTATTCCTCTTTTAGCATTTATCATCCTGGTTGTGGCATACGGGTTAATGGGCTGTGCTGCATACAACGCCCAGTATCCCCTCCATGGCGCCGCATCTGAAGGAAAAAGTCAGCAGGTTCAGGCCCTGATAAAATCTGGGTCCCCCATCGAGGGGCGGGACAGCGCAGGGCTAACACCTTTGATGGTCGCAGCCAGTTACGGCCAGATAGAAACGTTCAAGGCGCTTGTCGAGATCGGTGCTGATATCAATACTCAAGACTCCTTGGGGATGACACCTCTTTTATATGCTGCTACGGCGTGTCAGTTGGATATGATAACCTTGCTTGCCAACCGCGGGGCACGGACAGATGTCAAGGCAAAGGACGGGGGGACGGCTATTCATTACGTTGCTAGTTATTGTTCAAAATCACCGGAAAAGGCTTTGGCAATAATGAACATACTCCTTGAAAAGGGTGCCGATATCTCTGCCGTTGACAACGATGGGCACACGGCTTATTGGACAGCCATATCGAACGGGTACTCGAATATGGTCGCTTTTCTCCGTAGAAAAGGGGTGACGGAACGATTTCAGGCTGGAGCCGGCAGCGGTTTTGCCGAGGCACTGCGGTCGCCGTCATTCCTCACACCGCCCCCCGGAACCTATATTATTCCAGCAGGTCAGGAAAACAACTACCAACTGGCTATCGAGGACTGCAATCATATAGTTGTCCCTTACAAAACAGGCCTGCTCATGGCTGGCGGACCAATTGCCTATGGCGTCGGTCTTCTCGTCGATAAGGGTAGCGTGCCTGAAAAATACCAGGTCTGTATGGAGAAAATGGGATTTCGGAGAACTGAAGGGGTGGGTGTCCTGCTGAACCCTTTTCCTGAACCTGAAGCGGCTAAAAGTGTGATCGGGAAAAGTATTGTCACAAAGGATTCCCCTTATGAGAAATCTGCAAACGGCGTTGTTCAGGACACCAGAATAGAGCCCTCAAAACCACCTGAGTCTTTGGTTTCAGAAGAAGTTGATTATCGATATGGTGCGTTTACAATTGTTTCAGACCCGGAAGGTGCTCACGTAATTGAGAAAAATAGCGGTGAATATATTGGCAAGACGCCAATAAAGGTCCGGCATTTCATGGTAGACGGAAAAAAAGAGTTAACAGTGATTAACAAAACCTTTGTGTAACCGTTCACGGGCAATAATGCTTTGAGTTTAAGATGTAAAACCTCACCGTAAGTTTTTTTGAGAAATAAGTTGCGTTCCAATTCCTGATGGGTTA